>JAESUT010000065.1 GCA_016762995.1 Gammaproteobacteria bacterium | reverse complement strand
TTTTCTGCTTTTTACTCATTGTTCCGCCCAAATAGATTGTTTCGAGATGTGCTGCTCTGCATAAAATTCTGTCAGGGTTCTCTAGGTGCCACTTCTAATACTAAAGCGATGACTAGTGAGATGCCGCTTTTTTCTCAGAATTACTTCAGTGCTTCTTCAGTACTACTAGCAAGGAGACGTATCTAGTCAAGAAATGACCTTGGAAAAGGATAGGTATTCTAGTCCGAAAATCTAGACCACACCACAATTTCCAGAGTTTTCAGGCTATGGATAGACTAGACTGCTCAGCTGGATTGAGTGTGAATCGAATGAATCATAAAAAAGTCTTTAAATACAAGTGCCTGAGGATTAACAGGGGCGTCCTTTCGCTACTGCTTGGTTTATGTTTGCTGCAAACTGGGCAGCGCGCTATGGCTCAGGTTAACGCTGAACTGGTTCCTGACTATTTTGTGGAGTTGCGCGAGTTAATTCCGACACTGCATTTAGAGCTTCGCTATTTCAGCGAGAATAACTTCGTTGGACGTGTAATCGACGGCTACTTTGCTGAAAAAGTGTTCATGACAAAAGAAGCCGCTAGTGCGCTGTCGAATGTGCAGAATGAATTTTCTGGCTTCGGTTTAAGTTTAAAAGTATTTGATGCCTACCGCCCTCAGCCAGCAGTAGATCACTTCGTGCGCTGGGCTGAAGATTTGGATGACAAAACGATGAAACAAGCCTTCTATCCGCGTGTAGCGAAAGAGAATTTGTTTGATGAAGGCTATATAGCTGCGCGTTCGGGGCATTCCAGAGGCAGCTCAATCGACTTGACGCTAATTGATTCTAAAACTGGGGAAGAGCTGGATATGGGCACTCCCTGGGATTTCTTCGATCTTTCTTCCTGGCCAAATTATCAAGAGATTTCTACCCAGGCACGTGCAAATAGAAGTTTGCTGGCCTTCGTTATGAGCAAACATGGATTCGCAGCGATAGCCACGGAATGGTGGCATTTTAATCTTCAGGACGAGCCTTTTCCTGATACCTATTTTGATTTTCCCATTAAATAAGAAAGACGATGCTATGAGTAAAATAAGAGCGAGAGCGCTGGTACAGTTCCCCACAGTACTGTTGACACTTATCAGTATTATTCAGGCCTTGGCTCTGGAATTGATGTGGTCGAAAATTGTAGAGAGTGAATGGCTTTGGAGTTTCGATGTGCAGGCATTTATCGGCTGGGGCATGATTCTGGGCGCGTTCCTGGGTATTTTGCAGGTGTGGGTGATGTACTCAACGATGGTGATGGGGTTTGTTTGGCAGCCCTATCTTAGAGATTCTATTATCCCCTTCATACTTGGCATACAGCAATTTATGTTGATTGCCCTGATCGGTGAGGAATTCAACACACTCTGGTTATATGTCCTTGGATCAATTTTTATCACTGGCAATTGGGTGTCGCACAGTAGTTTCAGGCGGGCGCGTCAAGATTCGGAGAATGATGAGTTCTTCGGCAAGACGAATCCGGCAACGCTACGCGATTTTTGGCCCGTTATGGCGATCGTAACAGTCCTTGTCGCATTCGGTATCGTTATCGACGTAACTCAGAATCAGGTTTGGTTGCCGATGGTGGCGATCGTTTTCGCCAACGCCATTTTGATCTTTCAGACATTTATGTTTCGCAGGATGTGGCGCTCGATAATGGGCCTGAATGAGTCGAGTGAAGATGAAGGGGAGAGTGCCTAATTATGCGGCTATTCATTCTCCTAGCTCTTGTTGGTGTGTTTGGCTCAGTTTCAGCTGGTGGAAAATTGAGTGACGATATTCGAATTACTAGCGATGTTCTCGGCTATGACTTGCAGTATCGTGTTTACCAGCCCGAGGGGAGTCATAGAAGCTCAAAGCTGCCTACGCTATATATCACTGACGGCCAGTGGTATATATCTCGCGGTGAGCTTCCGGCGCTTCTAGATAGCGAGATCGCTGCAGGGAATATAGAGCCAGTGATTGTGGTGTTTGTAGATAGTCGCAACCCTGATAATCTGCAGCAAAACCGCCGCAATCAGCAGTTTTTCTGCAACCCGCGTTATATCGATTTTTTTACCGACGAGTTGCTGCCGGAAGTAGATGAGGAATACCCAACTTCGGCTGTACGCGAGGACCGAGTTATTCTTGGTTTGTCTTTCGGCGCCCGCAACAGTGCTTGTTTTGGGCTCATGGCGCACGATTCCTTTGCTGGCATCGCGATGCAGTCTCCTGCAAACACTGCGATGGTGGATGAACTGCGTTTTCAATACATGGCGCAGGACAAATTGCCGCTAAAAATATTCATGAGCGTCGGCACCGTCAATGACAATACCCAGGCGGGCCGGCAATTTATGGAGGCTCTGAAGTTTCAGGAATACGATCTTACCTACCAAGAAGTCAACGAGGGCCATGATTGGGATAACTGGGGGCCGCTCTTAGATGATGTGCTGTACACATTCTTTCCTGCAGAATGACCAATCAATGATTGCACCGCGTTAGCACGACCCGGGCATTTCTTCTATCCAGCGGCTAATGAGGTCTACACCCTCGCTGTGACTCAATGATCTGCCAAGCTCCGGCATCATCTCATCGGGTTTGTCGGAATGCATTCTATAGATCAAGATCGATTCTTCGGGCTGGCCGGGTACGATTGCATAGCGGAGATCTCCAGTACCGCCACCTGCAGCGACAGGCGGTTTGCACACGCCGCGGTTTATGGCGAGCGTCTGTGAGCTATCGAGAATGAGTCCTGAGGTGTCGGCCGCGCCTTCCGGATTATGGCAATGCCCGCATTGCATGTTCAGGTAGGCGAGTGCGCGGTCTTCTAAGGGCGCGACAGGGTCTTGCCAAGATTCAGAGCGAGGAAAAACCTCCTCACCACTTAGCCAGCCAAGCTGAACCATTTGTTCTAGAGGTGATGCAATGCCAGCATCCAACTCGCTGGAATCTATGTTGAGCTGACTGAATACCGCGCCAAGTGGGTGCATGTCACCAGCAGGGTGAACCGTAGTGTGGCAGCCGGCACATTGATTCTCGTTCGGTACGAAGTAGGTAAAACGTTTTGTCTGGGTGCTGCCTTCTTCGAGCAGCGCGATTTGTTTGCTGGCCCCAGCTACGCGCAGAAAAGCCTCAGTTTGTTCATCGTTCCACACATAGGGGAAGGCATCCCAGCCGTCAGTCTTGCGCACGAGTAGGCGTGTCTCAATGAGTTGGTTCTCGCGCAGGTTTATGCTCTGCAGCCCGCTGTCGGCGACTTTTGTTAGTGTCGTGCTCGATGAGCGTGGATAGTAGAACGTCTTGCTCAGTATAGTGCCTACAGGGTAGTCAATCTCGTCGTCGACAATTTCTGCCTGCAAGCCTTGGGGTATCCACAGTGTGCGTAGCTTGTGCGCATAATCTGTAAATAGCGTGTTGTTGGGCCTGAAAACTACACTGGATTCACTTGGGACGAGTTCGCTCGCCCCTACAGCGAATAACTGCCAGTCGGAGAGACGCAGCGGTCTTTCTGTATCATGAAAGACCGGCGGTGATTCCGTGCAGGCTACAAGGAGTAGCAAACATGCGCTCAAGGCGGAGTAGCGCAAGAAGGAATCTGTCATTGACTGTCTAGGCTCAAGGATATAGCGGAAAGGCGGGGAAGAGCACAGTCGTGCGCAGCTGCATCGAAAGAGGGTTGTGCAAAACCGTTGCTGGCATCTAAGGAGACGAAGCGGGTGTCGGCTGCCTCCGAGAAACACAGCGCGTCGGCGGCTGTCTTGCCGCTCGACAACATGCCATCCCAAATAATATCGGGAAGTGGTTGGCCGGTTGCAGCCTGCAACAAGGCTAGAGGCTCGGAATCCGGAGATTCTCCGCCGCCCGTATATTGATTGTTATGAAGATAGATGGCCTCAGGGTATGGGTCGTATTCTGGGTCGGTAATTGGCAGCCCGTTGATTAGATAGCTGACGATAAGTACGTTCGCGCTATTGTTGTTTTCGAAATTATTTTCAAACACTTCGATGTTGTCATTCGCCATGATCATTAGTCCGGTGCCCGCCGGTACACTGGCTACTATGTTGCCTTCGGGTGCGAAGTTGGCGGTGTTGTTGGCGAAGATCTGATTGTTATAGACGCGAGTATTACGTCCGCCTTGAACGGGAAGATTGGGTAGGTCGAAAACTAGAATGCCACCAGTATTATTCGTAGTCACGTTGTTGTGAACATCGGCGAAGGTTGAGTTTTCGATCTCGATACCTGCGACGTTATATTCGGCGCGGGAGTTGCGAACGATTATCTGCGAGGACTGCCCTACATAAATACCGGCATCCGACGCCCCGATGGCGACCGATTCGTCTATAAGTACATTGCTCGACTGCACGGGATAGATCCCATAAGCACCATTGGTACTCAATGGACCGTTAGTCCATTCAGTTCTGACGCGCAGCACCTGCACATTGTTGCTCTCATTGATTTTTAGCGCGTCGCCTATTGTATCTTCGATGGCTAAATCGCGAATYACGAAATCATCGGCGCTGACGAGCAGGCCTTCTGCGCCCTGTATCTGATTTTTAAACGAGAGAATGGATACATCGATACCTGCTCCGGCAATAGTTACGCCGGAAACATTTAACGAGAGGCTGCGGGTGATTTCGTGTACACCGGCAGGAATGRTAATCACATCGCCRGATTTGGCTTGGATCAGCTGCTCYTGCAGAGCCTCCTCGAAGCTGAGTTCCGGCATGGTGGGTTCTTCACTGCCACAGCTGGCGAGTAGTACGCTGGCACAGGCAATCGAGAAAATCCTTCGTGTTGAATAATTCATGTAACTCCCTTGCTTCTACTCCCATCCCCCCATGGCATGGAATTCAGTAACTAGCGAGATATGCTCGCTAGTTTGAGTATATGACCCTTATCCTAAGAGAGTAAACCGGCAACGAGACTAGTTGCTTCCTTTGTTGAGGGAGGCCGTTGGCAATGGCTTGAAACAGTGAGAGGAAGCGACATAAAAATGGGTGGTCCGATAAAAGAGGAACACCCATTAGACTGCTAACTCTGATCTTAGAGAATTGCGATCAGGGGCGCCTTGGCGTGGCGTTATAAACCGAGTCAGTCACACCTTCCAGCCAATTCACCTCGCCTTGGTAGATGGTAAGTTGTAGTACATCTTCGTCGGGATGCGCGCCGTGCCAGTGTTCTCTGCCAGACGGTGTCCACCATGGCTCGCCAGGGTGCATCTCAAGCAGCGGGCCGCCACGGTCTTGCGTCAGGCCGCGGCCTTCCTCAACCATGAGCAGTTGGCCCCAAGAATGGCTGTGCCAATTGGAGCGCACTCCGGCGGGGAAGACCAGACGCAGTGTGTTTATCGCATCGCTGTCTTCGACTCTGGGCGATCCGCCCATGAAATTACTTTGCTGTGCAGACGTTAAGTTGGCCTGTGTACCAAGGACCACCCAGCCAAGCGCAAGTGCGGCGCAGACCGAGGTTACTATTTGCAGGGTTGAAGTCTTCTTCTGTTTTTCGTTGTTCTGACCCATTTCTCTCTCCAAATTAATTTAGATCTCAGCGGGTCTAGAGTTAACCAACGCCTCATCAATGTCAATAAATCCATGGATGGTCGGCCGCGATAGATGGTGTTACTCTGCCTACTGAACAGAGTTTTACTCTCTTCACTTAGTTACAAAAAATTCACATAATAAAATAATAAGAAGTGTGATGCTTACAGAATCAATTCCCTATCAAGGTCGAATAAGCCTGCTGCAGCCAGCCCTGTTCTTTGCTGTTTTCGCTGTATTTTTGATTGTACCGACAGCGTCGGCGCAGCAAACCAATCCCCTAGCTTCCAATTCTAGAGCTGCACTAGCCGGTGGCGTGATTTTTCGCGCACAGTGTGCGACCTGCCATGGAGCTGATGCGAAGGGTATTAGCAGCATTGATGCACCCGACTTAACAATGATGTGGACGCAGCCGGGAATGACCGAGAATCGAGTGTTTACACGCATACAAGAAGGCATCCCTGGCAGCATCATGCCGGCGCATGACTTTCCCGACACTGAAATTTGGATGTTGGTGAGCTACCTGCGCAGCGTGGCGGTTTCTGGGTCCACTGGAGAATTTACCGGAGACTCTGAAAATGGCGCTCGGCTGTTCACCACGCATTGCATCGAATGCCACCGCCTTGGTAATAGTGGTGGCAGTCTAGGGCCAAATTTACAGCGTATCACCCAGAGGCGCTCGCAGGCGGCGCTTCGCAGCTCGGTGCGTGAGCCAAGTTCCAGCATCGGTCGCGGCTATAAACCAATCATTCTGAGCACGGCCAATGCCCCTAATGTGAGCGGCATAATCAAAGGTGAGGATGCCTTCTCGATCCAGATATTGGATAGTAGTCAGAGGCTGCGAGGCTTTGCAAAATCTGAGCTGCTCTCTTCAGATCGAGATATAGATTCACTTATGCCAGCTTTTCTTGAAGGGCAATTGAGTGAGTCGCAGCTCGACGATATTTTAAGTTTTCTTAATCAACAGCGCTGATGTCGCAGGTATAAATGAAGCAATTTCCAGCTTGTCCTCAAATTCTTAGAAGATTGGTCAAAAATTCATCGTTTGTAGTGATTGCCGTCTTTTTTCCTGCCTTGGCTGCACTGGCACAAGATGACTCGGGGCCAGCTTACGAAGATATCTTACAGGGTTTTTCTGACCCTTCTCGATGGCTAACTTATTCGGGTGACTACAGTGGCAGGCGGCACAGTCCCTTAACGCAAATAAACACAGAGAATGTTGCCTTGCTGCGGCCGGTTTGGACTTTTCAGACAGGCACCACAACTCGAGGTCGGGGCTTCGAAACGACACCCTTGGTTGACGATGGCGTGCTCTATGTAACCGGTTCGAATAACTACGCTTGGGCGATCGATGCAAAAACAGGGCGCCGCTTCTGGCAGTATCGGCGCAATCTTCCCGATGATTTGACCTATGGTGCTAGCGCACCGGTTAACAGAGGCTTCGGGATGCTTGGCAACAGGCTGTTCATGGCGACGCTTGACGCACATTTGCTGGCGTTCGATAGGCGTAACGGCGACATCCTTTGGGATGTTGAGCTAGCCGACTACCGAGTTGGTTATGCGTCAACCGGCGCCCCATTGGTAATCGATGGCATGGTCATCACCGGTGTATCTGGCGGCGAGTATGCGACTCGCGGCTTTATCGATGCCTATGATCCAGTTACGGGCGAACGGCTGTGGCGCTTTAATACGATACCAGGGCCTGGCGAACCCGGCAGTGAGACTTGGCCAGATGATCCGGAGATTCTGGCGAAGGGTGGCGGTGGCACTTGGATGAACGGGAGCTTTGATCCCGAGCTCAACCTAATCTACTGGGGTGTGGGCAATCCCAATCCGGATTATTACGGCGCTAGCCGACCAGGAGACAATCTGTATTCGAACTCACTAGTGGCGCTAGATGCGGATACTGGCGAGTTGCAGTGGCATTACCAGTTTACGCCTCACGATTTGAACGATTGGGACTCCAATCATATGCCGGTACTGGCGGATATCCAGTGGCAGGGTGAATCGCGCAAAGTGGTAATGGTCGGTAATCGTAATGGCTTCTTCTATGTGCTTGATCGGGTGTCTGGCGAATTCTTGTTGGGCAAGCCCTTTACGGCAACGACTTGGGCGCGGGAAATAGGCGAGAATGGCAGGCCGATAGTGTTGAACGACGGGAGTAAGGGCTGCGTGCCTGATCCCTGGGGCAGCACCAATTTCATGCCGCCTTCATTCTATCCTGAGCTAGGATTGTTCTACCTTACGGCGCGTGAAACCTGCGCAACTTTTGTTCCGGAAGAACCGAGTCTAGTGCCCGGTCAGGCCTCCTTCGGTGGTGTCGTGTTTATAGATGCTGAACAAGGTTCCGGTGCTCTGCGTGCACTCGATGTGCAAACTGGCGAATTACGTTGGGAGTTCACCTATCCGTCACCGACTTTTGGGGGGGTGTTGAGCACAGCTGCAGGGCTGGTGTTTGCGGGGGATCATGAGGGCAACTTTATGGCCTTCGACGCGGAGAGCGGAGAGAACCTCTGGCACTATCAGACCGGCTCACGTATCTGGGGAGCAGGGGCAATGACTCATATCCTCGATGGCCGCCAATATGTACTGATTCCCTCCGGAACGACGCTTACTGCGTTTGCGCTTCCAGAGTGAGAGTGGCCTCGTATTTTCCACTTCGTATGACGGGCCAATTTCGTGGACTTTTCGTTCCAGAGATTTTATCCTGATCGGCTATACATGGGCTTGTAGCTTCATTTAAGGCGATGCCCTACGCAGAAACAACCATCACTAAGCATATGCCCGAGGCTTCGGCTAAGGCGTAAACAAGGGAAAACTGACATGATCGCCAAGCGCCTTCTCGTATTCGTTTCATCTCTAATCGCATTACTACTTTCATCTTCCCTCACTGCGCAGGCACATGATGCGAGCGTGGCGAATCACCAGCCTCATTACTATGACTCGGCTGATTTTGGCATAGACCCCGAGTCGGTGACATTCGCTGATCATATTGCGCCAATCCTGCAGCGTAGCTGTCAGAGTTGTCATCGCCCCGGTGGCGGCGGGCCGATGGTGTTAATGACTTACGATGAGGTGCGCCCCTGGGCTCCGGTGATTAAGTACCGCACGGCAATACGAGACCGCATGGGAGCTATGCCTCCTTACTTCCTAGAGAAGCACATTGGCATAACACGTATGAAAGACGACTACTCGCTATCGAATGTCGAGTTAGCGATGATTCAAGCCTGGGCGGACAATGGTGCTCCGCGTGGTAACCCAGAAGATGAGCCGCCTCTTCTAGAGTTCGAAAGCGGCAATGACTGGACAATTGGCGAGCCGGATCTAATCTTGCGCTCCCGTGATTTTTCTCGCCCTGCTGTGGGTCCAGACTGGTGGGGCGATATTGGTCTGGTGCCTACCGGTTTAACCGAAGATCGCTATGTTTCCGCCATACAGGTTCGCGAAGTTAATGACATTCCCGCCGATGGGGTGACCGGCACCGTTGGCGGTCGTTATATCGTTCATCACATGACTTATAGCAGCGGTGCTCTAAGTGAGGATGGGTCTGAGGTCGTCGGCGATGTGGTTAACTGGCCTATTCATGAGGTTGGCCGCAATGCGGACATCTTTCCAGAGAAAGCCGGTCGCTTGCTTCCTGCAAATTCGGCGTTGCACCTCGGTGCCACACACATGCATTCCAATGGGCGTGAAACATCGGCCTATGTTGAATTTGGTATCAAGTTCTTTCCGGTAGGCTACGAGCCCGAGTACAGTCGTCGGGGTCCGCGCACAGGAAATGGAATCGACATCGATGTAGTGCCGAACAAGGCGAATCAGGAATTCCACAACTATGTGGTGCTGCAAGAACACACTAAGATTATCGCCTTCGAGCCGCATCTGCATGCACCGGGAGTGCGCATGTGCCTGGAAGCAATATGGGGGCACAACCAATTCACGCTGAACTGTGTTGGATATGACCACAACTGGGTAAAGCAATATGTCTATGAGGATGATTGGGCGCCACTTCTTCCAAAAGGTACCATATTGCACACTATAGGCTTCCTGGACACGACTGCAGCGAATCCAAATTTGGCTGATGCTCGAAACTGGGCAGGTGGAGGGCGTCGTTCGGTTTCAAATATGTTTATTGATCTCGGCTACTCCGTGTCGCTTACCGAAGAGCAGTTTCAGGCAGAGATGGCGACAAGGCGAGCTAATATGAAGGATCGAAACGACTACGATGTCGGCTGTCCCCTGTGTTGGGCGCCTGAACCGATGGAACCTTCGTTAGTACAAGGAAACGACTAGTGATGAGTACAGTAAAAACTAAATTTTCATGGCTTAACACTTCACTGCTCATGGCATTGCTCGTTCCCTTGCTAGTAGGTCAGTCTGTGCATGCTCAGACTCGATTTATGCAGCTGCGCGGCCAGATTACTTCGCCCGCATTCGAGGGGTGGTGGCCAAACGAAGACGGGACATTCAAGATGTTCTTTGGCTACATGAATACTAACTGGGAACAGCAATTTGATATACCCATTAGCTCTGAGAATTATTTCTCTTCAGTGGCGCCTGGCGAATTAGACGACCTAAGTCAGGGTGATTTTGATTTTGCTACGGCGGATAGGGGACAACCGACCCACTTCTATCCTAGGCGTAACCCCTTTCTATTCACCATCGACGTGCCCGCAGATTTTGCTGAGAATGAGCTGGTGTGGACGTTAAGGACTCAAGGTCAGACTAATCGTGCCTACGGCACGCTAAAACCTGACTATCAAATCGACGCCCAGGTAATCTCGACCGAGGTGGGTGGTAACTATGGCAGCCTTAGCGATTCGCTGAGAACGAATATTCCTCCCCAGCTGCGTGTCGAGGGAGAAAGTTTTCGCTCCGCACGTGTGGGGGAGCCGCTTAGCTTAGCGGTAAGAGCTAGTGATCCTGATAATCTGCCGGCGCGTCGCGACCGGCCTCAACGTCAGGGAATTGATCAGCTGTATCGACCGCCATCTTCGATTGTGGCGATTAGTGGGCCGGGCCTGCGTTTCTCTTGGACGGTGTATCGAGGGCCAGCGGCGCAGGCGCATTTTGAGCCAACCCAGTTTAAGACCTATACCGATACCCGAATGTACGCGAACTCACCGTGGTCACCGCCGTTTGGGATTCCTCAGCCGCCTGAAGACGGCCGCTGGACAGCGGAGGTCGTCTTTGATCAGCCTGGCGAGTATGTTTTGCGTGGTATCGCTAGCGACGGATCTCTATTTACCTACCAGAATGTCAACGTTACGGTGACGCGTTAGTTGATACTCACCTAGCTGGCAGGAAATAGTAGAATTTTTTGCTGCAGTTGTTAGGTTTGATTTTTCCATCCGTCTCTCTAACACTCGCCGAATTTGTCGGCGAGTGTTTCGTTCTACTAAGATTATTTTGCGATCAAATAGTGATGCTCTAGGCCACCGCGAACGGGTGTAATGGGTAGTATTGTTAGTCCTTGATGTGACTCATTGCAATCGCCAGTTTGCTGATTTAATCTGTTTTGAGAGGTGGGCGGTCACTGCCTCCAGCATTGCCGGCCCTATGCTGTCCGGCCAGAATACATTTTGCTAAATGCTTCGCAGCAGAGAGTTAATCATGAACACTGTTTCTAATACTGATACACAAAACCCTCTCGTCATTTCTATATTTGCCTCACTGTTGGCAATTCTGGTTAGTGGCTCCCTATTCGCTCAGCTCGAGCCAATTAATCAAAGGCCGAATCCCTTTTCCACGGTGGACAATTGGGCAAGCTTACCCGATGGGCGCGAGTGGGGTTCTACCGCGGGTGTCGATATGGATCCAGATGGCAGGCATCTCTGGGCAATCGATCGCTGCGGCGCGAATAGCTGCATCGGGTCCACTGTTGATCCCATCGTGAAAATCGACCCCAGTGGCAACATTGTCGCTTCTATAGGCGGCGGTCTGATGTTGTTTCCCCATGGCCTACATGTAGACCGTGACGGCAATATCTGGGTTACGGATGGGCAGGGCCCGCGCGAGGACAACCCAGCGACGGCTGGAATGGGACATGTAGTTTACAAATTAAGCCCAGAAGGCGAGGTGTTATTAACTCTGGGCCAACCGGGTGTGGCTGGCGACGGAACAGATGCTCTGTTGGAAACTCCCTGTGATGTAGTTACCGATGCCGATGGCAACATCTATGTAGGCGATGGACACAGTGGCCAGAATCCCGATGCCAACGCATCAACGGTTGCGCGAATCGTAAAATTTGATCGCGAAGGCAATATGATTAAGTATTGGGGCGGTTGGGGGTCTACAGCTGGCAAGTTCAAGACGCCGCACGCGCTAGATATCGATTCTCGGAATCGATTGATCGTGGGTGATAGGGGCAACAACCGTCTGCAGATATTCGATCTGAACGGTAACTATATCGGCGAATTTAAATCCTTCAGCCGACCTAGTGGCATCTATATAACCGACGACGACACTATTTATGTGGCAGATTCAGAATCGGAGTTCGATGACATCAGGAACCCAGGTTGGCATGCAGGTATCCGTGTGGGTAGCTTATTAGATGGCATTGTAGACTACTTCATTGATGGAACGGTGGAGGCTTATCCTGCGGGTTCAAACCCTGAAGGGGTGGCCGTGGATTCTGCGGGCAATGTATTTGGCGCCGTTGTATCCGGTGGTGGTGCATTGGTGAAGTCCTCACGCCGCTAATGTGCGCCTTATGGCTCTACTCTTTCCTTGTTTCTGGCGAATACCGTGTTGGAGTGCCGCGACTAGTTAGTGATGTGAACAGTGAGCTAAATAGACAAATAAATAGACGAATAACTAGATAAATGGACAGATAAAGGATTGCAGAATGAACGTAACAAAGGGCTACAAACAGTTAGTTGCCGAGGCAGAACAGCAGGTACAGACTATAGATTCTTCTGACTTGAAGACGCGGCTGGAGAATTTGGACGAGTCGGTGGTAATTATCGATCTGCGGGACGTTCGCGAGGTAAAGCGCGAAGGTAAAATTTCTGGTTCCCTGCACATTCCTCGTGGAATGCTGGAATTTTGGGTTGATCCAGACAGCCCCTATTACCGAACCGAATTCGATAAGGCAGAGGAATTGGTGCTCTATTGCAACAAAGGTTGGCGTTCGGCACTGTCGGCACAATCGCTAAAAAATATGGGCATTGAGAACGTCGTACACTTAAAAGGTGGCATGGAGCAGTGGCAGAAAGATGGTGGCGCTGTTGAATTGAATAAGAGTTGAATTGAATAAGAGTTGAATCGAGTTAAAGTT
Organism: Gammaproteobacteria bacterium; assembly: GCA_016762995.1. Taxonomy (GTDB): domain Bacteria; phylum Pseudomonadota; class Gammaproteobacteria; order Pseudomonadales; family Pseudohongiellaceae; genus UBA9145. The sequence continues at coordinate 14,284 of JAESUT010000065.1, read as the reverse complement.
GCCTCGAATTAAATTCGCCACGAGGTAGACGCTAGCATTGGACTCTAGCTATGATGTCGCGACCAATAAAAGGCGCGAGGACAGCGGCTATGACGACTAATTCCAACACCAGCAGTGCATCGGCAATGCTCAGCCGACGCACTCTCCTTAAAGCAATTCCAGCGCTCTTGTTCAGCCCGGCATTGTTTGCGCAATCGCCTTCTGTGATTGCGGTGCGTAAACTGCACAGCTACGGCATGCGGGTTTCCAATGTAGAGCGATCAGTGCGTTTTTATCAGGACCTGTTCGGTGCAAGTATCCAATCTCGACAGGGTGCATCTGTCTGTATGCGCATTGGCCAAGGACCTAGGTTTTTCTCGTTGTCGCCATTGTTGCCGGGCCAAGCGCCTGGCTTTAGTCATATCGGCCTAAGCGTTGAAAATTTCGATTTGGAATCGGTGCGCGATCAGCTTGATGCGTTTGGTGTAGCCCGTCGTGCGCAGCCGGGCCCAAATCAAGCCTCTCTCGACATTGCTATGCAATCTTGGACTAGGACTCGAGGTCAGGATGAGGGTGGGTCAGTGTCAGGAACTCAGGAGTTATTTTTCGCAGACGTCGAAGGCCTGATCTACCAACTCTCGAGCACGGAGCACTGTGGTGGAGCGGGTGACTTTGGTGATGTCTGCGAGCGCGTGGAAGAGGCAGCAGCTGATGGCCTGTTTCGCATGGTTGATCTTAGTCATTTTACTAATTTTCTTGCCAACAAAGATCGAGCGAATGAATTTTATACACGCACCTTCGGATTGGGGTTTCAGGCCTATCAGGGGCCGACATCGCCGATTGTCGGCGTGGGCGATGGACTACAGTTTCTGATGTATGTGGGGGGCGATCAAACAGGTGCGCCTACACAACCGGGTAGAGTGGATCATGTTTGTCTTAGTGTCGAGGACTTCGATGTGGATGGCATCATCGCGAAGCTCGAAGACTATGGATTCACCGCCAGAGAAGACGCGTCAAATACACCTGGCTTGGTGCATTGGATTAGCATGCGCATGCCGAATCGCGGCGGCGTGGAGGGTGGAACTCCTGAGGTCTATTTTTCAGATCCCGATGGAATACGAATTCAACTGCAGGATGTCGTGTATTGTGGCGGCGGCGGTTATCTAGGAGACGATTGCAGCGCGCAGGTATAGGCGCTGTATGTGATTATGATTGAATGCAGTAAGAGGGAGTAGTATGGAACATCGATATATAGGAAAGAGTGGATTACGAGTTAGCCCTATTTGTATGGGGACTATGAGCTTTGGCAGCTGGAGCGATAAAAAGGAGTCATTTAAGATTCTTGAAGAGGCCTATGAGCGCGGTATTAATTTCTTCGATACGGCGGAGGTCTATCCAGTTCCTCCATCGGCAGAGACAGTTGGTGTTACCGAGCAGATATTTGGCGAATGGATTCAGACCAAACCCAGGGACTCACTCATCATAGCGACTAAGGTTGCTGGAGCGGCGGCGGGCTGGTTTGTTCCGCCCATTCGTCATGGCCTGACCACTTTAGACAGGTTTCATATCGAAACGGCTGTAGAAGGTTCGCTGCGTAGAATGAATATAGACTATATCGATCTCTATCAGGTGCATTGGCCAGACCCTATCGTGCCTATAGATGAAACGATGGAAGCAATGGACAGGTTGGTGCAGGCAGGTAAGGTGCGTTACATCGGCACTTCCAATGAGACTTCCTACGGATTGACGAAGGCAAATACCGTCGCTGATTATGAGGGCCTGGCACGATTTCAGTCTATCCAAAATAATTTTTCTCTGTTGAATCGCCGATTTCTAGATGAGTTGGCAGAGGTGTGTAAAAGGGAGCATGTATCACTCTTGCCGTATTCCCCAATAGGGGGCGGTGTTCTCAGTGGTAAATACAATCAACCGGAGATACCCAAAAATTGTCGCTTTTCGGAATACGGTTCTGCCGACCCAAGACAGAAAGCTATGTCTAGCCGTTTTGTGAACGAAGGAACACTGGCCTCTACTGCTAAGTACATGGAGATTGCCAAAGAGGCAGGGATGTCTCCGGTGACTTTGGCAACCGCCTGGAGTATGAATTTTGACTTTGTCGCATCGACAATTATCGGTGCGCGAACGGCAGATCAACTGGAAGAGTCGTTAGCGGCCCTCGATGTAACCCTTAGCGAAGAGACACTGAAGCAATGCGATGAAGTGCATGAACAAATCCTTTATCCGATGGGCTAGTTGTTTTAGCTTTCTTGTCGCGGCAGTAGCCAGCGCTCAAACAGTACATATTTCGCACTGTATGGCTGGCTGCCCGATTGCCGCTGACAGCATAGAGATTGAAAGTAGCGAGATTATCGTGCGGCAATTGTATGTTGCCTCTATTAACGAGCGGAGTGGCCTTGCTGATTGGCAGGCCTATCGTGTGATTGCCGGTAGCGTTGGTGTGGCCTCACTGCTGCCGCGCGTGTGGTTTGAGGATCCCCTCGTGTCTCGAGCTGCTAAACAGCTAGAGCTTATCGACAGCGCACCGCAGAGCGAACAAGTGGTGTCTGTAGATTCGGAAGAACGCAGCTATCAGCTAGGCGGAATCAATCTACTCTCGGAGGATCAGGGTCGTTTGGTGCCGATGAGTAGTTTCGCCGGCACTCCCTATTGGTCTGAGCTGAATTTGCTCAGCAATATGGCAGCCCTGCCGTTTGAGCTGAGAGTTGGGAGTTGGTCTCGGCTAGATCAGGCGATCAATGCGTTGGCAAATAAGGTTGGGGAGGTCTACGTGATCAGCGGGCCAATCTACAGATATCGCGGAGAAGGATTGCGTGGGGAAGCAGGTGATCGAGAGGATGAGATCGGCGTAAATCCCTCTGCCTATTTCAAGGTTATTAGCACCCCCGATTCGTTGAGTGCTTTTATCTTCAACAGCAATGTTCGGCAGCAGGTAAATTTCTGCGATCAGCTGAGCACTCTGGAATTGATAGAAAATGCGACTGGCCTTACTTTGTTTCCACAGCGCGCAAATGTAATTGCTGATACTCTGCATGCACAATTGACGTGTACGTTTTGAAGCCGACAACAACAGAGAATATATCGCTATGGAATTTGTAGTAGAACAGCAACCACCTACATTTGTGCCAGTGAAGCTTGATGCGCAAGCAGAGGTAAGTGAACAGGCTCCGCGATTTCCAGTTCATAGAATCTATTGTGTAGGACGAAACTACAGCGAGCATGTGAAGGAAATGGGCGGAGACCCGAAACAGGAGCCACCCGTTTTTTTTAGCAAACCTGCTAGCGCCTGTGTCACTTTCAATCAAGACGTAGCTTATCCGCAGGCAACGAACGATTTACATCATGAGGTCGAACTAGTCGTTGCCTTAAAATCGGGAGGCAAAAATATTGATATAGAATCGGCAATGGACTGTGTTTATGGCTATGCAGTTGGCATAGATTTCACCCGCCGTGATCTGCAAGCTATCGCTAAGAGCAAGGGGCGGCCCTGGGATCTGGCTAAGGGCTTCGATCAGTCTGCGCCAATTTCGGCAATACTGCCTGCGAGCGAAGTCGCCCAGCTTAGTGGTAGACAAATCTCTCTAAAAGTAAATGATGAAATTCGGCAGCAGGCTAGCCTCAGTGAGATGATTTGGTCAGTGCCGGAAATAATCAGTGAGCTTTCCAAGTTCTTCGAATTAAAATCTGGAGATATTATTTACACAGGTACTCCATCTGGAGTGGCGGCTGTATCCAGAGGTGATCGTTTATGCGCCTCCGTTGATGGTGTTGGGGTTCTGGAATTTAGAATTGCATAATCAGGTTTTTTCTAGATGACTACTGATCAAACTGTTCTGCTACTTATACTTTTTTCCCTATTAGTCTTGTTGGTATGGGGGCGATGGCGTTACGACATAGTTGCGCTAGGCGCTCTATTTAGCGCCGGCATCTTCGGCCTAATACCACAAGCTGACATGTTCGCCGGATTTGGTAATCCAGCAACCGTTACAGTGATAATGGTCTTGATAGTAAGCTTTGGTTTAACGAAGTCTGGAGCTGTCGAATTCATAGCCGATGCCATAGAGCCTATTTCCTCCAAGCCTTTTCTGCATATTTCCGTATTAACCTTTCTAGCCGCCTTTCTATCGATGTTTATGAATAATGTCGGTGCCTTGGCATTGTTGATGCCTATCGCAATTCAATCTACGAACAAGGCAGGCCGATCCCCAGCTACGGTTCTGATGCCGCTTTCGTTTGGTTCGATCTTGGGAGGCTTGGTTACTCTTATTGGTACTCCGCCTAATATTTTGATCGCAAACTATCGGCAGCAGATGACAGGTGAAGCCTTCACAATGTTTGACTATGCCCCGGTGGGTGGGGGAATAGCGATATGCGGCATCTTCTTTATGCTGTTTATTGGCTGGAAATTGGTAAAGGTGCGGAAACAAACCACCGGCCTTGAGCTTTTCGACGTTGAGAAATATTTGTTCGAATTGAAGGTTACGGAAGAATCGACTTTCTTTGAGAAAAAAGCTGGGGAGCTGAAAGACAGTCTTGCAGAGAAAAACCTGACACTACTATCGATGGTCCACAGGCGGGAAAACATTCCCATTGTGTATCGGCGGCAGCTTATTGCGGCTAGCGATTTACTGATGATTCAGGGCTCACATGATGATGTTGCGCAGTTCTCCAAGAATCACAATTTACAGTTGGTATCGGCGGAAAATGGACAGAAAGAAATATTGCACTCGGAAGATATGCAGGCTGCAGAAGTTGTAGTCACTCCGAGTTCACCCATCGTTGGGAGGACGCCCAGCCAATTGAGGTTTAACCGAAAGTATGGGGTAAATTTATTGGCGGCATCTCGATCGGGCACACCGCATAGAGAAAGACTGCGGGATTTTAAATTCGCTGTAGGGGACGTGTTACTACTGCACGGCGAAGTGAGTGAAATTGAGGAGGCAATTATCAAGTTAAATTGCTACCCCCTTGCGAAACGAGTGCTGGGTCTGGGTAGAAATACTAAGGCTATTCCTGCAATGCTAACTTTTATCCTAGCGATCGTGGCAGCGGCGAGTGGCTTAGTCACCATTCAGCTCGCTCTTGGCATGGCTACCGTTGCCATGGTYCTYCTWAATATAGTGCCTGTTAGGGAATTTTATGACGGCGTTGATTGGGCCGTAGTTGTTCTGCTTGGTGCAATGATTCCCTTAGGTACGGCGCTTGAGACAACTGGCACCACGACKYTRCTAGTCAATGGCATTCTYGCCGTTGCTGGCGATCTTTCTCCTGTSTTTCTAATWGCSATGATACTGATCATYACTATGACGATTTCTGATGTTCTAAACAATGCGGCGACGGCAATYCTCATGGCGCCTATTGCCTACAACATCGCGCTTGCYCTCAAYCTCAATCCTGATGCATTCTTGATGGCGGTAGCGGTGGGAGCATCGTGYGCATTYCTGACTCCAATAGGYCACCAAAACAACGCTTTGATCATGGGCCCGGGGGGTTATAAATTTGGTGACTATTGGCGCATGGGCCTGCCTTTGGAAATTATTATAGTGATCGTCGCGCTGCCATTGTTACTGATGGCGTGGCCCCTGTAGGCTAAGATGCTTGGCGTCTTGATTGCCAGTAACCTCAGAATGCTTTAACGTAGTGATTCACTTTTTCTCGAGAAAATTCTATGCGCGTCAACTGGAAGACTTATAATTCGGGAAAATTCTTCGATGAGATTATCAGCTCTCCAGGGTTTGCTCGCAAACCAGCGCGTCGTCTAGCAAGTTATCTAGCCTCTCTCACTCACGAAGAACTTTTTGAAAAGAAGCGCGCCGCCGATCTCGCGATTAAGACGATGGGGATTTCATTCACTGTTTATAGTGACGCYGGAAATATCGATCGYGAATGGCCCTATGACATTATTCCTCGCATCATTGCTGAGAAGGAATGGGACCAAACTAGCCTTGGTTTGCAGCAGCGCCTGCGAGCTCTGAACTGCTTCATCAACGATACCTACAACGATCAGAAAATATTCAAAGATAAGGTAATTCCCAAGGAACTCGTCCTCGATTCGACGAATTTCAGAAAGGAGTGCATGGGGATAAATCCGAAATACGGTGTGTGGGCGCACATATGTGGAACGGATTTAATTAAGGGCGACGATGGCCAGTTCCTTGTATTGGAAGACAATCTGCGAGTGCCTTCAGGCGTTTCCTATATGCTGGAAAATAGACGTGTAACCAAGCGAGTGTTCCCCGAATTATTCGAGAATCACCGTATTCGTCCTATTACCGAATATCCGGCACAGCTATTCGATACACTCGCTGCCATATCGCCGCGTCCGTCTGACTATCCTGAAGTTGTAGTGCTTACTCCAGGCTCTTTCAACTCGGCCTACTTCGAGCATTCTTTCCTTGCGCAGAGAATGGGGGCAGAACTCGTTGAAGGCAGTGATCTTGTYGTTGAAAAAGACAAAGTYTTTATGCGTACGATCGATGGCCTGTCTCAGGTTGATGTGGTCTATCGTAGAATTGATGACATGTTTCTTGATCCAAAAGTATTTCGGAAAGATTCTACTCTTGGCGTTCCCGGTCTTTTCAAAYCCTGGGTAAAAGGCAATGTAGCTCTCGCAAATGCTCCTGGTGCAGGTGTTGCCGACGACAARATTATTTATACYTACGTACCGGCAATGATTAAATATTATCTTGGAGARGARCCTCTCCTGCCGAATGTGGAGAGCTTTCTGTGTGTCGATAAAGTACAGCGTCAGCACGTATTACAGAATCTAGACAAGCTCGTGATAAAGCCCGCGAATGAATCTGGGGGCTATGGAATGCTCATTGGTCCGCAGGCAAGCAAGCGTGAGTTGGCTGAATTTGCCAGAAGAATTAAGGCTGATCCAAGAAATTATATGGCGCAGCCGCTGATATCGCTTTCCACGGTGCCCATATTGGGTGAGCGCATTGTTGAGCCGCGACACGTGGACCTACGCCCCTTCATACTGCAGGCTGACAAGACGCATGTGACCGCTGGCGGCCTAACGCGAGTCGCCATGGTAAAAGGTTCGTTCATAGTCAATTCATCACAGGGTGGCGGTAGTAAAGACACCTGGATAGTGGGAGACAAATAACCCCATGCTTTCTCGAGTAGCTGAACGAATATATTGGCAGGCACGTTATCTGGAACGGGCCGAGAACACTGCGCGTCTTCTCAGCGTCTTCTCAACGCTATTACTAGACTTACCTCCGAACACGAAACTAAGTTGGCGATCATTGGTTGAAATTACCGGAACCGATCAATCCTTCGAAGAAAAATACAAACAGGCGACTGAGCGCAATGTTATGCGTTTCCTGTTGCTCGATAGTGCTAGCTCGCTTCTGAATACATTGGAAAATACCCGTGAGAATGCTCGTACTACGCGGGAAATTATGCCGTTGGAAGCGTTCGAGAAGATTAATGATTTATTCCATTACGCAAAAGACCATGCGGCAGATTCCATTTCGGGAGCCTCGAGGCATAAGTTCCTCGAAGAAATTATCTCAAGTTGTCACGAGATATCAGGATTGATGGCTGGCAGTATGAGTAGAGGAGCGGCCTACAGTTTTGTACGTTTAGGCAGGTCTCTCGAGCGCGCCGATATGGCAACCCGAATTGTCGATGTTGGTTCCGGTAATCTGCTTACCGATATAGGTAGTGGGGCTAAGCCGGCAGAATCCAGTGAACCTTATGAGAACACGCTCTGGATGAATATCCTGCGCTCACTTACCGCTTATCAGATGTATCGACAGCACGTGAAGCACCGTGTGAATGGCGAAGACGTTGTGCGGTTTCTTTTGCAAGACGATGATTTTCCGCGCGCAGCGACACATGTGCTGACCACCATCACTAAAGTGCTAAAGCACCTACCCAATAATGCCAAGGCCGCTAAACAAGTTGATAAGACTCTGCGAATTATAGAAAAAGGCAATATAGATAAGTTGCTTGATGCAGGTTTGTTTGAATATCTTGATGTTTTGCAAATAGAGATTGCAAAGATACACACTAGTATTGCTGATACTTGGTTTCTTCCCCACAAGTAGATGAAAAACTTCAAATGTAAATGCGGGCAGGTGCTTTTTTTCGAGAATAGCAAATGCCTTAGCTGTGGTAACCGTGTAGGTTTCGACCCGCAGGGTATGAAAATGCGCAGACTAATAGGTGAGGGGATTGAGTCGAAACCCAAGTTGCGCCGCTGTAAAAATTCCATCGACTATGATGTGTGCAATTGGTTGGTGAATGATCCGCAATCTGCCTATTGTCTCTCTTGTGAGCTAAACCATACGATTCCTAATCTGCTTAATCAGGATCGTCGAGCTTGGTGGAAAAGCCTAGAGTACGCCAAGCGAAGACTTATTTATTCTCTTCTGAGTTTGAACCTGCCGGTAGTGGGCAAGAGCAAAGATCCCATGGGTCTGGCTTTCAAGTTTATGGAAGATCAGCGAACCAATCCCGAGGTATTCGAGCGGCATGTAAATACAGGCCATCTCGATGGGATGATCACTATCAATATAGCCGAAGCGGATCGTGTTAAGAGCGAGATAGCCCGCCAATACACGCGGGAACTGTATCGAACTCTCTTAGGGCATTTTCGCCACGAAAGCGGGCATTATTATTTTCTGAAGTTGATAACGGGCGACGCAATAAAACAGCAGTTCGTGAAACTGTTTGGAGATTATAAGCAGGACTATGGAAAATCCTTGAAGGAATACTACAAGAACCACTTAGTCTCACCTTACGACCCGAGCATGATCAGTCATTATGCGCAGTCGCATCCTTGGGAAGATTGGGCAGAGATCTGGGCGCACTATTTACACATGATCGACACGCTAGAAACGGCGAATCAATATCGGGTGAGGCAGAGTCCTGCGCAGTTCGATAATATAGACAACACTCTGCGTAAGTGGGGAGAATTGACGCTGTTACTGAATTCCTTGAACAGGAGTATGGGGCTGGAAGATGCGTATCCCTTCGTGCTTTCCGAGTTGTCTCTTAAGAAGCTCCGTTTCGTTCACGGCCTAATCTATCCCAATTAGCTGCCCAAGTTAGCGGCGGCATGCGCAAGAAGGCATCCTTGAGGAGTTGGTCCCAGGATTTTTTGAGATCGCGAAGAAATTCACTGTCATCTTCGAAACGGTGGAGATTTCTTACCGTGAGGGCGCCAGTTTCATAGACTTGCATCTCTATCGGTGGCCCTACGCTGAGATTACTGCGTAAAGTTGAGTCCATGGAAACGAGTGCGCACATCGCACAGGTGTCGAGATCAAGGTCGGGTTGCAGGATGCGATCTAGAATCGGCTTGCCGTACTTGCTCTCGCCAATTTGTAGGTAGGGTGTATCCATGGAGGTGGTGATGTGATTCCCCTCTGGATAGACGAGGATGATCTCATGATCGGCACTGCCGATCTGGCCACCAATAATAAAACTGGCCTCAAATTTCTTGCCTTCGATGGTGCGCTTTTCTTGCTGCTCTCTGGAAATATCTCCGATGTAGTCGGCCGCCTCTTCTAGGGTCTCTATATTCAGAAGATTTACCTCGGCACCCTTCTTAATGTCCGACCTAGCGGTAGCGATTGTGGCCTGAGTTGTAGCTAGATTTCCTGCGCAGAGGATGACGATTTGTCGATCACCGTCGACGCCGAAGTGAAACATTTTGCTGTAGGTAGACACCTGATCGATGCCGGCATTGGTGAGTGAATCGGAGCAAAACACTATGCCTGCATTCACTGATATTGCTACACAATAAGTCATTTTCTAATAATTCTGATCAAACGAGCGCCCAATCATACTCATTATGTTAGTGAGTGGATAGCGGTTTTTGGAGGAATTTTGGCAACGTCAAACGCCATGAAACTGACGGCATTTGACTTCAGTCTAGCGGTAATTAGTACAGCAAAGACCGTCGAGGGCAGGCAGTTTCTAGCGGCATTCGAACCTAGCTCATGGTGTCGAGAAGGCCATCCAGATCATCGAATTCAAACTCATGTTCGATGCGTTTACTGTCTAAACGCTCTTCGATACGCCGGCGCAGATCGGTAAATTGAGTCTTTGGCGAAACTGCCTTCATCGACACTTCTCCGACCCTATTTGCCCGATCAACAGGCAGTGCTACAGCCGTATTAAAATACTCTTTCGAGTCATCGATTGAATCATCCCACTGGAGTTCTGTCATGGCGATTCTCACTCTGTTACTAAACGGGTGTTCACAGGGAGCTAAGGCTCCTAAGTAAACCTATCGTTTGTTCAGGCGTGAATCTTCACTATAAAAAAGAAAGAATTTTTATAACAACGCGCGATCTATAATAAATTGTATAAAATCAGTAGGTTATGACATAAAATGACCGGATGTTAGGCATCGACACCGAGGAGTTCCATGGTTTTCTTGCGGAGTTCCTTCTTGGCTATCTTACCGGTCGCTATGCGCGGTAGTTGCTCGTGCTGGAAAAAGATTCGCTCCGGTATCTTGAAAGTTGCTATCCGTGAGCTTAGGAAGCTGGTTAATTGCTCAGAACTAAGTTCGCTGCCTGCTTGCAGCATGATCGAAGAACAGAGCATTTCGCCCAGACGCTCTTCGGGTATGCCGTAGACAGATACCTCGCTCACCTCAGGGTGTTCGCTGATCGCATATTCTACTTCGGCGCAGCCTATATTTTCGCCGCCACGAATTACAATGTCTTTGGCGCGATCCATGATGATTAGAAAGCCTAGCTCGTCCAACATGCCGATATCGCCGCTGTAAAACCAACCGTCTTTAATTACCTCAGCGGTGGCCTCGGGGTTATTCCAATAGCCCTTCATTACCGTTGCACCTTTGATGCAAATCTCGCCGACTCCGCAGGCGTCTAGGGTATTGCCGGCCTCGTCTACCACTTTTACGCTGGTTACCGGAGGCGTAGGTCGCCCTGTGCTATTCGGCCTGCTGGCGTAGAATTTTCCGGAGATTATTGCGCCGATTGCATTTGTCTCGGTGAGGCCGTAGCCAAGGCCGGGAATCGCCGCATCGGGAAATTTTTGCATGATTATATTGAGATGTTTTGGAGGGCGAGGAGCGCCACCACTCTGTACACCTCTTAGGCTACTTAGGTCTGTCGTATCGAAGCTTGGCGATTGCATAATTTCCCATGCCATCGTTGGCACGCCGTGAAACACCGAAATTCTCTCTTGCTCTATCAGTTTCAGTGCAACCTCGGCGTCCCATTTGTACATCATCACAAACTTGCGCAAGTAGATGAAGCTGGCTAAAAACTGCGCGTGGCTCCCTGTTACGTGAAACAGAGGGACATTCGCGAGTAAGGCCGGTGGAAACTCCGGGTTCTCTTCCAATAACTCAGGCCTGAGGATTTCAGTGATCTCTTTGACGAACTTCCAAGTATAGAGGGCGTTGATTATGTTGCGGTGGGTAGAAAGCACGCCCTTGGGCATGCCTGTAGAGCCTGAGGTATACATGATAGAGGCGTTGTCTTCGGGGACTATCTCGACCTCATTTAGCTCATCTTGAGAAAGAGGCTCCACTGATCGGGCTAGCGCATAAAATTCAGGGAATGCAGATTCGGCCTCGGGCTTGAACATCACGACCTGTACATCGAGGCTATCTAGAAAGGGTTGTACTAAGTCTAGTCGTGCTGGGTCTAAGAAGATGAGTTTGCTGTCACTGTCGCTAAGGCCGTATTTTAATTCAGGGCTTTTCCACCAGGAGTTCATGGGCACCGCAATTGCGCCCAAAAGCGTGATGGCCATATAGGCCATACACCACTCGGGTGAGTTGCGTGCACAAATGGCTACACGATCACCCAGCTGAATTGCGTATTTTTCTTTCAGCACACGCGCCATGCGCAGTGCGAGGTCCAAACTCTCGGCGAAACTAAAGCGCTCTTGCTGATACACCAAGAAGGTTTGATCGCCAGATTCTAACCCCAGCTTATAGAGCTCCCCGAGGTTCGTTGGAACATTGGCAAAAACACTTAATTCCACACCATCAACGGTGACAGTTTTGGTTTCGAGCGGTTTGCCTGCAGCCATGTGTGCGGCGGCAATGGTTTTTAGCTGACTGAGGTCGTCACTTATTTGTTGGTCTGACAGTTTGTTGGCTTGAATCGTCACTCTTTGTCTATCTCCAGCGTTACTTTGCCCATGACTTTGCGTTCGGTGAACACATTGAATGCGTCTACAAAATCAGTCATCGCGAAAGATTCGGTGACGATGGGTTTTAATTTCCCTGCGTCGTACATTTCTAGTAGCTCGGCGAAGTTTTTCTCGTATTCTGCAGGTTCTTCTTTCCTGAAGCGTCCGAGGAATACGCCGACCATGGATGACCCTTTGAGTAGGGCGAGGTTTGCCTTGTACTGGGGAATGCGCCCGCTGGCGAATCCCACGACTAGAAGTCTTCCATTCCAGTTGATGCAGCGGCAGCTTTGATCGAAGAGGTCGCCGCCTACAGGATCGTAGATTACGTCGGCGCCCTTGCCATCAGTGAGTTCTTTTACTCTCTCTTTGAGTTCGCCATCGCCGTAGTTGAGCAATGCATCGGGATGCAAGCGATTAACGAAATCAAGTTTCTCATCGGAGCTTGCGGCAGCAATAACCTTGGCGCCCATGAGCTTGCCGAGTTCAACAGCGGCCAGGCCGACACCACCGCTGGCGCCGAGCACGAGTAGGGTTTCGCCGGGCTGTAACTGTGCGCGCTGCTTCAAGGCGTAGTAGGACGTTGTGTAAATCATCGCGAAGCCAGCAGCCGTCTTAAAATCCATGCTGGGGGGAATCTTACGCAGGCCATCGGCCTTGACTGCGACCTGTTCGGCCAATCCGCCGATACCGGGAGTAGCCATGACTCTGTCGCCTACAGCGAAGTTTTGAATGTTCGCACCAACAGAGGTAATGATTCCGCCAATTTCTGAGCCCGGTGTGAATGGCATCGGAGGTTGGAACTGGTATTTGCCTTGAATTTGCAATCCGTCTGGAAAATTCAGCGATGCGGAATAAACCTGAACGACCGCCTCATTCTCCGCGGCAACTGGATCATCGATTTCTTCTAAGACAAGATTTTCAGGGGGACCATAGGTTTTACAGACTATCGCTTTCATGGGATTACCTCGAATACAACGAACGCGAATTCAATCACGAATAGGTCTCTACTTCAATTGTCCGAGGTATTCCTTGAATTGCTTCTAGGGGTATTGGTGATTCTATTGTTGTGGAAGGTGCAAACGCGTATATTTACCTCTCGATTTTTCTGCAGTGTGTTCCTCAATGAATGAACGAAGACGACAGGCCTATTTACAGGTCATGGATATACAGACCTATTTCCCCCGGCAACAGCTGCCAGGTGCGAAACCTTCGCCGGACTACGATTTTTCAGACTTAGGTTCTGTCTTAGCCGCAGCAAATGAGCCAATAAAGGCAAAGATCGAGACCTCAGCGAAGATCGAGAGACAAGCTAATAGCCTAGCGGCGGTAGAAGAGCTGCGCGCGCGTGACCCTGACCCCCGCAAAGCGACGGTTTCGCCAATCCGGAAATCGAGCGAGGTGCCGGAAAATGAGAGCAAATCGGCTTCTGTCCCTGCCGTGGAGCTATCGAATAGCCCAAGCTTTACACTGCGTTATTACCGTATTAATGAAAGGCTTGCGGTGCTCGACGAAGTGCCGCCGCAGGGCTCTGCACAACTCAGCAGAGAATCACTGTCGTTGATGCAAGCGATTTTAAAGGCCCTGGGACAGGATGGCTTCGAGCCGAATTTGCAAGTGGAAGAGTTTTCATGGCCCTTGCACAGTGGATACTCCATGAAAAACACGCCCCAGGTAGAGGCGGCGAACGCGATCTCAGGATTTTTACAGATGCGGAAAGAAACGGATGGATTCACTAATCTGTTGGTGTTCGCGGGGCAGGTTGAAGAGTTCCTATTACCGGTTGATGCGAACAAAATGGCGCGAGATTTTGAGAGCAGCAAGGGCTATTTTCTTACGGTAACGCATAGTTTAGCCTCGATGTTGGCAGTACCGACCCTAAAGAGAGATGTATGGCAGCATTTGCAGGTGCTGCGAAGACGAATCGATAGTTCTAGCTAGAATTTCGCCTGCTGCCTTTCTGAAACCGCCTAATAATTCCACTATCCTATGCCTCCTGAATTCAATCCTAAAACAGACTTTTTTGCTCGAACAATGCGTACTAGCGATGTTGAGCTAGTCGCGCAGAATGAAGCCGCCGCCTATGAACATCCTTGGACTAAGCGCATCATTGTCGATTGCCTAAGAGCTGGTTACCAATGTTGGGTCT
>JAESUT010000011.1 GCA_016762995.1 Gammaproteobacteria bacterium | reverse complement strand
ATTTATGGCGGATCCGCCAGACAGAATGGTGATACTTACGGGGGAGGGTATTCGCCGCCTTATCATGGCGGCGAATCGATTGGGTCGTCAGGCTGACTTCGTGAATGCTCTCGCGGGAGTTAGCAAGATTTGCCGTGGGCCAAAACCTGGGCGTGCTTTAAAGCAGATTGGGCTTAAAGACGACATATTGGCGGCTGAACCAACAACGGTGGGGGTCATCAAAACACTGAAGACTCTGAATTTGGCCAATTCAAGAGTCTCGGTTCAGCTCTACGGCGAGGACCCTAACTTATCGTTGATGGAATACCTCTCGCAGTGTGGCTTGGAAAGCTGCGACTCAGTAGCGCCTTATATCTACGCCTCAAACTGTGATGCCGGGAAAATACACGAGGTGATACAACAGATGAATAGCGGGGGAATCGACTTGATCGTATTCACCAGCAAGTCGCAGATCGATAGACTTTTCTCCGTGGCTAAGAAAGCGGACCTGCAATCCGAATTGGAGAATGGTCTTAGAAAAACAAAGATTGCAGCTATTGGGCCAATAGTGAGGGACGAACTTCTCAATCATGGTTGTGAAGTTCACATAATGCCGAGCACGAGCTATTTTATGAAGCCCTTAGTGCGAGCTGCAGAGTTCATGTACGCCTCTGAATTGGGCTAGTAATGCTGATTGGTTTGGCGAGCCTTCGCACAAGAATATTTAGTACACTGTTCCAGTAACTTCAATTCACAAATAGAGCTAGTGAGGAAAGGCTATGCCAAAAACTAGGTTGCGGTACTTAGGGCTGTTTTTATTACTGCCACTTGCGGCATGTTCCGCGCCTCAGAGCTCCTCATTCAATTTCCTTGAAGCATCAATAGCCGATATTCAATCTGCAATCTTGCAAGGGGACTCCACGTGTCACGAAATCGTGGCTGGATACATAAAACGTATCGAGGCATACGACGAATCACGCAATATAAACGCGATTACGCAAATAAATCCCAAGGCACTCGAAAAAGCTGACGCGATCGACTTGGCAGTGAGCAAAAATGAAACAATGCCTGAGCTGTTTTGTTCTCCGCTTCTTATCAAAGATAATTTTGATACGCATGACATGGTTACAACGGGTGGATCGATCGCTCTGATAGACAGCTTTCCACCGGATGATGCCTTTATGGTTCGCAAACTGCGGGAAGCAGGTGCAATCGTTCTTGCAAAAACAAATATGGCGGAATGGGCCTTTAGTCCAAGAGAAACAGTTTCCTCGTCGTATGGTCGTACTGCAAATGCCTACGATGTCGACTTCGTGCCTGCGGGTTCTTCAGGAGGAACGGCATCTGGGGTGGCCGCCAGTTTCGGCGTAGCGGGAATGGGGAGCGATACGGGCAACTCCATTCGAGGGCCTTCCTCTCATCTAGCGTTATTTGGCATTCGCTCTACCATAGGCCTAACTAGTCGAGATGGTGTTATACCGTTAGTCTTTGATAGAGATATTGCTGGGCCGATGACGCGTACGGTAGAGGATGGTGCTCGCCTCTTCAACGTGATTGCCGGCTATGATCCGGCAGACTCCCTAACACTGCCAAATAAGCGCGAAGAGAATTATTTAGATTTCTTGAATGCCGGCGGGCTTGAGGGAAAACGGCTGGGAGTATTTAGATCGTTGGTGGAGCATGATGATGCTGACCCAGAGATTAAAGCAATTTTTCTCCAAGCCGTGCATGACTTGGCTGAGGCAGGTGCCATCATCGTTGATCCATTGGAGATTAACGATTTTCAGCTGCTAAGTGATCAGATCCCCTTTTGCGGCAGGTTTAGATATGACGTAGGCCAGTATTTTAAATCTCTTGAGAACCCGCCTTTTTTGGATGTAAACAAGGTATTGGAAACGGGAGAAATTGCTCCGGAAACTCGAGCCGCATTTGATTTCTATGCGCAGAATCCATTAGACGTGGTTCCCGATGAATGGGAAGAGCCATGTCCTACCTGGCCGAATCATCCAGAGCGCAATCAACTACTCGCCAACGCCATAGAGGCGATGGATGCTGCGCAGCTTGATGCCCTTATTTTTCCAACTTGGTCAAATCCTCCCGCTCATATCAATCGCGCAAACGAAGAATACAAGGGAGACAATAATCAACGCTTGGCGCCAGATGCAGGTTTGCCGGCGGTGACAGTTCCAATGGGTTTTTGGCAAAACAGATTGCCTGCAGGTCTTCAAATTGTAGGCCGTCCCTATTCGGAAGGTCTGTTAATAGAGTTAGCTTATGCATATGAACAGAGAACTCAGCATAGACGACCACCTGAAGGCTTTGGCGAAGTAAGCCGCTAGCAAGCAAAAATGGAATGGTCTAAAAATAGAAGGGGTTAGAGTGCCATGAGTTCATTGATCAAGCACGCCAGAGGGCTGGTATTGTCAAAAAGATTCAGCACGGCAGTCCTTGGGATTTTTATCACTTTAGGTTTGGTTGCTTGTAGTGAATCGCCAAGCAATGAGTCGATTCAGTTTGATAGCGTGATAAGTAATGGACAACTTATTGATGGCTTAGGAGGTCCGGCTAGGGCGGCCGACGTGTATCTTAAGGATGGTTTTATTGCTGCAATTACCGCACCTGGGGAATTGGATGCGTCCGTGACTACCATTATAGACGCCACAGGAAAAACCATTGCGCCAGGTTTTATTGATGTGCATTCTCACGGTGACCCCTTAGAGACTCCCGGCTTTGAAAACTTCCTCGCACAAGGCGTAACGACCATTACGCTTGGCCAAGATGGTGACAGCCCAAATGTGCTCGACCTGGGTGAGTGGGTAGGACAGGTAAGCAAGAAGGGTATTGGCGTGAACCTGGCTATGTTCGTTGGGCATGGAACGCTGCGTGAACTAGCAGGAATAGGGCAAAACCCAGCTCCGGGTCCCGAGCAGCTCCAGCGCATGCTGGAGCTGCTGAACAACGCGCTGGATTATACTTTCGGGTTGAGCACAGGGCTTGAATACAATCCCGGCCTGCATGCTCCAGAGTCTGAGTTGGTTGAAATGGCGAAGGTGGTAGGCAGTCGCGACCGCCTCATCATGAGTCATATGCGTAATGAAGACGATGATCAGCTAGAAAAGTCTATTGATGAGCTCTTGAGCCAAGGCTTGTATGCAAGAGTGCACATCTCCCATCTCAAGTCAGTTTATGGCAAGGGTAGTGCGCGCGCCGAAGAAATTTTAGAAGTGATTGAGAGAGCGCGACAATCGGGCATAGAGTTAAGCGCAGATGTGTATCCTTACAATGCCAGCTATGCAGGCATTGCCCTGTTGTTTCCGGTCTGGTCGAAAACCAATGAGGAATTTGCTGTAGCGGTCAGAGACCGAAGAGAGGAATTGGAAGAATACCTCGTTAACCGCATAGCACAGCGCAATGGCCCAGAGGCAACGCTGCTCGCCACAGATCCTTACACCGGGAAAACACTAGCCGATTTGGAGCAGGAGCTAGGACTTCCCTTCGAGAAAATACTAATCGACGTGATTGGTCCGCAAGGCGGCAGTGGCGCCTATTTCATCATGGATGATGAGCTGCAATCCAGATTACTGATGGATGAGAATATCACCGTTTCCTCCGACGGCAGTCCTACCGGATTCCATCCAAGAGGCCATGGCACGTTTGCAAAAATCATCGAGGAGTATGTAGTTAATCGTGCGGCACTACCCCTAGAAGAGGCGGTACGCAAGATGACGTCTTACGCTGCCGCCCTGCTAGGCATCACCGACCGAGGCAGCATTGAAGTGGGTAAGGCCGCCGATTTAATTGTCTTCGATCCCACGCTTGTTAGGGCTACGGCAAGCTATGCCGACCCGCTGCAACTTGCCGAAGGCTTTGAGGTGGTGATGGTGAATGGTGAGGTGGCTTTTCAGAATGGCGCTACGCTTGCAGTTGCTTCAGGTGAGGTTTTGCGCCCTTAACAGTGATTTCGGTTCAAATAGAGAGCGTTGCTTTGATAGTAGTGGAAATCGACCGGTCAATTAATAGGGCGGTGATTTACAGCTGAACAGGCTATTGGGCTATGCCGCCATTTCTTGATCATTCGCTGCAATACACTAGCAATTTAACTGAAGGATTATTACAAAACCCACTTTTTTCAATAATCGATTAGATTCTGACCCTTTTTGTGCCTCTATTTACTGCAATGAGAATGCCTACAGCCATCGAGATCGTACTATAATGCGCTGCGGATCTAGCCTCTGCGTGCCGCAAGCTATGAGACTTTCCGGATAACTAACTAATAAGAAAAATCAACTATAACCACCTGCAAGCCTCTAGGTAACTAATGATGTGGCAGGCTGGGAAAAACACGTGCGTTGACTGCAATTTAGCTCGCGCGCGAACAAACGATTATCGATTCTGAGGAGAATAGAGTAATGCATAAACTTAACCCTGTAGGTCTGATAGGACTGCTGCTGGCATTTGCCACACCTGCTGTCTCATTTGGGCAAGCGACTGAGGTCACTTTTCACAAAGACATTGAGCCAATCTTGCAGCGCAGCTGCCAGAGCTGCCACCGTGATGGCGGAGTAGGCCCAATGCCGCTAATAAGCTACGATCAGGTAGCGCCTTTCGCAGGCCTGATTGAATACAAGACGTCTATTCGAGACCGTGCTGGCGCCATGCCACCTTGGTATGTCGAAAAAGGTCTGGGTATTCAGGATTTCAAGAATGATGTCTCTCTCAGTGAAGAAGAAATTGCTGCAATATCTCTCTGGGCAAGATCCGGCACACCTAAGGGCAGYGAAGCAGATGCACCAACTCCCTTAGTGTTTGATGACAGCCTCACGTGGACTGCTGGTGAGCCAGATCTTATTTTAAAGAGCAACGAGGTGACTAAGCTGGCTGGCACGGCAGATTGGTGGGGCGAGATTGACGCCATGCTGATTGATATTCCGGAAGATCGCCGGGTAAAATCCGTTGAGGTTGTAGAAGTGAATGACGTCAACAGTCAAGCGGACAAAGGTCGTGACACTGTAGGTGGCGCTTACATATTTCACCACATGATATGGGCCACAGCTGCCCTCGACGAAAATGGAAACCGGACCGAACGAGGCCTAGCTTGGCCAGTACACGAAGTAGGTCGCAATGCCGATATCTTTGATGAAGAAGCCGGCCGACTTTTAACGGCAGGCAGCTATCTGGTATCCGACTCTGTGCATCTGCATTCCAATGGCCGCGATACTACCGCGCATTTGGAAATTGGTTTCCGATTCCATCCAATTGGCTATACGCCAAAATTTAAAGACGCCGCCTTCAATGCGCAAGGCAACGGTGTGGACATCAGTATAAGAGGCGATGAGAAAGATCAGGAATTGCATGCCTACACTACGCTGACGGAACACACTAAAATTTCGACGTTCGAGCCGCATCTACATGCCCCGGGTGAGCGTATGTGTCTTGAGGCGATCTGGGGTTATAGCGTAGAAACCCTTTCTTGTGTTGGCTACGACCACAACTGGGTTCGCGGTTACGCCTACGACGATGATGCTGCGCCACTTTTACCCAAAGGCACGATTTTGCATATCGTGGGTTATATGAACAATACCGAAACAAATCCTAATGTTCCAGATTCTAGAAACTGGCAGGGTTCGGGCAACCGTTCTGTAACTAATATGTTTATCGATCTAGGCATTCGAGTAACTATGACCGATGAGCAGTTCTTTGAAGAAATGGAAAAGCGTCGCAGGAATCTGAACCTAGGGCCTAACGATCACGTGATCGGCTGCCCACTTTGTTTATTGCCATTGGTTCAGCCAATTGACAGTGCATCCGCGAGTCAGAGCGTCACTAACGATGTCGCGCTACAGGAGGTGAGTCAATAATGAACTTTACAAAAGGTTTTACCCGCAAGGCCATGATTTTCGGCTTTGCTTTAGTGGCATTGGTAAGCGCAACATTAGCCCAAGCTCAGTCCTATAATTTCGGTAAGAATATCGAAGTTGCCTACGAAGGTTGGCGTCCGCTTGAAGATGGCTCTTTCAACTTCATGTTTGGTTACATGAACGAAAACTGGGAAGAAGAGCCTGATGTGGAGATTGGCGAGAACAATAATTTCTCACCTGGAGAAGCTGACCGTGGTCAGCCAACCCATTTCTTACCACGTCGTAACCGCTTTACCTTTGAAGTGAACGTCCCTTCCGATTGGGGAGACCGTGAATTGGTTTGGGAACTAACAGTCAATGGTGTGACACGTCGTGCGTACGCGACGCTGAAGGCTGACTATCTAGTGGATAATATGGTTATCGCCTCTGAAACTGGCTCGTTAGGTGCTGGCACATCCAGCCCTGAGTCTCGAGCGAATATTGCGCCGGTAGTAACCCTTCAAGGTGATACGGTTAACGGTGAGCACGTGCGGACCGTACGTGTTGGTGAGTCACTGAGCTTTACGACTCACCTGATAGATGACGGTGTTCCAAGATCAAGAAGTAGCGTCGACAGCATTCGTGCGTTTGCCGCTCGCGCTGGTGAGGGCACGACAGAAGAGATGATTCAGCGGCAGATGGCGCTGAGAATTCCATGGAAGCCGACAGTACAGAAGATCAACGGATTGTTCCTGTCCTGGAACGTCTATCGTGGTGCAGGCAAGGTCACTTTCGATCCGCCTCAACCAAAGCCTTGGGAAGATACTCGGCCCGGTTCAAACTCCGCATGGGGAATGTCCTGGTCACCGCCTGAGATTGCTGCGGATGGCATGATCGATACTACGGTTTCCTTTGAAGAGCCTGGCGAATATATTTTGTGGGGCCGTGGCGATGATGGCGGGCTTTATCATGATGCATTTATGACTGTGACCGTAACTGAATAGTGGTCTAGTTGGATCTACTGGCCTACGCTCCAGTTGTTGGGTTCAGTAGGTGTCAAAAAATCGCGGCTTAGGCCGCGTTTTTTTGTTTGATTTTTTGATTGTGGATGAAGAACTCTATCGAATTTCGGCAGCTCGATTTCTAACTAAGTGTCTATTTATTCGGTGGAATCGAGTATGTCCCTACAGAGTGTGCGATAGGCCGATCGTCGCCTTCGGAATAGATCGTTACTTCTCCAACTGCTAATGTTTTTCCAAGTTTCAGTATTTTACAAACGCCAAGTATGTCCTTGTCAGCTACAGGCTTTCGTAGGAAATTGGTGTTCAGACTTGTAGTTACGGCCAGTGCAACTAGGCCAATTTCTCTTAGAATTGCAACGTAGATGGCGCAATCTGCAAGGCTCATCATTGTTGGGCCAGATACTGTTCCGCCGGGACGTAAATCTGCTACACCAACTTTGCGTCGAATAGTCACAGAGTCTTCATCAAAACTTTCAAGTAGGAAACTTGCTTGAGGGAATTCCCTGGATAAAAATTCTTCCATTTCAGATTTGTTAACTTTGCTCAAGGTTTACCACCGTTATTGATCCTAGAAAATAAGCTGTCTGACAGTGAGCGCGCTCTATGGCTAAACGAACTAATGGGGTGAAGGTAACTGGGTTCCATGTCAGGGATCTTCCAGCCGCCGGCCATCGCAGGAGGAGCCATTCAGCGTCGTAATGCGAAGCATGCTCACGCCTTTATTCTCGAAAGCGCTAATGTCTGAGCACGGTACGTAGGTAAACCTTAGATCTAACTCATTGCCTTGGTTTATGCTCCCCGTGGACTAACGCCCTTATTTAGAAAACTCCCATTTGGACAGTCTCTCGCTGTCACTTGCCGGCATTTCTCCAAACACCAGATCCCGATAATCCTCATCACCATCGACAAATAATTTTAACCAAGCCACAGCCATGCCGCCGACCAGATCATGTACATCGATATTGGGTGTGAGCCGATCATCATCAGTATCTGTATTGGCGATGAAGTGATTACCGCCTTTGATTTCGAGATACATTTTCGGAATGTCTCCGGAAAGGCTCTCGAAATGAGGCAAGGCATGGTCGGCAATTGGCGCGATGCGATCAATCTCGCCAGCAATGACTAATGTCGGAATTGAAATGGCAGCAAACTCACCGTCCGGTAGCCAGGGGGTTAAAGGAATTACAGCTTTTAGCTCAGCGCTGTGTGCGTTTGATGCAAGTAAAGCACCGCCGCCTCCCATGGARTGCCCCATGATYGCCATGCGGTCCTTAAKGATCTTGCCTCTCAATGTTCCGCCCATGCGATCACCCTCGTTTCGGAGTACTGCAATAGCAGCCATCAGTGCGTCCGCGCGCAGAGACGGGTCGTCACGTAACTCATTGGTATCAAGAGTTAGTACGGCGAAGCCATGAGACGCTAAGTGGTTGCCCCACCAGCTCATGTTTTCCTGCGACTCCAARAATCCGGGCGATATGGCAATRCCYGCGAAGTCTTCTCCCTTATTRGCAGGAAAGTAAATAGTTGCTGCACTGAATTCCGGTACTGCCGGGTAGCTTGAATARTASGCAACCTGATAAGGCCCYGGGTTTCCCAGCGATTCTCTGCTGATCTCTTGAGCACTAACATTRGCCCAGAGTGAGAGCACCAGGGTRAGGGCGAGCAGGCATCGGYTTCTAATCRACATTTCTACTTCCTTCTATTCTAGAGTGATGTGGTACACGGATGTCAGAATGGCAATGCTAGCGCAAAGTTGATGCTAGGGTGACTTATCCCCAATCTTTCAATGCAGCGTAGTCGATGCGAAAGTTGACCTATAGCTTAATGAGTCAGCGAATAAATCAGATAGTTAATTCCTAGCTGATACGCTGAATTCGAATACCGCGTAGGATACCACTGATCGAAGGTGTGCTCCCAGCCATCGCCCATGTCTGAGTTCCAATTGATGAGCACCATGATGCGGCCGTTGTCATCAAGGATGGCGTGATTGCTGGCGTTGTCGATTCCGGCTTGTCCAGAGCCTCTCCGGCCACCACGTCCTGGTATCATCTGCGGGCCATCGATGTCGTAGAAGGTGCGGTAAATTTCGTGATTGGAGTGCAGTTCGATGATTTCGCGGTCCGGAAATAACTTGGAGAAGTCTTGATAGAAGGCATCCCACTGCCGCTCTCCCCAGAAATCATCGACTAGCAAGAAGCCGCCACGCAGTAAATATTCTCTGAGGTTCTCTATCTCCGCTGGGGACAAGGATATGCCGCCGTTGCGCCCCATCTCCAAGGCATACAAGAAAGGGTAGTTGAAAATCTCATCATCGTCGAAGCGCAGTACAATCGGCTTTTCCATCACTCGCACATTGGACAGCCTGGCTACGCCGCGCAGGAAGTTTTCATCCGCAGCTGGGAAGTCAGTTGCCCAGGGTCCGCCATAGAAACCGCCACTGTAGTAGCTGTCGTATTGAATGCGTACGAAGGCAAATTCTCCGCGGATGTCATAGAGATCGAGCTGATCACTCTGCGCGTGCGCGCACAAAGACGAGACTGTGGTTAAGAAGGTGAGAAATAGAATGCTGCGATTCATGATGGAGACTGACTCACTGCCATGACGAGTACGCGATAGTGTGTATCGACAATTGGCAGAGATCAAGTTAATGTGAGAAGTCCCTACTTTTTGAGTTTCGTGCTATCTCTATGCTTATGCACAGTAGAAATAAAATATCATTTATTATCAATGGCTTATCTCTATTTGTGCTGCTATGTTTTGGGGCTCTTTCCAGCCATGCCGCCGAAGATAGGCTGCTAATTGGCAGCGCATTAGGCAGCACCGCGCGCCTGGAGGCCTACGCGTTGCAGATGGAAGATCTGGAGTTCGAATTCGGTCCGTATCACCCTAGTCTGATTGAGCCCCTCGAGAGTATGATCGAACTGCTTACTGAGGACGAAGATTACGAGCGGGTACGGACGTTGCAGAACAGGCAGCTGCAAGTGATGCGCACCGAACTCGGTTTCGAGCATCCTGATTTGATTCCCCTGCTGCAATCGATAATGACTACGCAGCTGGCGCTGGGTAACTGGGAAGAAGTCTCTGATCAGCTTGAACATATACGTCATCTTCGCACTGCCATCGATGGCGAGGACGCAGAGCTTCTACTCTTCGCCATTCAGGATCAGATCGACTGGTTGTTCAGCCGAATTACAATCGAAGATCGCAGAGAACAAGTGCGCAACTTCTTTAAGATTCGTGACTTGTACGAAGAAATAGAAGACATCGTTGAAGACAGTTACGGCGAAGACAGTATTGAGGCCGCGCCTTGGCTATATAAGGTCGCCTACAACGAATATCACCTCGTACGGTTCTTAAATGCATCTAAGGGACTCGGTTCCGAATCGATAAGTCGACTCGTTCGTCAGGAGGGCACCTTTGGGCTCGAGAGCCAGAATCGCAATGGTTTTAGCTCCAGATCATTCTTCGGAAATTCATCGATCATTCCCGTTATTGAGAAAGGCAGGCCGGTCGGCGATAAATACCTGCGCGACGCGTACTCGATGGTCAATAAGATTCAGGATGTCGTCGAAGAAAGTTCTGATCTCGAAGCGCAGGCGATGATAAAGATCTATCGTTCCGATTTTCAGCTGCTGTCGGATAGAGGCACAGCGATACGCGGTTATAGGGATGCGCGAGACATGTTGCTCGAGGCCGGAGTCGCTGCAGAAGAAGTGCGTTGGTTCTTCGAGCGGCCTATGGTTATTCCGATGGAGGTTTTACATCTAAATTTTCCTGACGCCCTCGCTGAATTGAGAGGGAGTATCGAATCCGTTGCTACTGCTACAGGAGATGAGATACACCTAGGCATGTTTACCTCCTGGACTGAGGCGTTAGATTCGACGCCGATGCCGCAATCTAAGAATCCATTCTGGCAGCTCGACCATCCTTTTAAGTATGCGGACGTTAGCTTTACGGTGAGTTCTCGTGGCAAGGCTTCTTCGGTTGATGTCCTCGCCACTGGCCCGGGAGAGCTAGATTCGAAACGCAGTATCTGGCGATCCGTGCGTGACATACATTTTCGACCTGCCCTCATCGATAACAGGGCACGGCGTGTGAAAGGTGTGCGTATGCGTTATCAATTTGTCGATGAATAGCTGCGGAAAATTGTCTGAATCTTAGAATTAATTGAAGCTTGGCTTGCGCGCCTCGATGCAGGGGCAGCTTGTTCGGTGTATGAAGCTATTAGCTTTAGCTCAACAACATTTTGGAAGAAAATTAAAAGTAAGAAACTCACTAAATAAGAACCGCAAACGGAACTATCGGAGCAATACTATGATGCAAGCCAAGTCTCAACTTTCAAGGCTTATACTAGCCCTACCGTTTTTTATGTTATCCAGTGCGGCTCTGTCGCAGGCCTATTCCAATCCCTATGCCACCATCGAAGGCTGGACGCAGTTGCCTAATGGCCGCATTCAGGGCGCGGTTGGTGATCTCGATGTTGATCCAGACGGCGAACATATCTGGGCAGTTGTGCGCTGCGATGCAACAGCGCCAAATCGCTTTGGCAATGAGTGCGTGGATTCAAACCTAGACCCAGTGTTGAAGTTTAACAGCGAAGGGGAAGTGGTTGAGAGCTTCGGCGGTGGCATGTTCATCTGGCCTCACGGCATTGATGTGGATGCGGATGGCAATGTCTGGGTAACCGATGCGGTAAGCGATGCGCGCATTCCCGATGGCGACGCGCGTGGGCATCAGGTAATTAAGTTCTCGCCCACAGGAGAGGTATTGTTAAGGCTTGGCACGCCGGGTGAAGCCGGTAGTGGCCCAAACCACTTCAATGCCCCGGCAGACGTGGTTGTAGGCGACAACGGTGATGTGTTCATTGCCGACGGACACCAGAACGACGGCAACGGACGGGTAGTTAAGTTCGATAGTGATGGTAATTTCATCATGGCCTGGGGCAAACCAGGCTACGCGCCAGGCGAATTCAGAACACTGCATACCATCGCGATCGATCAGCGCGGACGACTATTTGTTGGCGACCGTTCCAATAACCGCCTTCAATTGTTTACACAAGAAGGTGAGTTTCTCGCACAGTGGACTCAGTTCGGTCGACCGAGCGGCATTTTCTTTGATCAGCATGACAATATCTATGTGGCGGATTC
This sequence comes from Gammaproteobacteria bacterium, assembly GCA_016762995.1. Lineage (GTDB taxonomy): Bacteria > Pseudomonadota > Gammaproteobacteria > Pseudomonadales > Pseudohongiellaceae > UBA9145. The sequence continues at coordinate 15,122 of JAESUT010000011.1, read as the reverse complement.
CGAATCCGACGATGTGCAGAATCCAGGTTGGGAGATGGGTATTCGTATCGGTGATGCGAATCTTGGTTGGGTGAATTACTTCATTCAACTCCCGACGGGCGACCCTAGAAGCACAGTTGGAAACGGCGCCGAATTTGTTGCCGCCGATGCAGCTGGAAACTTGTTTGGTGGAGAGCCTGCGCCGAGAAAGTTACAGAAATATGTTCGTGTTCGTCCATAACAAATTATATATGTTGGTTGAATAATAGATTGTAGGGCTAATAGGTTAATAGGTTAATAGGTATGAGGACATTTAACAGAGTCTCAGGTTGTTGTAGGAAGCTTTCACTGTTGTTGGTTGCTGTGACCGCTCAATTCGCTCTAGCTCAGTCTCACCCGACTATAGAAACAGAGGCGGATTTTCATCGAGCGATGGATGAATTATCCAATTGGGGCCGATGGGGGGACAGTGATGAACTAGGAGCTGCGAACCTGATTACACCTAAAAAGCGCAAAGAAGCCGCGTCTCTTGTGCAAGAAGGCATCGCTGTATCGCTAGCTCACGATGTGAATCAAGAGCCGGCTGTTGATGCCTCCACCGTGTTAACGCGCGAGGTGCTGCGGGTTAGCCCGACAGGTGCCGCAGACCGTTACCAGTACAGCGGCAGCTACCACGGGACTATACACAGTCATCTCGATGCGCTGGATTGTCACATCATGTACGAGGGCAGTGGTTATAACGGCGTTACCTATCAGGAAGTCGAGGCTGCAGGGGGTTGTCCGCGTGGCGATATCAATGCACACAAAGATGGCATCGTGACCCGTGGAGTTCTGTTCGACGCAACGCTATTGCCGGGTAGGGCAACGGAGGATGGTTGGCTAGAGCCGGGAACGGCGATCAACTACGATGATCTGCTGTTGCTGGAAGAAATTCAGGGTGTTCGCGTCGAACCGGGTGATGTGATTCTTCTTTATACCGGTCGCTGGAAGCGTCGCGAGGCACTAGGTGCTTGGCCAACCTCAGAAGGTGTTGCTGGTTACCATGCCGACGTAGCCTATTTTCTGAAGGAGCGAGGCGTTGCCATGATTGGTCACGACATGTGGAACGATGTAGCACCCAGCGGCATTCCCAACGTGTTCCTGCCACTTCATAGCCTAGCACTGGTCTCACTCGGCGTATCTATCTTCGATAATCTCGATTTTGGCCGTGCGGCAGAAATTGCGAAAGACTTAGGTCGCTATAGTTTTATGTTTACAGCTGCTCCGCTGCGAATAGAGATGGGTATGGGCTCGCCGGTGAATCCATTGGCGGTATTTTAGCCATGCTCTTAGTTTTTAGTCTTCAGAGTGAGCGATGTAAATCGATTGATTGTCGACAAACCGAGGGTCAAGAAGAGCCAAGTAAGGCAGGCCCAGATCAGAGCAAAGAATGGCCAGATAAGGAGGCTTGTTGTGAATCCGGCTAGTCCTGATGCGGATTCGAAGCTTATGTCCACACTTCCGGATACGAAGATAGATATGATGCTAAGCAACAACCATAAAAATAAGCTACCCATCGCTATACCGGCGAGAAGAAGGATAAAAAGAGACTTCTTCGAAATATCTTTACTGTCGATGATCACGGAAAACCTCCAGAGTGTCGTGTCAAAATCTACAAGGGAACGCATTTAGAAGATGACTAGTTTCGGCGAACGCAGGTAAGGGTTGCATCTAAAGTGCTTATTCGAATGTTTTCCTGATTGCCAACTTGAACCTGCCAGTGCCATCACTACTGAGTAGTTGCTGCTTCTTTCTCCGCTGCTTGCGCCTCTTGTGCCCTAGCGCCGCGCAGCGCACCTACCATGCTGTAGTTGCCCTCGTGACAGGCAAATTCATAGATGTGGCCGCTCGCGTCACGAGTGAATGAGAATTCACCTTTCCAAGGCTCGGTGTAATAAGTGGGATCATCTACCGTGTATTGGTAGTTCAGCTCATTCTCGGAGGTTCGTGTGAAACGTTCAGTCACGCGGGCCGCGCTGCTGATCAACATGGGTCGTCCAATTGTTGCGCGGGCCGGGTTTACATCGCTGTAATGAGTGGTTTCAACAACCAATGTATCGCCCTCCCACTGGCCGATAGAGTGTCCCTCCATACTTCGGATGGCATCGGGCCGGATATAGCCATCCATGTGAATGACGCGCAGTGCTACAGCTTCTTCGCTTATGATGGCGATAGTGTCTTTGGTCTGCACGAAGCCATGAAATAACTGATACATGAATGCGCGCATGGGGGGTGATCCCCAGGCCTCGATGCAACGCTCGACTCCTGGCCTTTCCTCGGGATGATCGAATCCAGAGTCGCCTTTAAAGTAGTCATAACTAGACATCTGTGTGCCAAGTTCATTGTAGGGCAGCACGCCGTTTTCGGGATATACAACGACAGAGCTTCTAAACTCTCCATTCACCTTGGCGAGTGTTGGTGTGCCAAATCTATCGACATCGGGGTCGTTATTGTCACCTAGATTGTCCGACACGGCTGCAGCAAATCCTGCGGCCTGTTCCGGCGAGAGTATCAAAGGAAGCCCTCCAGGGCGTTCCAGCATGGTGTTAAACACAGTGCTCCAAGCACCTTGAAAGTCAGGCTGCCCAAATTCTGTTCTAGGTACTTGATAGGGCTCTGTTGATTGAGCGAAACTTGCAGTGCTGAATAGGCAGGCTGTGAGGGTTAGAGCATGTAGGCGCAGGTTCATAGCAATTCCTCGGGCGTTCTTGATGTTGGAAGATTGTTCTTCTTTCGGGTGCTGATAGTGTGCCAGTCTTGATCGTACAATGACTACTGTTAATTGTTAGAGATACTCTTTTTATACAGTCATTCTCAACAGCGTGTTAGCTCTAATTTCTTTCTTAGTTAGTTGCTCTGCAGAGCCTGGGTTAGTGCATTCGTGTAGGTCGGTAGATCAAAATAATCGCGCCATATTTTAATTTTCCCATTTTCTAGTTCGAAGTAGCCAAAACAGGGAAGGTTCACGGCACTGCCAGCGACAACAGTCTTGTCTAGCCTCTCCACCATGACTATGTCACCTTCGGCCAATAGGCTAACTATTTCCCAGTCGGTGCTGTCCCATGGGCGGATGAAGCCGGTAATAAATTGTTGGATATTGTCGCGGCCTTGTACTGCTGATGAAGGGATATTGTGATAAGTGCCGTCTTCAGTGAAATAGCTGGCAAGTTCGTCGGCATCGAGCCGTGACCAAGAAGCAATAAACTCTCTGATGATTTTTTCATTTTCGGGCATTGTTGGGTTTACTTGAGCAATCGAATTCAGGTTGGCTGTAATGCACATTAGCAGCGCTAAGCACTTATAAGGCAGTTTTTTCATGGTATTTCTCAGTTGATGAGTGAGGGGTCATTAATGGTCATTGAAATTTAGTCTATTGTGTAGTCTCTCGAAATGGAACAATAATGTTAGAACTTGAGCTTTTGGAAAGTTTTGCAGCAGGGAGTCTAAGCAGCTTTCCCTGTACGTTGAATACCCCTATCTTGTTTTAATTTGCTAGTATGTCTCCTTCCATGATCGAACTAAAAAACGTACAAAAGTCATATGACGGCGGAAAAACGCTTGCTGTGGCAGATACATCTCTCACCATAGAACGCGGCGAATTCCTCGGTCTTATCGGTGCCTCAGGCTGTGGTAAGACCACAACTCTGAAGATGATCAATCGTTTGGAAGAGCCGACTAGTGGCGAGATACTGGTCAATGGACGCAATGTGCTGGATCAGAATCCTGAGCAACTGCGTCGTAATATTGGCTATGTATTTCAGGGAATAGGTTTGTTCCCACATCGAACAGTAGCCGAGAATGTGGAAGCCGTCCCACGGTTATTGCAGTGGTCTGCGAAGGATGTCCGCGCTCGCTGTGTAGAGTGCATGGCGATGGTGGGGCTACCCTTTGACGAATACGGCGATCGCAGTCCATTGCAGCTTTCTGGTGGGCAGCAACAGCGCATAGGCGTGGCGCGAGCTCTCGCGGCGAGACCGGAAGTGGTGTTGATGGATGAACCGTTTGGTGCTCTCGATCCGATCACGCGTAGCGAATTGCAGGAAGAATTCAAGAGTATCCAACAGGACATGGGGCTAACGGTAGTCATGGTTACTCATGACATGACCGAGGCCTTGCTGTTAGCTGACCGTATCGCGGTGATGCGTGAAGGGGTAGTCCTACAGATTGGCACACCGAGGGAATTGTTAAACAATCCATCGCACGACTACGTACGCGATATCGTCGCCATGCCGCGACAGCGAGCTCAGCGCCTCGAGGAGTTGATGCGCGGTGAGTGAGAATTTACGCGAACAACTATCATTGCTGCCGGCCTATTTCCAGGGTCACCTGCTGCTGACTCTCGCAGCCATCACCATGGGTATTCTTATCTCTGTCCCCTTAGGTGTTTGGGCGGAGCAATCGGCACGTGTTAAACGGCCACTGCTGGCGATTGTCAGCATTATTCAAACCTTTCCAAGCCTCGCGATACTAGCTCTGGTAGTTGCGCTATTAGGTGGCCGCATAGGCTTTCTACCTGCATTCATCGCCCTGACTCTGTATTCGATGTTGCCTATCGTACGCAATACGGTCACCGGCTTGGAGTCGGTATCTGGCTCTGTGATCGAGGCTGCGAAAGGTATCGGTATGTCGCCGAATCAGATACTGCGCGAGGTGAAGCTGCCGCTAGCGATGCCGGTAATCGTAGCGGGCATTCGCACAGCGGTGGTATGGACTGTTGGCTTGGCTACGCTGTCGACACTGGTTGGCGCGACTAGTTTCGGAAACTATATATTCACTGGCATACAGACACGTAACTTAGTCGCAGTCACGGTAGGCAGTTTCGCATCGGCTGGTTTAGCGGTGAGCCTGGATGGTTTGGTTGCCTCTATCCAATGGCTTCTAGAGAAACGCAATGAGGCGGTGGATTCAGCTAGACTGAGGCGCATTCGAATGAGTGTCTATGGCGCCATCGCAATTATTATTTCCGTTGTATTGTACGGGCTAATGCCTCAGCCCCGCGCTGATTTTGTCGTGGCCGGAAAGCCATTCACCGAACAGTACATCATGGCTGGCTTGCTTGCGGCAGAATTGGAAGAGGCGGGCTTCAGTGTAGAGCAACGTTTAGGTATGGGTTCGGCGGTGGTGTTTGAAGCGATTCGTAACGGCACCGTAGACCTTTATGTTGAGTATACTGGCACAGTCTGGGCTAACTTCATGAGCCGTGAGAGCAATCCTGGTAGAGAAGGAATTAGAAACGGTGTTATCGAATTTCTCGAAGAACAAAACGTAACGACGATAGGCTTTACTGGGTTTCAGAATCGTTATGCACTCGCCATGCGCCGCGATCGTGCTCTCGAGCTAGGAGTAACATCGATAGAGGACTTGATACCTATAGCCGCTGAGCTTACCGCAGGTTCCGATCTGGAATTTTTTGGTCGAACGGAATGGTTTCGGCTTCGCGATCTTTATAACATGGACTTTGCGAATAAACTTACCTTCGATGTGTCGCTTATGTATACCGCTGTGGCAGAAAGGCAGGTCGATGTCATCAGCGCCTATACGACAGATGGTCGCGTGGCCGCCTTCGATTTGCTGCTGTTGGATGATCCGCGCAATGCGCTACTAGCCTACGATGGTATGTTTTTGGCCTCTGCCAATGCGGCGGCGCAGCCAGAATTTATGCAGGCTATTAATGCCTTCATCGATAGCATTCCCGATGCGGCGATGCGTCAGGCAAACCGTCTGGTAGACGTTGATGGCGAGTCGATCAATGTCGCTATCGAGTATCTGCGCGGCGAAATGACGAAGAACTAGCATCAGCATCCATCTCTGCATGACCTAAACTTTGCAATCAACCCATAGAGACATTTCGTCGATGCAAGGGTGCGCCATGGCCCACAGAAAGCGATCCATCTTGGTGACAATGCACAGATCAGCCCAGAGGCAAAGACGATACAGATTGGTGACTAGCTTGGCTTTAGTATTCTCTAGCAGGTAGGTGATTTTGCGTTGCAGGATATCTTCTTCGTGATGCACAGCACCGACTCTTCGAGAGTCGGTGCTGTTAATTGCCATCATTGATTGTCGACTAGAATTAGTTGGGTACCTTAATACCTCCTAGTTAGTAGCTTAAAAGCCCTCTGGTAGTTTACTTTCTGTATAAAACTAAGAACTGACTGGTCTTGCCACGAATAGCGGGTGCGAAGACACCATCAGTTAGAGGGTCGTCTGAGTTCTTTAATAGATCTGAGGTCGCGGCAATGCTAAGTCCTGCCGCTTCAGCCATTTCAGTAACCCAGCTCTGCTCAATACGGTGTAACGTGCCGCCAGCTTCGAGTCCTGTGCCGTCAGGGGCTTGATGATCGGATGCAACGAATACGCCACCTGGCTTCAATACTCTAGCGATTTCACGAAAGGCGCCGGCTGCATCACCGAGGCTATTTCCATCCGGTGCGAAGCCAAGTTCATGTGGCCCCTGAATCCAGGTCACCATGTCGATTGAATTGTCGGCAGCGTCCAGATCATCGAACTGAGTAATGCTTACTGTAACATTCGGAAGTCGGTTGTTCGCAGTGCGCAGATCGATGCCATCACCAACGAATCCCATTAGGCCCGGCGCGTGTTGCAAGATGACACTGCCACTTGCGCCTACGGAGCGACTTAGGATTTCTGTGTAGTAACCGCCGCCGGCTTCAAGCTCAAGAACATCCATTCCAGTCTCAAGCCCTGCGAATGCGAGGACCTGGGCCGGCATGCGTTTATCGTCTGCCTCTGCATCGCCGCTGAGGCGATCGGTATGGGACAATGCGGCCGCAATATCGGCATCGGCTGCATTAGCGATACCTCCCGCCAATACCAGCGTGCAGCCGGCAAGTAAATTGATAAGCAGTTTCTTGGAAAGGGTCATGAATCGCTCCTGCCGCGTGGCGGCGTCTATTGTGTCATTTTTCCTGAGTTTGCCATGTCTAGCGCGAAACTACACGCAAAGTGCATAGTAACGGGCGACTTACTTGAGTTTAGAGTGACCTATTTCAATGCAAGGTACTCAGCCAAAATCCGAAGCTAGACATGCCTAGTCAGACAATAAAAAAGGCCGTAGGGATTTTAATTAATCCCTACGACCTTATGCGTGTCAATCGCACTACCTATCGCACTACATACAGCAGGACTATTGGTTTAAGACTATCCTGGCATCTGCAATGCCGCCGACGTTCTCTACATTCGTGTAGCCGAGATCTTGCAAGGCTGTTTGCGCAAGGCCTGCTCTAACGCCGCTGCGGCAGAACAACTTGATCGGTGTGTCTTTGTCTAGATTAAGATCGCTTATCTGTGCAGCGATCTCAGTATGTGGGATATTTTCCGTATTCGAGATATGGTCTTCTGCGTATTCATCGAGTGAGCGGACGTCGATCCAAACAGTCTTGGGGGCGAACATACCGCAGGCTGAAAGCAGGATTGCCAGTACGGCGATTGTTGTAATTCGGCTAGCGTTTTTCATTACTGTGATTCCTTAAATAAAATGTATTGGACTATTTTTTGTCGAGCTCGCCAACGATCTCGGATAATGTGTTTACTATCATGGGGTCGAATTTTCCTGTGCGGATATACTTGGTGATTTCAGTCAGTGCTGCCCGACCATCCCATGGGTCGCGGTAAGGTCGGTTTGAGGTTAGGCTGATATAGGCCTCGGCTACTGCCAGAATTCGAGCGCCGATTGGTATATTTTCGCCTTGAATACCTGCGGGATAGCCAGAGCCATCATAGTTCTCGTGATGGCACTCAATGAGTTCTAGCATTTTTTCATTTTCGTAGCCGGCATTGCGTAGCTTACGCACACCCTCTCGTGGGTGCATATGAATATGAGTGAAGTCGTCTTCGGTTAGGCCGCCATTACGGTTCAATATGTTTTCCGGCACGATGGTCTTGCCTATTTCAGCCAAATAGCCGGCTTCGAGGATGTCGTGCTTCTCTTGGTCGACAAGGTTCATTCGATCTGCTATCAGGAATGCTGTGATACCCGTGAGTCTAGCGAAGCCAACGGAGCCATCAATACATTCAACCGGTAAGATGAAATCTTCCGGATAGGTAACGAGCTTGTCCAGTTTCTCTTGTAAATCTGTTAGTAGGTGAGAAGGAAGCTGTTTTGCCCTATCAAGAGGGTTCTTGAATGCGACAATTTCGTAGAGGTGGACAGTGCTGCGGCGACCACGAACTGTAAGGTCCCGCTGTTGTTCCATAATTACAGAGTTCTCTGCATAGGCAACTTTTACGTCTTTGTTATCGGGCGCGAGCCCCATGGCGAGTTTTAAGTGCAGATGCGCCTGCTCTGGATCGTTCGCTTCTTTTAGTAGGCTAGCTAGCTCGACGCGCATTGAGACGTTTTTGTCGTTGGCGTCTACCGCTTTGATCAGGGCTGTAATTTCATCAACTAGCGCGGGGTTGCCCGATTGTGTATAGGACGCAAGGCCAGAGACAGGCTTGAAATCGAATACATCTTTGCATTCATTAAATGTTGCTTCATCGACTGTGACATGGCCTGGTTCGCACATGCCCTCAATGCGTGAGGCTAGGTTCACAGTGTCGCCGAATGCTGTAAATGACTGACGCTTCGCACCGATGATGCCGGTAGTGGCGACACCAGTCGCTATGCCCACTCTTAGCTCGAAAGGGTGTTTGGCCTGCTGCATTTTCTCCTGCATCTTCCAAGCACAGGCCACGGCGAGAAGAGAGTGCTTCTCATAGCGAATGGGTGCGCCGAATTCGGACATGATGCCATCACCCATATATTTGTCGATATGGGCGTTGTAGTTGAGCAAGATGGTTTCCATGTCTCCTAGATATTTATTTAACTCGGTAATCACAACCTCTGCCGAGTGCTCTTCAGAGTATTTGGTGAAGCCCTTAAGGTCGGAGAACATCACGCTAATGCGGCGATTCTCAGTGCGGATGCGACCCTCGATCATCAGCTTAACAACAGCTGGATCCATGGTTGAATAAAGTGTTTCTTCAACCTTTTCTTTATGTGCCCTAATGGATTTTGTCTTCTCTTCGAGTACGCGGGTTCTTTCTTCCACCTTATAGTCTAGTTCGGATTCGAATTCTCGAATGGTGGTCATAGTCTGTTCAAGCAGTTCAGCATTACCACTCGCTTCGGCTTTCGAACGCAGCGCCTCGGTAATCTTGTCTTGTAGCTCGCGGTGGGTAAAACCTACGATGACGGCGGTTAGGATTAAGAAACCAGCCCAAGTTAGTACTGAAGCCGCAAGGCCAAAATTGTCCATGGGGGCAGTGAAGCGATCTGGGTAAATGCCGGCGAATATGCCGATAATCAGGAAGCATAAAAATGCGCCTAACACACCTGAGCGGATACCCAAGTAGTAGGAGCTCAACAAGACCGGCAGATAGAAGAAATTCAGGAAAGACAGCTTCGACTCCACAAACCACACGATAGCGCTCACGAATACTAAAATGACGAGGACGAACACCCCTTCGAAGTTATCGATCAAATACTTTTTTATCGGTTCCATAGGATAATTTTCTTCTGTCTAGCTGCGCGTGAGAGGGGGCTGTTTGTAACGTCGGCCGAATTATAACCCTGTGAGAATCTATTGATATTGGTTTTACGGGAAAATTGAGGTCAATTGAGCGAAAGAGTGTAAGATTTAAGCAGATTTGCTTCAGGTGAACAACCGCTTCGCCCACAAGTGGCGCGGTTTTCTACATCTTTTCTGCGATCGAGAAAACGCGGGTGGCGGCCATTGTCTGTGGGAGTGTAGATGCAGCAATATTAGTGAGATACCAGTGAGCGCCTTGATCCCTGAATTCATAGGCAGCCTCGGTTCCAATCATGCTCCCAGGGCATCGGATTGAGTCAACATTGGTAGCGCCTTCGTTATTTTACTAAGCGATTCTGTGAACCAGCAAACTTCTAGGCCTGAATCATCTAGTCAGCAAATATTTAGCTCGGTTCGTCGACTGCGACTTGCACTATATGATTTTGGCCCTATATTTGGTCGGACCAATTTGGTCTGACCAAATAATGTGTAGATTCTGCTATCAAGCGTTCCAATTAATAGGTAATCGATGTCCTCAAGCAACACAATTAGCCATGAAATCGCTGCCATTCTGCGTGACGAAATACTTCAACAACGCTATCGAAGTGGTGAACGATTTCCCTCGGAGCGAGATCTTGCGGCAAGATTTGATGCCAGCCGTGGGGCTGTGCGCGAAGCGCTGTCGCAGTTGGAGCAGCTAGGGCTTATTCGTACCCAGCCAGGCGGGGCACGAGTGCAGAGTGTGAAATCCGCCAGTTTGGCGGTCCTGGGCCCCCTTATGGCGCTTGGTGACTATCCAGACCCGCTTCTTGTCGATCAATTCCTGCAGGCATTTAGTGTATTGACCGCCATGACTGCGAAGAATGCCGTTGTCGCGGCGTCACCTGAGCAACTCATCCAGCTGAAGAAACTAGTCGCAGAGTTAGCAGCCGAAGCAGAGGATTTTGAAGCGATGCAGCCCCATTGGCGGGCATTGCTGGAGGCGATGTCGGCAATTGCGGATAACTTAGTGGTTAGGCTTATAGGCAATGACCTAAAGGCGCAGTTTGTGGATCAAATGATAGAGCTTGGAATTCGCCCAGATCTACGGGCAGGCTCGATAGATAAGCTTCTGAGCTCACTCAGGGTGAGCCTGAATAAGCAGGATGGCGAGTTAGCGAGTCAAGCTATGCAAGATCATTTTGTAGAGCTTCGTGAGGCGGTTGGCGAGGCGCTCAGGTTTAGGGCTGATGAGCTATCAATCCGTGTGGCTAACTGAGCAAGATACAAGTAAAGCGCCGAGGGGAGCTGGATTCGAGACAGGTAGAGCGCAAGGATTATTCGGTTCTTACGTACTAACTAAGTAGAAGTGCAAATAGTAGAAGTGTAAATAAATGCGAATAGACAAATGAAGACAAAATTGAAAGCACGAAAGTTAAGTACACGGAAGTTACACACAGGAGCTTGCGCATGAAGCGAGTATTAATTCCCATTGGTATTATGGTGGGCAGCATTCTCTTCGCGGCACTATTGCTACGAACCCCTACGGTGGTGGAAGAGGTGGCAGCTGAAATCGTCGCTGTCAGTGTTCGGGTAGCACAAGTTCGAGCCGGTTCTGTGCGGCTATATGTGGAATCACAAGGCAAGGTTCAGGCATCTCGAGTTGCGAGCTTGTCCGCTCCCGTAGCGGGCCCGGTAGAATGGATATCGTCTGCGATGGAGGCTGGTGGCTTTGTTGCACAAGGCGAGACATTGCTGCGTTTACAGAGCAGTGACTACGAGATTGCTAAAGCGCGCAGCAATGCAGCAATGCAGCAGGCTCAGGCCGAGGCAATCTTTGCCAGCAATGAATTGGACCGGCTTGGCGAATTGGCAGATAAGCGTCTCGCGAGCGACGCGCAATTGCAAGGCGCGAAGAGAACCGCAGATGTAAATACAGCACGACTCGCAGATGCTCAAGCAAGCTTTAGACAGGCGGAACTTGATCTGGAACGAACAAATATTCGTGCTCCTTTCGATGCGATTATTCAATCGCGGGATGTCGAATTGGGCCAGTACGTTAGCCGGGCACAATCAGTAGCGGTATTGCTTGGTGCCGATGAGGTTGAAGTGCGTGTGCCCCTCGCTATACGTCAATTAGAGTTTCTTGATGTGCCGCTAGGCATGCGTGGTGAGTTGGCAGACGAACTCGCACCTGATGTTACATTGAAGGGCTTCTATGGTGGTGATGAATACAGTTGGTCCGGCAAGCTCGTGCGTACTGAAGCCGTCATCGATGCCAACAGCAACACCGTCCAAACAATTATCCGCGTGAGGCAGCCTGATACAGGCGCTCCTTTTACAGGGGCTTCTTCCAGTAAGAATGCCCAGATACCCTTGCCTATAGGTTTATATGTAAAGGCAAACATCGAAGGCAAGCTCGTTCACGACCTTATTTCGCTACCTAGATCAGTTATTCGCAATAACAACCAAGTGCTGGTAGTAGACGCGGAAAATAAGATGTACTACCGCGATGTTGAGATCTATCGATTAGAGGAAGATCGCGTGCTGATAAGTGGTGGGTTGCTGCCAGGGGAATTTATTTGCACCTCGCCGATTCAGGCGGTAGTTAACGGCATGTCTGTGCAGCCGATCATAGAAGTTATTTAAGTGGCGAGTCCGTAGTATTCGGCAGCAAAATTATTGAGGTAGAGGTCAACTTTGAGAACTCCAATCACATGGTTTGTTAAGAATCCAGTCGCCACCAATCTGATGATGATGATCTTTTTGGCGGGAGGGGTCATTTCCTATTTCAATCTTAATCAGGAAGAATTTCCCGACATAGATTTTGGGATTGTTCAGGTTAGTGTTGCTTATCTAGGTGCGACTCCGGCCGAATCCGAGTCGGCGGTTTGTCTGCGAATTGAAGAGGCGCTAGATGGCGCCGAAGACATAGAGCGGCTAACCAGTACAGCTAGAGAGGGCGGTTGTGATGTCACTCTAGAGCTCACCAGCAGTGCCGACATAAATCGCGCACTCAATGACATCAAGGGCAAGGTAGATGCAATTACTACCTTCCCAACTGAAACAGAAAAACCAGTTGTACGTGCATTCAGCACTAGCGGGAATGTGATGACCCTGTCATTGGCGTCCGATACCGATGACAGAAATCTAAAAGTGGTGGCGGAAAATATCCGCAACGACCTGTTGGATCTCGACGGTGTTTCCACAGTAAACATTGAATACATTCGACCCTTCGAGATCTCTATCGAGGTTTCCGAATTTACGCTTCGCCAGTATGGCCTTACCTTGGATCAGATCTCTCGCGCTATCGATCGAGCGTCGCTGGATTTACCGGGTGGGACAATACGAACTGCCTCGGGTGAAATCCTATTGCGTACTAAGGGGCAGGTTTACAACGGTGATGAATACGCGAACATAGTAGTGCAGTCGTTTCCCGATGGTACGCAGCTGCGTCTCGGTGAAATTGCCACTGTCAAAGATGGTTTCGAAGAAGGCTATCTGGACGCTCGAGTCAATGGCGTGAACGCGGTCATTATCAACGTGTTGCGCGTCGGTGACGAAGACATTGTTGCTTCGGCTAGGCAAGTGCGGGAATGGATGGCGTCTACAGATTTCAACTTACCCGAGGGTATGACACTAGATGTAGTTACCGATTCGGCGATAGCGACGCAGGAACGTATTCTCACCGTGGCCCAGAATGCGTACACGGGCTTGATGTTGGTGTTGGTGATTTTGGCCTTGTTTCTCCGTTTTAAATTGGCCATCTGGGTTGCAGCAGGTATTCCCATCGCGATAGCGGGTGCCTTGGCCTTGTTTCCTACAGCGGGGCTTACCATTAGCTCGTTGACAGTAATGGGGTTTATCCTCGTGCTCGGTATTATCGTGGACGATGCGATCGTTGTTGGCGAACGCATCCACGCGTACGAACGGAAGGGCTATTCGAAAGAAGAGGCAGCGATTGAAGGGGCGCTAGAAGTCTCAGTGCCGGTAATCYTTGGCGTGCTGACAACTATTGCTGCTTTTCTGCCGATCCTGCTCCTAGGTGGGCAAATGGGGGCCTTCTTCAATGCTATCGGCGCTGTGGTCGTATTCTGCTTGATCGCGAGCATAGTGGAGTCYCAACTAATTCTTCCTGGGCATATTGCGCACCGTAAGACAGAGGGCTATTTTCTTGAAAACACCTGGCTCGTCACTGCGTGGCAAAATTTTCAGGGCAAGATCTCCCATGCTATGGAGTATTTTGCCGAACACGGTTATGAGCGTGCCTTAAAGAAGGTCCTTAAATACCGTTACGCGGCTTGGTCTGCAGCAACAGGTGTCATCATTATTACCTTGGCTTTGTTGATGTCTGGGCGGGTAGTCTTCCAGTTTATGCCGTCGGTYGAGGGTGACGTGATCTACGGAACAGTAGTTATGCCGGCGGGTGTCCCGGGTTTTATTACGGAGGAAGCCGTTTCTATTCTGGAGGAGAAGGCCCTCGAATTATCAGCCGAGCTTGAAGAAGAACTGATCGCCTTAAAGGCCAGCGGTATGGCTGCGCAAGAAACTGAGAGTGTGGTGGATAGCATTTTAACTATTATCGGTGGGCGCGCGCCTCGTGGAGGGCCGGGGAATCCCGGGCAAAATGCGGGCAGTAGTGAGATTGCTGAGGTTGTGTTATACCTGACCCCTTTCTTTGATCGGGGCGAGATTAGTTCGGCAATGATTCGTGATCGATGGCGCGAAAAAGTCGGCACCATTGCTGATGCTTTGGAAGTGACCTTCGTGTCGGATTCATTCTCTGCCGGCGACGCACTTAATTACCGCCTAGAAGGGCGCAATGAAGAAAACCTGAAGCTAGCGGCAGCGGAGCTGCGTGCTGAACTAGGCCGTTATCCTGGTATTTTCGATATCTCGGATTCGTTTCGTGCTGGGAAACAGGAAGTGCAGATTCAGCTCCTAGAGCGCGGTAAGACTCTGGGCCTAACACTGAATGATATTGCCACTCAGGTTAGGCAGGCCTTCTATGGGGCTGAATCACAGCGTATTCAGCGGGGCTCGGATGATATTCGAGTCATGGTGCGTTACCCCGAAGACGAGCGACAATCATTAGGTAATTTGGAAGATTTATTAATACGAACGCCAAACGGCGCAGAGGTGCCTTTTCTGAGCATCGCCGATTTCTCGTTGGGTAATGGCTACTCCAGCATCAATCGACAGAATGGCCGCCGTATTATTACCGTGCGCGGTGACATAGATCGCAGCATTGTGAAGCCCGAAGAAATAAGCCGTGAAATACTCGCCAAATATCAGGACCGGTGGGCGCGAGATATGGATGTAGAGCTGAAAGTGGGTGGTGAAGGCGAGCAACGATCAGATTCACTGTCAGATCTATTGTCTACTTTTCCGCTAGCGATGATGATTATCTATGCATTGCTAGCTATACCGCTTAAATCCTACACACAGCCGCTTGTTATAATGAGTGTAATTCCCTTCGGTGCCATTGGCGCCATTGTTGGGCACTTCATCATGGGGGCCGATCTGGTTTTCTTTTCGCTGCTTGGCATGATCGCACTCAGCGGTGTGGTGGTTAACGCGAGTCTCGTGCTC
>JAESUT010000064.1 GCA_016762995.1 Gammaproteobacteria bacterium | reverse complement strand
CTCAATAAAACCTTATTACTTTTCAATAATTGCTGAAAATCTGTTGCCATTTTCCCTTCTGAGAACATATTAGTCACTCGAACACAAAGAGCCATCATAGCTTGGATGTTTCCCATCATCCTGGCTAGCTTCTCCTACGAGATTTGGAATCCAGCGATAGGTCTGCCGAACTGCTTTCTCTAAGTCACATACTTGATACAAGCATCGTATGAGCCAATGGAAGCTCCAACAGCGGCCCAAGCAACATTGATCCTTGAAGCTTTGAGGATCTCATTAGCTCCAGTGGCAAAGTCATCAGCCTTAGCCAGCTTGGCATCAGCAGGAACGAACACGTCCTTGAACTCGAGGTCACCGTTCTGAACTGACCTGAGTGCCATCTTGCCCTCGATCTTCACTTTGGTGATTCCTTCTGAGTGGAGGTCAACGACGAATCCTTGCACCTTCTTGGTCTCGGTGTTTCGAGCCCAGAGGATGATGTAGTCTCCGTGAGTGGAGTTACCGATCCATCGCTTATTGCCATTGATTATTACCCGGCCGGATTCAACTTGAGCCTGGGTGGTAAGATCGGTTAGTGCCGATCCGGCATTCGGCTCCGACATGGATACGGCGACGACGATCTCGCCTGAGCAGACTCTGGGCAAGAATTTCTCCCTCAGTCGATCGCTACCGAAATGCGCTATCGCTAAGCTCGGGCCGAAGCAGGATTCGAATATGGGGAAGGCTACCGCGATGGAGATTTTGGCGATCTCCTCCAAGACGATCACGGCATCGAGGTGGCTCATGCCGGCGCCGCCGTATTTTTCGTCAAGGTTAACGCCGAGATAGCCCAGTTCGGCGTAGCGCTTACGTAGTTCGATACCCGGTGGTTCGTCGCTTTCTTCTATTTGTTTGGCGATAGCTGGCAGTTCTTGTTGCGCAAACTTGCGGACGGATTGCTGCAAGGCGATTTGTTGTTCGGATAGAGTGAAATCCATATCTGAGAGTCCTCGGGCTTCTGTTCTCATTGCTGTTGCAGGGTATTGTAGAGTAACTGCGAGACTAGCCATAGACCAATGAATAGCCAGTGTGGCAGGTCGGTTTCCCTACGCTTGCTCCCTGCTGCTATAATCGCGCCCGATTTCAACGGGCATAGGGTAGGCATAGGGCCTGCAAATCCTGCAATCTGAACTAGAGAGCATGCCTTCGCACTATCTCTAGTTATAACACGGCCTCTGGTCATAACACGGCAATCATCAGCATGGGTATTGAATCACTAATCGACGAAATAAAGCGCCGCCGTGTATTGGCGATCATTTCGCATCCGGATGCAGGCAAGACCACTATCACTGAGAAATTGCTGCTTTACGGCAACCTGATTCAGGTCGCAGGTTCGGTGAAGAGTAAGAAGTCGGATCGTCATGCGACATCTGACTGGATGGTGATGGAGCAACAGCGGGGCATCTCTGTGACCTCCTCGGTGATGCAGTTCCCTTACAATGGACGAATGGTGAACTTGCTCGATACGCCTGGGCACGAAGATTTCTCCGAAGATACCTACCGTGTACTCACAGCCGTGGATTCTGCATTAATGATTGTGGATGGGGCGAAGGGCGTGGAGGAGAGAACGATCAAGCTGATGGATGTCTGCCGTCTGCGTGACACTCCGATCTTTACCTTCGTTAATAAACTCGATAGAGATATCCGCGACCCTATCGAAGTTCTCGATGAAATCGAGACTGTTCTCAATATCAAATGTGCACCGATAAATTGGCCGCTAGGCATGGGCAAAGAATTCAAGGGTGTCTATAACCTAGTTGAAGACAAGGTTTATGTCTATCAGCAGGGCCAAGGGAGCCAGATTCATGACGAGGTGATAATCGATGGGCTAAATAGCCCAGAGACGGCGGAGTTGCTTGGCAGTTATACCCAAGACTTTATAGATGAGATCGAGCTGGTGCGCGGTGCCAGCCACGAATTCGATAGAGACGCTTATTTAGAGGGAACTCTGACCCCTGTCTTCTTTGGTACGGCTTTGGGGAATTTTGGTGTTAAGGCAATGCTCGATGATTTCGTAGAGTGGGCGCCCCAGCCCAGAGATCGAGAAACAGAAACTCGTATTGTCGAAGCGAAAGAAAAAGACTTCAGTGGCTTCATCTTCAAGATTCAGGCGAACATGGATCCTAAGCACCGTGACCGAATCGCGTTTATGAGGGTCTGTTCGGGTGAGTATACGAAGGGCATGAAGATGCGTCATACCCGCATCGGTAAGAATATCAAAGTGGCGGACGCGGTGACCTTTCTTGCTGGTGATCGAGAGCAGGCGGAATCGGCTGTGTCTGGTGATATTATCGGGCTGCATAATCACGGCACAATTCAAATCGGTGATACCTTTACAGCAGGAGAGGAGTTGAAGTTCCTAGGGATTCCTCATTTTGCTCCTGAGTTGTTCAGACGTATTCGCTTACAAGACCCGCTCAAGTTGAAGGCTTTGCAGAAGGGGCTGACGCAGTTATCCGAGGAAGGTTCTACGCAGTTGTTCATGCCGCTTCGCAATAACGATCTAATCGTCGGTGCCGTCGGTGTGCTGCAATTTGAAGTTGTGGCTTTTCGCTTGCAAGACGAATACAAGGTTGATGCCATTTATGAGCCGGTTACGGTCTACGTGGCTAGATGGGTGGATTCCGAGAATAAGGCTAAACTGGAGGAGTTTCGAAAGAAGGCGCACGACAACCTGTCTATCGATGGTGGAGGCTATCTCACCTATCTCGCACCTACCCGGGTCAACCTGAATCTAATGGAAGAGCGTTGGCCAGACATCGAATTTCGAGCGACTAGAGAACATTGATCCGTATTTATTAGCCAGATAACGAAGCTGAAGCCAGTCAAACCCAGTTTAAAATAGTAGTTATTAAGCAAGTCTAAATCCTATGTCCAATTGTCACATGCAGTTCCAGATCAAGGCCGTCGACGGTAAAGCCCGAACCGGTGCTATGGAGTTCCCTCGCGGCGAAGTCGCTACGCCTGCATTCATGCCGGTAGGTACTTATGGCAGTGTAAAGGGGTTGAGCCCACAGCAGGTTCGCGATACTGGCGCTGATATTATCCTTGGCAACACTTTTCATCTGATGCTCAGACCCGGCACGGAAGTCATCATGAATCATGGCGACCTGCATGACTTTACTGGGTGGGAGCGACCCATGCTGACAGACTCTGGAGGTTTTCAGGTGTTTAGTCTCGGCGAGATGCGCAAGATCACAGAGAAGGGCGTTACATTCAGGTCCCCCGTCGACGGTGCGAAAATTTTTCTCGGTCCAGAGAATGCCATCGAAATTCAGCATCAACTTGGGTCTGACATCATCATGGTATTCGATGAATGCACGCCTTATCCGGCTACTGAGACAGAAGCTAGAGATTCGATGCAGCTTTCTTTGCGTTGGGCCAAGCGCTGCATGACAGCGCACGGTGATAACAGTGCCGCACTGTTCGGTATCGTACAGGGAGGCATGTTCGAGGGACTGCGAGAGGAGTCATTGGCAGGATTACTTGAGCTAGGCTTCGATGGCTATGCACTAGGTGGGCTGTCCGTTGGCGAACCGAAAGAAGAGATGAGGGCTGTTGTTGAGTTCTGTGGCGAGAGATTGCCGGCAGACAAACCGCGCTACCTAATGGGAGTCGGTACACCGGCTGATATCGTGCATGCTGTTAGTCAAGGTATCGATATGTTTGACTGCGTAATGCCGACAAGAAATGCGCGAAATGCGCACCTATTTACCTCCAAAGGCCTGCTGAGGTTGCGCAATAGTCGCTTCCGCAGTGATACGGCTCCGTTGGATGAAGAGTGCGGCTGCTATACCTGTCAAAATTTCAGTCGTGCCTATCTGCACCACCTCGATAAATGCCGAGAAATGTTGGGTGCGCAACTGAATACGATTCACAATTTGTACTATTATCAGACCCTGATGGCGAGTTTGCGTGAGGCCATAGAACAAGGTAAATTAAGCGCCTTTGTCAGCCAGTTTCAGGAAGATCAACAAAAACAGCTCTGATATTTTTCTTGATCTGGGCGCTAGGCACTTGAAAATAAGCCAATAATCCCAAGTTAAGGTAAATGCACACTGCGCGCTGGTCTAGGGTATTTGTAGTGGGTGTGTTTGGAAAGACTAACCCGTGTTCGCAGCTGATCTAAAGCGAATGCAATAATCGATATAAGAACTGCATTGAAGCCGGTACAATCACCGTCTTTTCTGCCTGAGCAGAACACCTATTCTCCTGAGAGAGTCATTTATGAATTTTATCTTCCCCACAGCCTACGCTCAAGAAGCCGCAGGGCAACCTTCGATGACTTACAACCTAATGCTATTCGGCGGTATGTTCGTTCTATTCTATCTGATCTTATGGCGTCCGCAGTCGAAGCGTGCCAAAGAGCATAAAAACCTGATTACTAGCGTTTCCAAGGGAGACGAAATAATGACATCCGGTGGATTGATGGGCAAAGTTACCAATGTAAGTGATGACTATATCGCCGTTGAAGTTGCGGACAAGGTAATACTCAAATTGCAAAAGTCTTCAGTCGCCGCGGTTCTACCGAAGGGTACAATTAGTCAGATCTAGTTGCGTTGGAAATTAATCGCACGCGTTTATTCACCGACGATAAAGAGCTAGCTGGTAGCACAATATGTTAAATAAATACCCGGCCTGGAAAAACATTCTCATTCTGCTAGTGGTTATCTGGGGATTTCTCTATTCCTTGCCAAACCTCTATCCCGACGATCCCGCCCTGCAGATTTCTCATGAACTCACCGAGTTGAGTCAGGGAGATATGCCGGCCATTACGTCGGCACTGGAAGCAGCCGAAGTCGATTTCTTCGGTGAAGAGATAGATGCCGAGAGCATTCGCGTTCGCTTGAATAATCTCAATGACCAATTGCGTGCGAAGACGGCGATAGAAGAGGCTTTGGGCGAGAGCTATATTGTAGCTCTGAACCTTGCTCCTACCACGCCAGGTTGGTTACAGGCCATAGGTGCAGGAAAGATGAACCTTGGCTTGGACTTGCAAGGTGGCGTGCACTTCCTGATGGAAGTAGACATGGATGCGGCATTGACGCGTCGTATGGAAAATAACCTGAGCAATGTCAGAACGATCTTAAGAGAGCAAAGAATTCGAAGTCGTGGTCTAAACCTGATTTCAATCTCGCATCTGGAAGTGCGTTTCGCGAACTCCGAGGATCGCAGTCAAGCCAGATCGGAATTAGTTGATAGTTTTCCAGATTTACAGTTTCAGAGTCGTGATGCGGAAGGTGTCTTTATCCTCGATATGCGCATGACGCCGTCTACCGCGCTACAGATTCAAACCGATACTCTGCAAGCGAATAGAACTACTTTGCTGAACCGTGTCGATACACTCGGCGTTTCAGAGCCCACAGTGCAACAACAGGGTTCCGATCGGATAGTAGTAGAATTGCCGGGCATGCAAGACCCAGCACAAGCAATCAGAATTCTGCAACGTATCGCCACACTGGAATTTCACCTCGAATCCGAGATAGGTGCGCCTAGCCTTAGCTACGAGACCTATGATTACGAGGGTATCTTAGTCAATGTCGACAACGATGTAGTTCTGCAGGGCGACCGCATAAGTAATGCGGTTTATCAGCTCGATCAGAACAGTCAACCTGCGGTGCTCTTGAGTCTGGATGCGCAGGGCGGTAATCAGATGAACCGTGCCACTCGCGATAACGTGAACCGACGCCTAGACATACTTTTGATTGAGACAAAATCACGCACCGTTACAACCTTGAATGAAGAGGGTGAGGAAGTCGAAGATATTGAGTTTTATGAAGACAAAAAACTCATCATGCACGCTGTTATTCAGCAGGCTTTGGGCCGTCAATTTAGCATCACTGGATTGACGGCGCGGGAGGCAAGCGACCTCGCTCCGCTTATTCGCTCGGGATCTCTAGCGGCCCCTATGACGATTGTTGAGCAATCGGTTATCGGACCATCGATGGGGCAGGAAAATCTCGATCAGGGTTTATTGGGCGTGCAGGTGGCGGCCGGTCTCGTGGTTCTCTTTATGCTGTTCTACTACCGTACTTTTGGTATGGCGGCAAACGCTGCGCTTATCATGAATATTCTGATGATCGTAGCGGTGATGTCTTCAATAATCCCGGCGACACTGACGCTGCCGGGCATTGTGGGCATTGTACTTACCGTGGGTATGGCGGTGGATGCGAATGTGCTCATCTTCACGAGAATTCGTGAAGAGTTGGGGATCGGCACGCCGGCGCAGCAGGCTATCGACGCGGGATATAACCGTGCATTCACGACTATTATCGATGCGAATTTGACTACATTCTTAGTCGCCGCAGTACTCTATACGATCGGTACTGGTCCTGTGCGTGGCTTCGCTATCACTCTGATGATTGGAATTATTACATCTATGTTCACTGCCATCATCGGCACGCGAGCAATTGTAAATTTGATCTATGGCGGCAAGTCTGGCAAGACACTCTCCATAGGCAGTTACAGAAAAATTGCCAAGCAAGACGACCTGAATATAGAGGCGGGAAATTAGATAAATATGTTACTCCCTGAAAAACAAATCGACTTTATGGGTGTGCGCAAGTTTGCGGGCGTGACGTCTGCTATTCTGGTAATCGTTTCTATCATATCGCTCGCCTTCAACTCACTGGAGTTCGGTTTAGATTTTACCTCCGGCACATCGGTACGCTTGAGCTACGCAGACGCTGTTGTCGTCGAAGATGTTAATCAGACGCTGCGTGAGAATAGCTATGAAGACGCGGTAGTCGTAACTTTCGGCTCCGATCGCGACATTCGAATTCTTCTACCGGTAGATGAAAATGTTGCAATAGGCGAGCAGGCTGCGCAGGCAGTTATCGTTGGAGAGTCTATTACCGAATTGCTGCAGAGCGCGAGCGGAAGTCAGATCACGCTATTAGGGTCCGACTACGTGAGCGCGAAAGTTGGCGGAGAACTGGTTGAATCAGGCGGAATCGGCATGCTGGTGGCTCTCGCTATTATCATGGTCTACATTTCCATGCGCTTCCAGTTTAAGTTCGCGGTGGGTGCTGTGGTGGCGCTTGCGCACGACATTATTATTACCCTCGGGATTTTTTCTCTGTTCCGAATCGAGTTCAATCTAAATACATTGGCTGCGTTGTTGGCGATCATTGGTTATTCATTGAACGACACCATCGTGGTATCCGACCGTATTCGTGAAAATTTCCGTCGCCTGCGTAAGGGCACGCCGATTGAAATGGTCAATATTTCTCTCAATCAAACACTATCGCGCACTTTGATTACTTCATTTACTACACTATTGGTGCTCTTCTCTATCCTTTTCATCGGTGGCGAATCTACTCAGGGATTTGCGGTTGCTCTTATCATCGGTGTAGTTATCGGTACCTATTCTTCAATTTATATTGCCTCGAATGTTATTTTGTACATGAATGTGACCCGCGAAGATTTGATGTTGCCTGTAAAGGAAGGTTCAGAGTTGGACGATATCCCTTAGGAAGGGTTCGTGACGCGTCGACATTTTTCCGAGCTGGGCTAGTTCTGCGGTAAATAGCACTTGGCGATCATCCGCATAATTGCTATGTTTTAGCCCGTCGAAATCTAATGTTCATAAAGGGCGCTTCAGATTGGTTCACATAGGGCAACAACCTCAGCACACTAAGCGGCCTCTCTTTAGCTGTCGTCTCGTGTTTTCACTGTTATTACTGCAATTTTCTCTACTCCTGCCTCTTCAATCGTTCGCTCAAGACCGGGCATTATTTCCCAGGCCTGCTGAGTTAGAACCGGCTATAGGCTTCTGGGTTCGTGTCTATACCGAAGTTGATACTCAGAGTGGCTTTCTGCACGACTCACAGCATCTCGATGTTATCTATACTGATATGCGATTGAATCGCCGTCAGATCGAGGCTAGGCGTAGCCAAATTCAGGAAGACTTGCGGGTGCTCGCAACCGGAGGGCGTGATCAGCTTACAGATTCACAGCGCGAAATCCTCTCGCTATGGCCCATTGACGTAAGTAACCAGACCCTGCGCGCTGCTGCTTCGAATGTTCGTTGGCAGTTGGGTCAGTCAGATAGATTCCTTGGTGGACTACAAAGGTCTGGTGCGTACCGACAGCATATAAACAATGTTATACGAGAGAAAGGATTGCCAGCGGAGCTTGGCGTGCTGCCTCACGTCGAGTCGTCATTTAATCCTGGCGCCTTTTCTAGCGCATCGGCTGCAGGCATGTGGCAGTTCACTCGTGCCACCGGCCAACGCTTCATGCGTATCGACCACATTGTCGATGAGCGGATGGATCCCTATACAGCGACTAGCGCTGCGATGAGCCTGCTTGAGTATAACTACAGCGTGCTCGGCACTTGGCCCTTGGCGCTAACTGCTTATAACCATGGTGCCGGCGGAATAGCCAGAGCGGTTCGGGAGACTGAAACAACCGACATAGAAAAAATCATCGCAAATTATAAGGGGCGGTCATTCGGGTTCGCATCGCGCAACTTCTATGCGCAATTTCTAGCTGTCAATGAAGTAGAAAGAAATGCCGAGGAGTACTTCGGTGAAGTGCAATTTAACCCCGCCCCTAATTTCAGAGAAGTCCAGACCGACGCCTTTATCGATGCGGAAGTATTTGCCAGTTCGATTGGTATCAGTCTGGAGCAATTGCGTGCCGACAACCGAGCGCTTCGCCCCGTGGTGTGGGAGGGGGGGAAGAGAATTCCCGCGGGCTTTCGAGTTAAGGTGCGCGAAGAGGTTGTCCCCACGGGAGATATWTTGGCAATGGTGCGTGCCGATTTCAAATTCCCCGTACAGACGCCCGATATAGCTTATGTGGTTGAGCGTGGCGATAGCCTATCGGTTATCGCTAGGCGCTTTAATACGTCGGTGACCCGACTTGCCTCGTTGAATCAGCTGCAGAGCAGAAACAGGATTCAAATCGGCCAACGGCTCTTGCTTCCTCAAGATAGCAGTCAACAGACTTCGATTGTGGCGGCGGTATCGGAAGACGGGTCGTACACAGTTCGTAGAGGCGATACCGTTTCACTAATCGCTGCGCGCTATGGAGTTACTGAACGAGCGCTTTTGGGAGTGAATGGGATTCAAGACCCACATAGAATTTATCCTGGGCAGCGGTTAATTATGCCTGGTCAGGGTGATGCTGGGATTCARTTAGCAGGTATAGATGCCACCATTGCACCAACTCCAATTAGTGAAACTCAACTAGCAGAAGAGGTCGTGGCACGCACGAATCCGGTCAGTGATACACCCGCACCACCGTCAGAAGAACTGGAACAGCTCACCTTAGTGCGCCTGCCTCCTGCTGCGGTCTTGCCGGACAATCAAGAACTGGGCACTCCAGTTACCGTTGAAGAGAGCACGGCTGAAGCATTGGACCCTGTGATAGATGTTAGTGAGAGTAACGAACAACTTGTCGAAAACTTGTCTGCCGATCCGTCAGATTACACTGTGGCGAGTAACAATACTGTCGAAGTTCAGGCATCAGAAACACTAGGGCATTTTGGGGAATGGTTGAGTATTCGTGCTTGGGATGTGCGCAGGTTAAACAATATGGCATTTCGTGATCCAGTTATTGTAGGCAAACGYCTTACTCTGGATTTTTCGCGGGTGAATATTGCGGAGTTCGAGCTTAAGCGTCGAGAATTYCATTCGACTTTGCAGCAGGAGTTTTTTAGCAATTACCGCATYCAGGGTGTCGAGCAGTATGAGATCAAGCGCAATGACAATATCGGTGCTATCGCGAGGAATCGCTACTCCACTCCTATTTGGCTAGTGCGGCAGTACAATCCAGAGCTGGATTTCAATCGTATACAAATCGGCCAGAAAATTGCTTTTCCGCTAGTTGAGCTGGCAGAGTAGCCGCGCTACTTTCCGCCTCTGCTAGCTAATCTTTCTAGTAGTTCCGCATACTTAGCTCGAAGTGTCTTCTGAGAGAAGCTGTCTAAAGTGATTCTTGGCAGAGGGATATTCTCGGCTAGCATTCTTTGCCAGCTCTCAAGTTGTTTGAGAATTTCTACGCAATTCGCCTCGTCCCCGCTGCTTTCATTGAGCTGTTCAGTAAGGGGGTAGAGAAACTCGCTATCGATGTATTCAGGATAAACCAGTGCGTCAGGTACAAGAGGCGTGCAGCCTAATGTGCAGGCCTCCTGTATGGCAAGGCCCTGAAAATCATGTAAAGCGGTGGAGAGCACGACATCACAGCGCCTGAGCAGGCCTAAATAGCTCTCACGGTCCTCGATAAAACCGAAGCTACCCTGTTCGATGGCAATGGCCGCGGCATGCTGTTCTAGCAGTGTTGCTATCTGCTCAAATTCTGCAGGGCATGATCTGAATTGCTGTCCGACGACATGGAGTCTGATTGGCAATCGCTGTGTAAGGATTGCCTGCACTAGACACAGCAAGTGTTTTGGGCCCTTGTCATATTCCCAGCGATGATTCCAGACTACGTCCAGAATTTGCTTAGGATTTTTCGGTGCTGGTCTTACTGACGTTTGAGGCTCGCTTAGGAATTCTTCTAGTGGGACCGGAACGACTTCGCTCTTTGCAATTCTCTCCAGCAGTTCTGGGGACAGTTGGTCAGGTAACTTATTGAGCAAGTCCTTGGCCCNTTGCAGGAACGTGGATCGATTGTAGTCGCTGTTGAAGGCGATGGCATCCGCACAGAGTGCTGAATACAGAGGAACCAATTGTGGTTCAACATTGTTGTTCCTGATCGTGTTGCCCAATGGATAGGCGAATTGATTCTCATGAAAATAGAGCAGGGTGGGTAGCTGTGCGATGCGGGGTATGAAYCCACGAAGGCTTGCTAGATCAACCATCGAGGTGACAATTAACAGATCGTAATCTCGATTGAGCAGGTCTTTYTCGTTAAGAGCCCACTGCAAGCTATTGCCTCTTATCCGCCAGTTGAAATGGCGCGGCGGCAGTATAAGTTGAGTCCAGTGGTGTTCGGGAAACATTTCCACCAGTCTGCCACGCCACATTTTGTGGCTCATGGCGTCGTAGGCAGAAAGCAGTAGGATTCGATAGCTCATCGTGAGTTTTCTAATTGCAATTTAATCGCGGGATAATTCTGGCATAATTTCAGCTAGTAGCTTAGCGTGCGCAATCGAAGAAGTCTTCTAAGGCGCCACAACTATTCAACAATCAGTCACATAGCAGTGACTTTGGAGAAACAATGACAATTARACTACACGGCATGACCTACAGTAACTATTACAATATGGTTAAGGCCATCATGATAGAAAAGGCAATGGATTTCGAGGAAGTGCATGTGTTGCCAAATCAGAAGCCTGCGTTCTTGCTTAAGAGTCCAATGGGTAAAGTGCCCTGTTTGCAGACTGAGCAAGGCTTCCTGACTGAAACTGGCGTCATGATCGATTATATCGATAGCCTGAACATTGGGCCTTCATTCTACCCTGAGGATCTTTTTGCCCGTGCTAAGGTAAAGGAGTTGATAAGACATTTGGAGCTCTATATCGAATTGCCCGCGCGACGCTTGTACGGTGATGTGTTCTTCGGTACTCCCGCTACGGATGAGCTGAAAGGGCAGGTTAAGCAGCAGTTGGAAAAAGGCTTCGCTTCATTGCAGCAGTTGGCGAAATTTGACCCCTATTTGGCAGGAAAAGAGATGAGTTACGCAGATTTTTACTATAAATTTAGCGTAAGCCTAGCAACCATAGTGTGCAAGAAGGCGCTAAATTGGAATGCACTGACTGAGCTGCCAAACATTAAGTCGCTAATGGACTTAATGGATGAGCGTGAATCTATTCAAAAGGTGCAGGCAGATCAGGCGCGAGACGCCTGATCTATTCAGAGCAAGAAAAAACCTGCTAGCGATGCGGCGTTCTTTCTAGAATGCCTGCATTGCTGCTCATATCGAGAATGGCCTCGATATTGTCTTCGATATCCTCAACGGATGCACCTAGACCTAGGTCGACGCCAACATTCTCTCTGACGTCTGCTGAGTAGTAGCGCCCACCTGCTGCCTGAATGATGCGGCCATTGGGAGCCTTCTCTGAGCAGAGATAGACCACAGCTGGTGTAACCAGTTCTGGGGCTAGCTTCTCGGCACTGTCCTCAAAGCCCGGCAATTCGACCGTCATTCTTGTCGCAGCGATGGGGGCGATTGCGTTAGTGAAAACTTTGTACTTGGCACCTTCGAAGCGTAGCGTATTCATAAACCCAACTAAGCCCAGCTTAGCGGCACCGTAGTTGGCCTGACCGAAATTCCCAAATAAGCCCGATGTGGACGTAGTCATCACAATGCGACCGTATTTCTGCTCAACCATGATAGGCCAAACACACTTCGTGGCATTGAGACTGCCAGTAAGGTGAACATCAATAACGGCATGCCAGTTCTCTAACTCTAGTTTTGAGAAGGTCTTATCCCTTAGGATGCCGGCGTTGTTAACCAAAATATCGATGCGACCCCATTTTGCAACGGTTTCATCAACCATCGCCTGAACTGCTTCGAAATCGGTAACCGATGCATCGTTCGACATCGCTGTGCCGCCGTTATCGCGAATTTCCTGCGCTACTTGCTCGGCGGCTGAGGACGAGCCGCCGCTGCCATCCACCGAACCACCTAGGTCGTTGACTACTACTTTCGCGCCGCGTCGACCCAGCTCTAAGGCGTGCTGCTTGCCCAATCCGCCACCGGCACCTGTTACGATCGCAACCTGACCTTCGAAATTGATTTTCATATTTGTTCTCCTGCTATTTCTGAATCGACTATGCCCGCCCATTTCTCATAGGTTCCACTGGCAGGCTCTTTCAAATGTGGGCAAGATTCTAATCCGATGGCGCGTCAGCTGCAATGCGTGTGATAACCCATGCTGTAAAAAGCTGGAAGTAATACGCTAGCGTCATTGCTATGATGGCGTACTGGGTTAGTCCGTTTGGGCCAGCCTTTTTCTCAGCGAAGCAAGATGATAGAGAAGGACTATGACAGATATTGAGCCCGTACCGGCGGCAACAGTGGTAGTCCTTCGAGAGTCGGCTAATAGGACGGATCTTGAGGTATTGTTGCTTAGACGGAATTCCAAACTGGTCTTTCACGGAGGTCACTGGGTATTTCCCGGGGGGCGTGTCGATGCGGCAGATTTTGCGTTAGATGGGGAAGGTTTGGAGTATAGGGCCGCAATGCGGGCGGCAGTGAGGGAAACGAAAGAGGAAGCTGGAATCGACATCGATATCGAACAGCTTGTTCACACAGCCCACTGGACTACTCCACCCAAACTGCCTAGACGTTTCTCTACTTGGTTCTTTCTTTGTCCGCTTAAAGTTCCGGTTTCTGTGGTGGTAGACAACGATGAAATATTGGAGCACCGCTGGATTACGCCGCGTGAAGCGCTAGCCGATGCGGCGGCTGAGAATTGGGTCTTACCGCGGCCAACGATGGTGACATTGCAGGACATTGAAATGCACCGTAGCCTCGAAGAACTGCTAGAAGATGCCAACCAACGGGGTATTCGGGTGTTTCCTAAGGATTCAACCTACTACCGTCCTCAGGAAATGGGTTGCTGAGCGTCCGTTATGCTCCTGCGAAGCTAAATTTCTCTCCTTCATTCCGGGCAAACCTCCGCCCAAAATCGAGTATCACGCTGCTGCATTTGAGCAATCCTCAGACTAGCTGATTTTGCTGGTCCTTTGTCGGTATTCCCACCCATAAGCCCTTGCAATTCCGGGCGGGTTAATGGGATAGTTAAGCYGTACGRCTGAAACAATCTGTCAGTGCTCGCGGTCAGTAAAGGCGTGGCTTTTCGCTTTTTTTCGCGCTAATTATCAGTGACGTGATTCACCTTCAGACGTCGCCTAGCGAGGAGCAACAAGTACAAGATAAGTCTTTCTATTCACTGTAGCCAGAAGAGCCTCTATGTCGTCTCCCACATTCGAAAATCTTCGAGAAGTCCTGAAGAATCTTCGTCGTCGTCGCAGCAACCTGCTTATTCTGAGGCAGGTGAGCTATTTCGTTATCGCTTTTTCCGTATTAATTTTGTCGCTAAGCGCGGCGGCCCTCTGGTTAGAGTCTGGCAAGACCGGCACTACAGTCCTRTTTGCTGTRTCSGTGCTGGGCACCGCCTTACTARTTTGGCGTTTGATTCAGGTGTTGGGGAGACAGACTACCGATGACCGAAAGCTGGCACATTATGTAGAAGATCATATTCCGGACTTGGAGCAGCGCCTACTAACCTCGTTGGAATTTACAGAAGAAGATTTAGCGAACGGCAAACGTGGGGTTTCCAAGCAGTTCATTCAGCAGCTTTGGTTGGATGCCCAAGAACATGTGCAGATTCAACAGGAACAGGTGGAGACAGTTGCACCTGCTAGAACTTCCTATCTTTCTCTTGCATCGGCGGCCGGTGTTGCTGCAATAGTGACGGGCTTGTTTCTTAGCTCTGACGCCCTGTTTAATGCGGCAAGTAGACTGGTATGGCCATTCGCGATCAGCGAGCCAGTAGTCGTCGTTGAGGTGCTGCCAGATATCGAAATCAGCGTTGAGCCAGGCGATCTGGAGATGCAGCGTGGTGATAGCGTGACGATCATAGCTCGCGTTAGGAACGCGATACCCGGCACGATTAGGCTACGCCTTCAAGATGACAATGTTAACTGGCGCGATGCCACAATGAATCGCGATGGCAGTGGCAGCGACAACGCAACCTATAGCTACTTCATTCCTTCTCTGCTGGAAGACACTACTTACTATGTCACCTTCGATGAGCGCGGTGAGCAAAGTTCAGCGCAATATCAGATTGACCTGTTTGATCTGCCACAGATCGAGCGAATCGATTTAGCCATSGACTATCCTGAGTACACGGGGATWGAAGACATCACTGAGGAAGACAGTGGCGATATGGTGGTGCCGGAAGGGACTGAAATTGAACTGTTAATAACCTTCAATAAGAATATTAAGTCAGCAGTCGTTCAGTTCGATGAAAGTTATAGCGCGGATGAAGATGAGATCAATCCGCTGCCGCCCTATGAAGACATTCATCTAGTGATGGATGGCAACCTAGGGCGCGCAAAATTTACTGTGAATCAAGATGGCGTCTATCGCATCTCCGCAACTGATTTTTCTGACCTACAAAGTAAGAATCCKCTCGACTACTTCATTCGCTCTATCGAAGACACGCCACCGGAATTGGTATTGAAGAGACCAGGCCAAGATCAGGAGGTTATGCCCTTAGAGGAAGTCGTACTTCAGATTGATGCTACTGATGACTATGGCCTGAGTAAGTTCACGCTGAACTACAGCGTCGTGGGCGCAGACGAGGTGCAGGTAGATTTTCTGCCCGAACCGAATTTGCGCGAAGTGTCTGGCGACGAGCTTATTTATTTGGAAGACCTCGATGTAGAGCCGGGCGATTTTGTAAGCTATTTTCTAACGCTCGCTGACAATAACGCTCTAGAAGGCCCAGTTGAGGTCATATCCGACATTTATTTTCTGCAGGTAATTCCTACCGACCAGGAATTTCGGCGATCCAGCGGAGGCGGCGGAGGTGGCGGTGGAGGCGGCGAAAGTGTCGATAGCAGCGCCCTAGTGCAGATACAGAAAGACATTATCGCGGCTACGTGGAAATTAAAGAACAGACAGACGAAGGTTTCACCGGAAGAATTCGCATCCGATGCTGAGATTATTTCCGAATCGCAACTCGAGGCGACGGAGCGGACTCGTCGCTCGATTGACCGTCTCGCAGAACGTGTTAGTTTCTCCGATGCGAGCTACGATGCCGCCGTAGAAAACCTTTCACTCGCCATAGATCAAATGAATCAGGCGGCGGACGAGCTTGGCAAGGAGCAGGTCACAAGTGCCCTGAAACCCGAGCAGCTAGCACTGCAATATGTATTGAAGGCAGAGGCGAATATCAATCGCACCAACATCTCTATGCAGCAAGGCGGTGGTGGGGGTGGTGGCGGTGCAGCTCAACAGGAGCGTGAAGATCTACGCGAATTGTTCGAGATGGAAATGGGTCAGCTTGAGAACCGTTATGAGACGCCGAACAGTGCAGGTGGCGGCTCGCAGCAGCAAACCGAAGAAGCCAACAAGCTAGAAGAGTTAGCGCGTAGACAGGAAGGCTTAACTCGTGCGCAGCGCAATTTAGCGCGGCGCGAAGAACAAATGACTGAGGAGCAGAAGCGACGCGAGTTAGAGCGTTTGCTGCGTCAGCAGGAGCGGCTCAGTCGTGAGGTTGAACAGCTAGCACAGCAGTTGAGCCGCGGCCAACAGAGTCCATCCTCACAGCAGCAGAATCAACAGGCCTCTCAATCACAGTCTCAATCCGGCAGCAGCTCGTCGTCTAGCGGCTCTAGTGGTAGGCAGCAACAACCGCAGACGGCTTTAGAGCGCGCAGCACAGCAAATGCAGGAAGCCTCCCAGAGTGAGACCGCAGCAATTGCTGCGGCTAGATCGCAGAAGGCATTGGAAAATCTGCGCGAGCAGCAACGTGAATTGAGTCAACAGTCAGAGCGTTCTGTAAATCAGCTTGCACGAAACATTGGCCAGCGCGGGCAGCAGCTGTTGCAACAACAACGAAACTTGCAGGAGAGTTTGCAGGAAACTACGCGTCAACAGGGGCTCGGGCAGACGCGACAATCTGTTCGTGATGATGCCGACCTGCAAGAGCTCATCGAAGCGCAGCAGCAACAGCAGAAAGATTTAAAAGAAATCGAGGACATGCTAAGGGCTATCATTGCCCGTGGTGATAACGAAGATCAGCGTCTGATGTCTCAAGCACAGGCAGCGAGCCGTGAACTCCGGCCGATTCGTGAAGAGATGCAGACTAGTAATCGCGTGTTACGCAATGGCATGGTTAATTTGTCGATAGACATAGAGCAGGAGCTAGAGGATTCGATTGAAGATTTCGTACAAAGTCTAGCTGCCTTGAATCCTTCAAGTAGCGATTCGGCATCAGATCAAGTGCAGCAGGCGGCAAGCGATGCGGCTCAATTGCGTCAACAGATAGAAGACCTTGAGCAACAGGCGTTAGCATTCAATGAGGCGGGGCAAGAGCCAGGAGGCGACGTGCCTTCGCTACGCGAGATGCGCGAGCAATTGGAGCAGGCGCAGCAACTGGCGCAGCAACTCACGCAACAATTACAGGATCAGGCGCGCTCTGGTGGTAATCAGCCTGGCCAGAGAGGTCAATTGGGCCGGCAGCAAGGACAACAGGGTCAACAAGGACAAGGAAGTGGGCAGCAACAGGCCGCAGGTGGCGGCGGAAGCAGCAGCGAACAACAGCCAGGATCGGATGGGCGTGTAGGTGCTCAAGGTACGCCGAACAATATGGGTAATGCTAGAGCGATTCGCCAGCAATTGACGCAGCAAAATATCGAAGACTTTCTCAATCAACCAGAACTATTTAGACAACTACTCCAACCGATAACAGAACTCGAGGGAGCACTGCGCGCTCAGGCAGAGCTAGATAACATCAACAATAAACTGTACGCCACCGTTGATGAAGATATCCCTGATGAGTACCGCGATTTGGTGGAAGAATACTACCGTGTATTGTCGGAGAATCAGCGGTCTGGTACTACAGGCCGGTAGCAATGCAATACTCACAACCTAACTTTTTTACAGCTCTCGAAGAAGGCACTTTCACTTTTGCTTACGGCATTAGTCCGTGGCTGTTTGCCCTGTTTGTTGCGCTGATCACGGTTGGTGTCTGGTTTACTTATCGACAAACAACTAGGCAGCTTAGCACCCCCTGGAAGGTGTTCTTCATCGGCCTGCGTTCTAGTGTGTTGGTGTTGCTTCTGTTCTGTTTGCTAAGGCCGGTAGTGACGACACTGCAGGTTTCTCCACAAGAAACTTACCTCGCTGTATTAATCGATGATTCGCAGAGCATGGCTATCGCCGATCTTCCTGATGGGCAAACGCGGCAGGCCGCGGTTGAAGAACAGCTCTATAAAAATGGTCTGCTCGATGAACTCTCCGAGTCCTTCCAAATCCGTACTTTCCGCTTCGATAAAGAGACGCAGCGAATAGCCGGCGTCGAGGAATTAAGTGAAGAAGGCACCGCTTCATCCATCGATCAAGCATTGAGCTATGTAGATGATCAGCTAAACGGCCTCCCTTTGGGTGGCATAATCTTAGTTAGCGACGGCGCCGATAATAGCAATGATGATCCGTTAGCCACCGCTCAAGATTTCGGGGCCAGACAGATACCTATTTTCACCCTAGGAGTAGGGCGCGAAGATATTCCCCAAGATATCGGAATTGTCGATGTGAGTGCAGCTAAGACAGTCTTGGAAGGCTCTGTATTCATTGTGCAGGTTGCGATAAATCATCAAGGCTATGAGGGGCAAGAGGTCGAGCTTTCCATAATGGATGGCGAAACTCAGGTAGTGTCCGATGTGGTGACTCTAGGTGCTGAAGGAGTGACTCGCCGCTTCGAGTTAGAGGTAACACCTGAGCGTCCTGATCTGATCGTCTATGATTTGAATGTCGAATTGCAGGCTGGAGAGATCATCGACAGGAACAACAGCTACAGTTTTCTGGTCGATAACACTGAGAAGGACGCGCTCGATATACTCTATTTGGAAGGCCACCCACGTAACGAATACAAGTTTATTCGTCGTGCAGTATCTGGCGATAATTCACTTCGTTTGGCAACCTACCTGCAAACGGGGCCGGAGAAATACTACCGTCAAGGTATCGAATCGGCTACAGAGCTTAGTAGTGGGTTTCCTGAAAGTCGCGAAGAGTTGTTTCAATATGAAGCGCTCATACTGGGCGACATAGACTTCGATTTTTTCAATGCCGAGCAACTGCAAATGATAGAGGATTTCGTTGCCGAACGTGGCGGCGGCTTGCTAATGAGCGGAATGGTAGACGAAGAATTTGTTGGCAGCCCAATAGCCGATATCCTCCCAGTTACTCTAGTAGAAGAAGGCTTCTTGCCTAGTCATCTGCGCGGCGGTATTCGCCGCGGCGATCATCCGACTGGCGAGCTGTTCTATCCACGACTCACACGCAATGGCGAGTTCTCTCCGCTGTTGCGTCTGTCTGCTGATGATTCTGAGAATCAGGCATTGTGGCGAGCGCTTCCCGAATTGCAGGGAACGTATGTTACGGGTCGAATCAAGCCTGGCGCGCAGGTATTACTGGAGCATCCCTTGCTGCAATACCAAAACCAGGCACTCCCTCTTCTAGCGTCGCAGCGCTATGGTTCTGGCCGTAGCATGTCATTGACCACCGCAAGTACTTGGCGTTGGCAGATGATGTTACCTGCGGCAGATGACTCCCATGAAATACTCTGGCGACAGATGTTGCGTTGGCTGGCAGTCTCCGCCCCAGAACGAATTACTATCGAGTTCGATCGTGAATTCTATAACGTGGGCGACGAGGTTAACGTAAGGGCAACCGTACTCAGCAACAAGTATGAAGCGGACAACGATGCGACGCTGTGGATGCAGACTTCTAGCCCTCTCGACGAATTTATCGACGTTCCGATGGAATGGGACATTGAAGAAGACGGTGTCTATAGAGCGAGCTTCATTGCAGAAGAGGAAGGAGTTTATAGCCTGCTTGTAGATGTAGCGAGTGCGGCGGGGGAGGTTAGTGATTCCAGCGCAGAGAAGATGGCTGCCTTTGTGGTCACGCCATCGCTGCGTGAATACACAAATGCCGAGCTCGACAGCGGTCTATTGGGACGCATCTCCGAGCTAAGTGGCGGCAGTTATTTTGAGCTCTCGGCAGCGGGGGAATTGACGAATACAATCGAATTCACGCCGAATGCTTACTCTCGTGAAGTGGAGATAGATCTTTGGGATCGGCCTTGGTTGTTAGCCCTACTAATTCTATTGCTCTGTGTGGATTGGGTAAGCAGGCGAGTTAAGGGTTTGTCGTAATGGATGAGCGCAGCAGTGATAAATTTATGAGTACTATGAACCTCTTAGTGAAAACTTTAGCAGTTGGTTTGGGGGTATTGCTTAGCGGTGCAGCCAGTGCGCAGGCGGATAGCAATTCCAATGAGAATGATTTCTTTCTCGATAAGCCTGATTCAACAAAGTACGCCATGATTCTTGCCGGTCCAACGGTCGGTGATAAGAACAAATCACAGTTTCGGCAGTGGGCATTTTCACTGCACGATATTTTAGCTAGAGACTATGGCTACAGCTCCGACACGATCTCTTTGTTGTATGACCGCGGTGAGCTGGAAGCAGCGGCTAGTCAGAGAATAGATGCCGCCTGCGACTTGGCGGGGATTCAGCAAGAACTCGCTCGCCTGCAATCGGTAGTGAAGGCAGGCGATCAGATAACGATCTATCTAATCGGTCATGGCAGCGGTGCGGAAGAAGAGTCGAAATTCAATATCGTCGGCCCGGATATTACCGGCGTGCAATTTGCCAGCATGTTAGATGTCTTCGAGGAACAGGACATGGTCATAGTTAACACAACCTCAGCGAGCTACGGATTTTCAGCGGCCCTATCCAGCGAAGGGCGGGTTGTAGTCTCATCTACACGGTCCTCCTCGGAAAAATTTGACCCGATCTTCTCGAAATATTTTATAGAAGCGCTAGATAATCGCAATGGCGACAGAGACAAGAACAACCGCGTGTCAGTCTTAGAGGCATTCAACTACGCGAAGAACAGTGTTGAAGAGTTTTATGAGGAGCAGGGCAGGTTGGCCTCCGAGCATGCAGGTCTTGATGACAATGGCGATGCTCTGTTTAGTCTGAACCCAACTAGGGCAGATATCGACGGCAGGCTGGCAGAGATAGCGTACATAGACAATTTGGTGGATGACACGGCCGGCTTATCAGCAGAGGAAATTGGGCTGAAGGGGCGCATGCAGGACTTGGAACGATCAGTTTTTATACTAAGAGGGCGCAAGGCTGAATTCCTAGAAGAAGACTACTGGCAACGGATGGAAGAGTTGCTCGTCGCGCTGGCTAGAGCCACTGAGCAATTCAATGAGGCGGTTAACCCGGATGAATCAAGTGAGCAATAAATCTATGGTGAGAAAATACTCTATAGCTACTGCGTTGCTGTTGGCGAGTTTGGCATTCAATGTGGCGGGGCAAGACTCTCCACAGACCAATACCGGTGAATCTCCGCTGTTTCGTGGCGAGCAACTCTTAATGACCGGCTCTTATGCGGCGGCCACTGATATTTTTCAAATGGCCGATGGTCTGGACCGCAATGAGGGCCTGGTTGGAGCAAGTAAGGCTTTCGCGATGATGGGCAATTACCAGGAGGCGATGAGCGTTGTTGAGGGCGCAATAGTAGGCGATGAATATGCGCGCTTTCCCCTGCTCAGCACGCAGCTTGCTGAGGTTAAGCGAGCAGTAGGCGAATCGAAAGAAGCACTGGAGATATTGGAGTCGGTTGTAGCTGGTTTAGCAGAGCCGCCTGTACGTACATTGGTTCAATATGGCAGCTTACTCAACTTCGTCGGACAGAAGCAGAGTGCGTTCCCGATTTTGGATCAGGCTGTACAGCGTTATAACAATGGACTTGTGTTCGCCTCTGAAGATGTCGCTATGGTCGCGTTGGCAAGTTGGCTAATGGGAAACTTTCATGATGCGAATAGCCTTTTCAATGAAGCTACGCGTGCAAACCCTAACAACCTAGAAGCTCACTCCCTGTGGGGCGATCTATTCTTGGAGAAATATAATGCCTCCGATGCCGAGCGCTCTTATCAAGAAGCCATAGATATTAATGGTCGCTATGTATCTGCTCTTGTGGGGATGGCGAATGTAGTCGGTGATGAGCGTGCATTGCAACGTGCGCTAGCGGTAAATCCTAACTCGATACCCGCTATGGAAACCTACGGCCAATTGTTGCTGCTCAATGGTAGAGAAGAAGAGGCGCAGGAATACTTCGAGCGCGTGCTTGCACTAAACTCAGAGTCGTTGAAAACACTTAGCGTATTGGCATCTCAAGCGGCATTGGAAGAACGCAGCGCAGATTATGAGGGCTATCTTGCGCAGGTAGAGTCTTTCAGTCCAAACAATCCGGTTTTTTTAGCCAATGTTGCTGACAGCTTCGGTAATAACTATCTTTTCGATGAGGCGGTGGAGTTCGCTCGTGCTGCAATTGCAGCAGACCCTCAGTATTGGCAGGGATACACCTTGCTGGGAAGTAATCTAATTCGTCTCGGCGAAGAGGAAGAGGGTAAGGCCAATCTCGAGATAGGCTACGAGAACGACCCCTTCAATGTTATGACTTCAAATATGTTAAAGGTTTTCGATACGTTGGAAACGTATGCGACCCAAGAGAGCGAGCACTTTAAGGTGCACATGAGTGAGAACGATGCGGACATACTTTGGCCTTACCTTGAACCGTTGTTAGAAGAAAGTTGGGACACCCTTACGGCGAAGTACGGTTTCGAACCCGAAGGGCCTATCTTGATAGAGATATTCGAAAAATCTGAAGATTTTGCTGTGCGCTCGGTAGGCCTGCCTGACATCGGCCCGTTGGTTGGAATCTGCTTTGGTAAGGTTATAACGTTGATCTCACCCGATACACTTTCCGCAAATTGGCAGGAAATCGTCTGGCATGAGTTCATGCATGTAATCACCTTGCAGATGACAGGCAATAGAATGCCACGTTGGCTCTCCGAGGGAATTTCGGTCTTTGAGGAGCGCGAGGGTAGATCTTATTGGGGTCGAAGTCAGGGCTTGGATTTAGTGCGCGCAGTTGAGCAGGACAAGTTGTTACATGTAGCCGATCTGAATTCTGGATTCTCCGGTGCACAAAACAGTGCCGATCTGGGCTTTGCCTATTTTCAAGCGTATTTGGTAGTCGATTTCATTGCAGATGAGTACGGTTTTGAAAAGTTGGTTGAGCTGGTTGATCAGTATGCATTTATAAAGGAAGAAGAAGAGCGATTTGATGAAGTCTTCAATCAAAGCCTAGGGCAATTCGATGCCGCTTTCAGGGCTTGGATTGATCGTCGCGTCTCCGAGATTAACGTCTATGTGCATAGMGAAGACCTGCCCGACGAAGGCGATGGACACGGCCATGGAGTGCGTGAGAATTCTAGCGCGATACTTGCTGAACTTTATAACAATGTATCGCTAAAGCAGCATATGCGTGCTCGAATCGAAGAAAACGATCGCGACTTTCAGGCTTACCTACAGCTAGGTATTGTTTTGTTCAAGGAAGAGAGCCTTTTTGAGGCAAAGCAGTATTTGAATCAGGCGTATGAACTCCTGCCTTCTTATACTGGGTACCCGAGTCCTCCTCTGGTGCTATCGCAGATATATGAGCAGGAAGGCAACCGCGAGGCGCAGCTGCAGCAATTGGAATTGCTCTTGCAGAAYCTTCAACAYGACTACGCTTCGGCAATCATCTTGGCAGAGGCGGCCCTAGAAGATAATAATTTCGAGCGCGCCGAGTACTATATCGATCGCGCGATTCAGGTGGATCCGTACCGGGCTGACGTGCATTTGTTGAAGGCCAACTACGCGGAAACAATTGGTGATAGTCAGCTTGCTGTTACCGAATACGAAGTGCTACTGAAACTCGAGGTTAATGACCCGGCTGAAGCACAGACTAATCTGGCTCAGGCCTATTTGAATAACGGGCAGGCTCTTCAGGCGAAGGAAAATATCTTGAGGGCACTGGAAATGGCACCTAGCTATCAGCGTGCTCAGAAAATATTGCTGCAATCAATAGATGGGGACTCGGATTAAATTGAGTAATCTCAAAAGACTTTCATCGCTTGTGTTTGCCTGTTCGCTGTTTGTGAGCACGGCAGTGGCTGCGCAAGTATTGCAGTTCGGCAATGATGAGGGGCCCGAAATATATGGCAATGAGATTACCGATTTTCAATGGGTAAGAGGGCAGTACACGAACCATGCGGGTGGTAGTAGAGGCTTTGGAAGGCGTGGTGGTTGGTGGGATACAGATTATCCAGACTCCGATGAAAACTTCCTGCGCGGCGTGCAGCGCTACACCAATATCGATACTAACCCGCGCAATCATGAATTTATCGAGCTAACCGACCCTCGGCTATTCGAGAATATATTTCTTTATATGAACTGGAAAAGAGTACCAATAGGTTCATCCTTTAGCGGGCCGAACTTCTCTCCCGCGGAGATAGAAGCGCTTCGGGAGTTTATGTTTCGTGGTGGTTTTGTCATGGTAGATGATTTCTGGGGGCAGCCACATCTCGATGATATGTTCGTGGAGATAGGAAAGATTTTTCCCGAGCGTGAGATAGTAAAATTGAACAATACACATGAGATATTTCATGTTTTCTTCGATATCGACGAGGTCGCTCAGGTACCTGGGCGCATGGTGACTTGGGACTTCGGCGGGTTCATGAAACTTGATGACCCCAGTTATCCGCCTGAGGTGTATGCAGTCCTAGACGATGATGGTCGGGTCATGATGGTGGCAAATTACAATACGGATTTAGGGGATGGTTGGGAGCATACTTTTTATAAGGGCTATCCTACCAAGTCCACGAATGATGCTTACAAAATTGGGATTAACTATTTGATGTATGCGTTCAGTCATTAATCACTGAATGAGCTTTGTGCAGCAGAACAGTAAACAAAAAATTGAGAAAACTGGAAGACAGGAACTAGACATGACAGACATTGAAGAGGCAGTAACAGATACGGCCGAGGACGCAGCTATAGAAAGCTTGGATGATCTTGCTCTCGTTAAGAAGATGCAGGATGGCCGCGATCAGATCGTCGCTGAAATCAAGAAGGTTATCATCGGCCAGGATGATATTATCGATGAGCTGTTGATTGCACTATTCTCGGGTGGGCACTGTTTAATTACCGGTGTTCCCGGATTGGCGAAGACATTGTTGATCAAGACTGTCGCCGATATATTAGAAGTCGATTTCAGCAGGATTCAGTTTACACCCGACTTGATGCCGGCAGATGTTGTCGGCTCTGAAATCGTCGAGGAGAAAGATGGGAATCGAGTTCTTAAGTTTGTTAAAGGCCCAATCTTTACTAATATCCTGCTCGCGGACGAGATCAACAGAACGCCACCGAAGACTCAGTCATCTCTGTTAGAGGCAATGGAAGAAAGACAAGTAACTGTAGCGGGTGTGACTTATCCGATGACGGCGCCTTTCTTTGTGTTAGCTACGCAAAACCCTATCGAACTTGAGGGTACTTACCCGTTGCCAGAAGCGCAGCTTGACCGTTTCATGTTCAAGATTGAGCTCGATTATCTAACCGAAGATGAAGAGGTGGAAGTGGTAAGCAGCACCACGCAGACCCGTGACATAAGCTTGTCGCAYCCCTTGAGTGGGGAGGATATTCTGGAATTTCAGCGTATCGCGAGACAGGTGCCTGCGGCTGAGGCGGTGATTCAGTATGCAGTTAGGCTAGTGCATGCATCGCGGCCGCAGACGACAGGCAGTCCGCAATTTATTAAAGATTGGGTGAATTGGGGGGCAGGTATTCGAGCCTCGCAGAATTTAATTCTTGCGGGTAAGGTTCGTGCTCTCTTAAAGGGGCGCTACAACGTATCTTATGGGGATGTTCGCGCCCTCGCGCCCGCGGTATTGCGRCAYAGGATTTTGCTGAATTTCCATGCTGAAGCGGAGCGAATTACTACCGATCACGTTATTCAGCGYCTGCTTGAAGAAGTGCCCGAGCCGACTTCGAACCTATAGTTTTAACCTATAGTTTGAAACCCGGAACCAATATCGTTGAAATGTGTATAACAGAGTAAAAGCTTTAATGTCAGAATCGTTGAATTTTCTCGACCCTACTATCCTTGCCGGTCTCGACAATCTCGAGTTGCGCGCGCGGGTGGTTGTGGAAGGGTTTCTTTCCGGTTTGCACAAAAGTCCACACAGAGGTTTTAGCGTGGAGTTCAATGATTATCGTCACTACCAAC
This sequence comes from Gammaproteobacteria bacterium, assembly GCA_016762995.1. Taxonomy (GTDB): domain Bacteria; phylum Pseudomonadota; class Gammaproteobacteria; order Pseudomonadales; family Pseudohongiellaceae; genus UBA9145. The sequence goes on along the minus strand of JAESUT010000064.1, from coordinate 2,620 downwards.
GTGGCGATGATATGCGGCACATAGACTGGAAGTTATACGCTCGAAGTGAAAAATTTTATATCAAGCAGTATGAGGATGAGACCAATGTCCGCTGCATGGTCGTGCTGGATACCAGCGCTTCGATGTCTTATTCATCTGGTGGCGCGAGTAAGCTGGAATATGGCATCACTCTAGCCTCGGCGTTGGCCTATTTTATCAATAGGCAGCGCGATGCAGTCGGGTTGATTACCTTTGACGAGAAGGTCAACGAATACCTTCCAGCGAAGTGTCGACAGCCACATCTTATGCGCATATTACGCACCCTTGCGCAAATCAAGCCAGGTAAGAAAACCAATGCTGTTAAACCGTTAACTGATCTTGCCGCTTCGCTTAACAAGAAGAGTATAGTGATATTGATAACGGACATGCTCGACGATGAAGAGAGAGTCATAAAGACTCTGCAGACTCTACGTGGCATGGGTAACGATGTGATCGTATTTCATGTGATAGACGATGCTGAGCTAAATTTTACTTTTAATGAGGCTTCGGAGTTCGTTGATATGGAAAGTAATGAGACGTTTATTACAACGCCAGCAGCGATTCGCTCGGCCTATCTTGAAAACCTGAATGAGTTTCTGTTGTTCTGTAAGACGCGGTGTCAGAAAAGCGGTGTGGATTATTGTTTGCTAAATACTTCAAAACCTTTGGATGCAGCTTTGTCGTCCTATATGAGCAAAAGAGCGAAGAGCTTTTAGATGGTATTTCTGACTCCTTTATTCTTACTTGGCTTGCTAGCGGCGCTAATTCCGATAGCGATTCATCTCATTCGGAAGGAAAAACCACCGAAGGTAATGTTCAGTACGATACGCTTTTTGAAGAAAACGTCGAAGAAGCTCATCTTATTTCAACATATTCAGCAGTGGCTGCTGCTATTGCTAAGATCTGTAATTATCGCCCTATTAGTTTTTGCCTTCGCTAGACCGCTCTTCGATCAGACTGTGGCACGACTATTGGATGCTGATCCGATGTCAGCGGTGATTATGCTCGACGTCTCTATGAGCATGCGCTATGAGGACAATTTCGATAGAGCCAAGCAGGAGGCTCTCGAAATCCTAGACGGAATGACATCGGGTGACGAGGTGGCGTTAATTAGCTTCTCGAATGCCGCCGAGGTAGTTCTTGAGCTAAGCACGGACATCGATGGCGTGAGATCACTTATTAACAGTATAGATGAGCCTGGCTACGGGAGTACGCGCTACATGCCGAACTTGCACCTTGCCGATCAACTACTTGAAACTTCTCGTTATGAGAATCGTGCCATCTATCTGATAAGCGATTTCCAGGACATCGGCATGGGCAATGCTGAAGAGGGCTGGAAGCTGGCTCCAGGCACAGCCTTTAATGGCATTGACGTGGCAGCTGCGGAGAGTAGCAATCTTGCGCTTACCGATGTGAGGTCGCCTGAGCAGTTGTTGGAAGATGCGGCTGAACAGCAAATTCTTGCCAGAGTTCGCTCGACCGGCACCCTTTATCTAGAACGGGGTGATGTGAGTCTCTACGTTGACGGGGAATTGATAGATAGAGTTCCGGTAGATTTAAGCGATCGCTCCGAGCAGGTAGTTACTTTCACCGCCAGTTTCGATGCGCAGGGTACTCACAATGGAGAGGTGCGCGTGACAGGCGACAACTTCGTAGTTGATAATTCTTATTTTTTCACTGTAGATGTACTGCCGAAAATTCGTGTCTTGCTGGTCAACGGCGAATCATCGGATAATTGGTTTGATGATGAAGGTCACTGGTTTGGTCTTGCAGTTAGTAGCGCGGCTCAATCGCCCTTCCTATTACAGACTATCGAGACCCCCGAACTTAGCCCCGTTTTGCTCCGGCAGAATGATGTGGTCGTATTACTCAACGTGGGAGACCTCAGTAGCGGCCAAGCAGCTGCTATAGAAAGCTATGTGCAAGATGGCGGGAGCCTGCTGTTGGCACCGGGCGATAGGGTGACACCGGGAGTATTTAACCGTCAGTTTGCCACAATTTCGCCGGCAATAATTCAAAGCAGGGGGCAATTAGGTCTTGATGACTATCTTGTAATCGCTGATTTTGATCGTCGTCATCCTATTCTGAGTCCGCTACGTAGCGACTGGTCGGCTCGATTTCAAAATCATTGGTCGTTGCTGCCAAACGAGGAAGCAGACGTACTTATGCAGTTTGATAACACGGAACCGGCGCTGCTCGAGCGCAGAGCTGGAGAAGGGAATGTTATCTTATTTGCCTCATCGCTAGATTTGGAGTGGAATAACCTAGCGCTGCAAGGTTTGTTCCTGCCATTCGTTCATGAAACTCTCAGGTATCTGGTGCAGCAGAACCCTAAGCAGCGTGCCTATCAGATTGGGGACAGTCTGAACCTAGATCCTTCCGGTACGGCAGAGGCAATCGAGGCTTTTGATGCGGCCGGCAAGGCTATCCAATTTGCAAATGACAGTTTTGTTACTACAGCGACAGTGCCTGGCATGATTGACGCGAGGGTCGATGGAAACCTAGTTAGTTTTGCAGTTAATAACATTCCTGAAGAATCGAATTTTAATCGTACTCCAATCGCTAACTTGTATGATCAGATAATCAATCCAGATACCGAGCC
>JAESUT010000063.1 GCA_016762995.1 Gammaproteobacteria bacterium | reverse complement strand
TCGGCGGGGTCCGGGTAGTTCGCAGCATCGTCTTGCATGTGATGCACCGTGCGATCGACTTCCTGCATCAATTGCTCGCGCCAGTCTAGCAGTATCGCTTTGAAGTGCTCGCGCTGGTTTTCGTTCATGTACACTTCGTTTTTCTTCGGCTTGTACGGAACGAAGTTCTTTAGAACCGGTTGTGATTCTAAGCTCTGAGAGTTAGCCATGATCGCTAATGCCTCTGTGTACCCTAATTTAGCGAATTAGTTTGCTTGTCTTGTAGACAAGCTGCCGCATAAATGAGGATTTTTCATTTATAAAACAAACTCTGTGCAACGCGTATAAATAGAGCTTGATGAGGAGCTTTTGCATGCTTTCAATGCACTTTCTTTGCATTGGAAATGTGCAGTTTTCAGAAAGCTCGGTAACCTACCAGATTCTTTGTGGGGATGCTATATAAATCACTAGTTAGTTCGATAGTGCGTCCAGTTGCTCTTGATGCCATTTTTACCTAGCCGTCTTCAAAACTGATCAACTATCGTCTTCAAAACTGATCAACTATAATGACTCACTTCTATAGTTCTGCGTCCCTCCAGGAACCCAAATATGTCCAATCATCGAATAGCGGATCAAGGCCCACTGTCGAAGGTGAACCCATTTCGTGTGATGACGGTCATGGCTAGAGCGCAATACTTGGAATCCCAGGGGCGTCGAATCGTGCACATGGAAGTCGGTGAACCTGATTTCTCTTCAGCACAGCCCATCATAGATGCGGGAAAGAAAGCTCTCGATGACGGTCTAACTAAATATACGGCAGCGAGTGGCCTTGCCGAATTACGAGAATGCTTGTCGCTCCACTACCGGGAAAACTACAATGTTGAGGTTAGCGCGGATCGCATATTGATCACGCCGGGTGCGAGTGGCGGCCTGAATCTTTTAGCGAACCTGCTAGTGCGCGCTGGTGATGGTGTCTTACTTAGTGACCCTGCCTATCCCTGTGTGCGCAACTTCATTCATATGATGTCAGCGCAGCCGCAGTTAATTCCGGTAGGTATTGAGCAGAATTTCCAGCCTACGCTAGAGCAGTTGGATGAATACTGTACAGACAACACCAGCGGTCTTTGGTTGGCATCCCCAAGCAATCCTACCGGCACAATAATGGAACGATCGAAACTTAAGGCGGCTAGCGACTGGGCGGCATCGAGGCAGAAGCATTTGCTGGTTGATGAAATTTATCATGGGCTGCACTATGTTGACGACCTGCCAAGTGTTTTGGAGCTAGATCAATCAGCTTTTGTAGTGAATAGCTTCTCCAAATATTTCGGTATGACCGGGTGGCGGCTGGGCTGGATCGTAGTACCACAAGAGCACGTGGAAATGGCCACTATACTTGCTCAGAATATGTATATATCGGCATCCTCTATTTCGCAATACGCGGCTCTAGCGGCCTTCACTCCCGAAGCCAAATGTATCTTCGAAGAACGCAGAGAAAAATTTCGCATCAGAAGAGACTTCTTGGTGGATGCGCTTAAGGGTATGGGATTTTCACTCTCAGACAGTATTCAAGGGGCATTTTATATCTATGCCAATATCTCTAAGTTCTCCGATAACTGCGAAAATTTTTGTCGTGACATGTTAGAAAATCATGGAGTCGCTCTGACTCCTGGTACCGATTTTGGTGATTTCGAAAGCAATAGCCACGTGCGTTTTGCATTTACCACAGATATGGACAGCTTAGAGTTAGGTGTTCAGCGGCTTCAGAACGCCTTGCTGTAAACTTTTCTTCTCTCTCAATTAAAGGGCGTATTTCCGATGCAGCTGCAAAAGAAATTACAGGCAGGAGTATTGCTTAAGCGTTATAAGCGGTTTCTGGCTGATATTACGACCGAGGCGGGGGAGTCCATTACTATTCACTGCCCTAACACAGGTTCTATGAAAAACTGCCAAAAGGCTGGTAGCAGGGTCTGGTATTCCGATTCGGAAAACCCAAAGAGGAAGTATGCCTGTACCTGGGAGTTTGTTGAGGTCGATGAGAGGCACATTGTCGGAATTAACACCGGTTTGGCGAACAAGCTTGTCCATGAAGCAATTGCAGCGGATAGGATCGACGAGTTGGCCGGTTATGAGTCACTACGTACTGAGGTGGCCTACGGAGAGCAAAAGAGTCGCATCGATTTGTTGCTCAAGGGTAGGGTTAGCGACCCGGATGCGCTCTGCTATGTCGAGGTAAAGAACGTAAGCCTCGGTCTTGGCGACGGTTTGGGGAGCTTTCCTGATGCAGTAACAACTCGCGGACAGAAGCATCTGCAGGAGTTGCTGCATATGCATACTTTAGGTCATCGAGCTGTATTGCTGTTTTGTGTGCAGCACAGTGGCATACAACGCATCACGCCAGCAGATAATATAGATCCTGAGTATGGTCGGCTACTTAGAGAGGTAGTGTCGAAGGGGGTAGAGGTGCTTGCCTATCGAGTGGAGTTCGATCTTCAAAATTCGCGAGTTACACTGCGAGAAAAGCTGCCGGTACTTCTAAATTAAGACTGAATGAAAGCTAGCAGCTGCCCGGGGTATCTCACCGGATTGGGGTCGAAACGCGCAGCGCCGATTCCTCGACCATGACCATACCTTTGTCTAAGATAAACGGAATTGCCTGCAGGTGTTTGCCCTTGCACGGCCCTGCTAGACAGCGACCACCCTCTATTTCGAAAAGTGCTCCGTGTGTGGAGCAGATGATTAAGGCGCCATCGGGGTCCAGAAATCGATCTTCCTCCCACTCGAGTGGAGTACCTAGGTGCGGGCAGCGATTCCAATACAAAAATACCTCAGCATCTTTCTTAACAGCAAACATGTAGAGATTGTTAAGCTCAATCCCTTTGGAGGTGCCTTCTTCTATTTCATCTGCGCAAATTAGACTGATCATGAGTTTTTCATAAACGAATAGTTAAGTGAGGGCGATTTTAAAATCTGCCAGTAGGTCGTCGATTTCCTCAATACCGATTGAGAAACGAATCATGGAGTCAGCGATACCCATGCTGGCACGACGCGCAGCTCCCATTTCATAATAGATAGTATGGGCAACAGGAATGGCTAGAGTGCGGGTATCACCCAGGTTGCTGGATGAGACTATGTTTTCCATTGCATTCAGTACATCGAAACAGTCGACGCCGTCGACGAGGTCGATGCTCATAATGGAGCCGAAGCCATTAAACAGTTCTTCTGCTCGCGCATGCTGTGGATGGGCAGGCAGTCCYGGATAATAGACYTGTTTCACTTTGGGGTGTTGTGCACAGAACTCGGCGACTGTCTGGGCGTTACTACACGCCTGATCCATGCGCAGACTCAGCGTCTCAGAGCCTACAGCTARGTGATGAGCGGCTTCCGGGCCTAARGAGGCGCCGATGTCGCGCAGACCCTTCTTCTTCACCTGCGTAATGCCCCACAACGCGGTGTCTTGGCCCTTGTAATTGTCGTAGATATTCGGGAAGCCGGACCAGTCGTAAAGGCCAGTGTCGGTTACCGCGCCACCGAGTGCGTTGCCGTGGCCACCTATGTATTTTGTCAGGGAATTAATGCTAAAGCTGGCGCCGACCGACTTTGGCCGGAACAGATGTGGTGAGGTCATCGTGTTGTCGACACAGAAAATTAAGTTTTCGCTTTTGCACAGCGCGCCAATCCCTACTAAGTCAGCGATCTGTGTAACTGGGTTAGCGATGGTCTCGACGAACACCAATCGGGTGTTTTCTTTGATCGCAGATTTAACTTCATCGACGTCAGTGGCGTCGACGAACGTTACCTCGATGCCTAGATTCTGAAATGTGCCAAATAGGCTATTCGTATTACCGAATAGGAATGCGCTGGAGACGATGTGGTCTCCCTGYCTAAGGAGCGACAGCATGGTAGAGGCGATAGCGGCCATGCCAGTTGCGAAGACCGCGGTTGCGATACCCTCTTCCATGGCCGTAATTTTATTCTGCAGAGCCGTAACGGTTGGGTTTAGCTGTCGGCCATAGTTATAGCCCGCGCGCTTCCCTTGAAAGACTTCAGCCAGTTCTCTAGCATCCTCATATCCATAGGCAACGGACGGATGAATGGCCTTGTGTAAGACACCATGTTCAGGATGGTCGCGGCGGTCGGAGTGCAGATTTGTTGTGTTAAAGCCTTTTTTCTTCATGATGGCGGCTCAGAGCAGTTTAAGTGTGGCAATGCTGGCGGTGTTATACACCAGCGTTCTGAAATTTGGAAGCTACGAGACTTGCTAGAAACGATGATAACGCCTCATCTAGGCCCGATCTAGAGGCTCTCTTGTTGATCTTGGCACTTCAGGCAATGGCTAGCTTCTGGCTGTACTTTTAGTCGCTTGAACTGGATTGGCTCATCACACTGGTTACAGTAGCCAAAATCGTCCCTAGCCATTCGTTGCAAAGCGATGATGACCTTTCTCAAGCTGGCCTCTGCTATTGCACGAGTCGATACCGCCATGCTTTGTTGTTGCATTGCATCAACCCGAGAAACCCTGCCTACAGAACTTTGATCCAGGATCACAATGCCAGTCGCCGATTTAGCATCAAGTAGCTGTTGTTCCAACTTGGTTTTATTGGATAGCAGCAAGGAGTGCAACTCTTGTGTTTGCTTGAGTGTGAGTTGGTCTAGGATGGGTGTCGCCTTCAAAGTCACAAGAGTTGAACGATTCTTCTATTGAAGCAATTCTTATTGAAGCAACCCAGAAAAGAGTGGCCGGCTATCTATGAGTGTCTGAATTTCGGTGAGTCGCGCCTGGTATTGCGGGCTGCTTCTGTCCGTATACATTGCATTGAAGTCAGTTTCGGACAAGCCATCTCGATTGTTGCCTACCTTGGGCATATAGTCAGATTCATTCTGTAGGTTTGCCAGCCGGCCTTGCATGACTTTCGCTGTTTCAGAGCTGGATGTTGCAAGTCGCGCGATGCTGACACCGACGGTATTCGCAGTAAGATCCGAAAAGCTGAACCCAGAACGGTAACGCGCATCATAGGCTTCTTTCGTTGTGGAAAGCATCTGCGCGAGATCTGCGCCGGCCGATGCGGTTATTGCGGCTACCGAAACCAGATGCTGTGCTAGGTCCTGGCGCCTGAGTAGTCTCGCCTCTATAAAGGGAGCTGGTTCGATTTCCGCGGCGGCTTCTTCCCCGATGAGTTGTGCTATCGGTTCTTCGTTTACATAGATGGCTAGGGTTTGAAAGGCAGTTCGATTCTCTGCAATAGCGTCACTGCCTGCTAGAGTCTTCTCCTGAGCTGCAGCGAACAGTGGCACCAGAAAGGCATTAATCGACACGGCGCGAATATCGATGGGTACGGTCGCGGCAATGTTGGTGATAATCGCGTAATAGTTGATTATGCGCTGCTGATCCTGCTCGGATATAAAAAGCTGCTGCGCTTGCTTACCAATGCGACTAATGAGATTCGGGTCCCATTGTAATGAAACGGTTAATTGGTTCGGCTCGAGCTCCACACTTTCAACATTGTTAATCAGTTCACTGACATCCAGATAAGTGATGTTTTCACTAGAGAGGTTCTCTCGTAGTCGCTGCAGGGTGAATTGCAGCAATCTATTGGGTACGCTAATTTTGCCTATTCGCAAAGCATTCAGCGTCAGCAGATTGTCATCCTCGATGAAGTTGGCCTCTATGTTCAAGTATATCGGCAGTGGGCCTTCGCCTAGCCGAACACTTAATTGTGCGCTCAGATTGTCTTCGGATACTTGGATTCGTGCTGCCCAGCGGGACGACAGGTTCATTATGTTAACCCCATAGCGCAGGAGTAAGTTCAGTTCCTGAGAGTTGAGCCTTAGTTCATGTCTGCTTGCATAGCTCGGGGATTGTGGGGTGCCCTCTAACAGCAGAGATTCAATTCTGGAAAGCTCCTCACTACTAAGCTGTTGTTCAGCGACGTGACTGGGAGAGGTTTCTAAAGAAAGTAGTAGTACTATCACGGGCGCGCTGAGGAGTAGCACTACAATAGTTCGCAGCAAGAGTAGTGTGAGCTTCGGGCGTGCTGAAGATCTAGAGTCGAATGTGACTTGCTTGCTCATGATGAGTTCAACTTGCTCGCTGGATTGAGTCGCTAGGATGAAAAGTATCCAAATCCTGCCGATAATAGGTGTAGGCCTTGATTTTACTGGCAAACAGCGTGTTTATCGCTATAAAGTATGACAAAGTCGACAAAATCTACAATAGTTAGTGAAAATAATTTATTAATCAAGGGCTTGGAGTTAGTATCCTTTGATAGATCGATAGAGAGTGCACTCAATGCTAGCCACTCAGTCTGAAGGAGATTGTTATGAGAAAGAATTTGCCCACGTGTGACGCACGCCTACGCCCGAGTGCCGCTAAACTTAGAGCGATTGTTGCTGCTTTACTGCTACTAGTATTGGCGTCTTGTGCGTCTCAGGCGACGAGAGATGCAGAGATGGCTGCTGTAGAAGCCGAGCGCGTAGCTCTGGAGCAAGAGGCGGCACAAGTCGTGGCGGATCAAGAACGCGCCCGTGCAGCAGAGCTTCAGCGGCAGCGAGACCGAGCGGCTGCGGAGCGAGCAACAGTGGAGGAGGCAAGAGAGCGGCAGGTAGCGCTCTCTAGAGCTAGAGCAGACGAGGAACGCCGAGCGCGGGAAGCCGTCGAACAAGCGGAGCGTGAGCGACGTGCTGCGATAGCTGCAACTGAAGCACAGAGGCAGGATAGGCTAGATAGAATCACGGCTCTGGAGCAACAGATTGCTTCGATCGAGACGGAAGTAGCCGACGAAGAGTCGAGGGTTACTACGTTGAGGCAAGCTATTGAGACTGCGGAGGAGTTGCTGACTGCGCTGGCAGAAGAGCAGGCCAAGTACGAGAGTACCGATGAGGCGGGCAATACAGTAGAGCCTCTAGCGAAAGAATTAATAGCAGAATTAGAGTCGGTTAAGAATGAATTAGTGCGACAGGCCAATTCTCTATAGACAGCATTGAGGCTAGCATTGCGATATGAACGATAAAGTCGTCGATTTTCAAGCAGGTAAGGAGATTCAGCTACACAAGCGCAAGGAGGCGAAGCTCGATGAGATGCGCCAGGCCTTCCGGGTCGCTCGCGGTGAGGTTGGTAGGGCGGTAAGTACAAGCCCTAGCACTAAAAAGAAGCGCCGCAAATCTAAGAAATAACACCTCAAACAGGCCTTTATTGGTCCTCGTCCTATGCCTCGCGAAGTGGGCTGGTTATTGCTTCCCTCACAATCCCTCGAAAAGCACGGAAATACCGCTTTCGTAGCGAGTTTATCGCCTTTTTTTGCGGCGTCCATTATGGTAAAGTGCGCGCCTTTAAAATAAACATTCCATTTCAAGGGGACGAAATTCGATGTCAGGCATAACAATTTGGGTAACCACAATCCTGTCGCTGATGGGCTTGGGGATAGCCTTCTTTTACATGAAGAAGGTTGTAAGTATACCGCTTGATCTGGGGCTGGATGAAGAGCAGTCGAAGAAGCTAACTTTCATCCACGGCGCTATTGCCGATGGAGCCATGGCTTTCTTGAAGCAGGAATACAAAGTCTTGACGATATTCATGGTGGTTTTCGCCGCTATTATCGCCATTCTGATCGACAATACTCATACCCCTGATATCCATGAGGGTATATATACGGCTATCTCCTTCCTGTTTGGTGGTGTGATATCAATAGCTTCTGGCTATATCGGTATGAAGGTTGCGACTCAAGGCAACGCACGAACTACGGTTGCTGCGAAGAAGGACATTTCCGCAGCGTATGATGTGGCGATTAACTCAGGCGCTGTAATGGGCTTTGCTCTTGTCGGGCTGGCGACGCTTGGACTGGTTATCATCTATGTGGTGATGAGCTGGTTGCTCGCTGACCTTGGTCCTGAGAACAATCACATCCTTATGGAAGTGATTGCCGGCTTTGGACTGGGTGGATCTACAATCGCGCTATTTGCACGTGTTGGCGGCGGTATCTTCACTAAGGCTGCAGACGTTGGCGCTGACTTGGTAGGTAAGGTTGAGCAGGGCATCCCAGAGGATGATCCACGTAACCCAGCGGTAATCGCAGACAATGTGGGTGACAACGTGGGCGACGTAGCCGGTATGGGCGCTGACCTTTTCGGTTCTTGTGCGGAAAGCACCTGTGCTGCAATGGTTATTAGTGCGGTCGTTTTTGCCGGTAACCCAGATGCATTGTTATTCCCTATTTTGATCAGTGCCGTAGGTATTCCAATAGCACTACTCACTAAGCTGTTGGTCGGTGTAAAGACTGAAGACGACGTAGCGCCAGCTCTGATGAAGTTACTTGTTATATCTAGCGCTATTATGGCTGTGGTTATGTACTTCTTTACTACTGCGCTAATTCCAGCTGACTTTATTTTGAACGGCGCAGAGTATACGAATGTCGGTGTTTACTTATGCTTCTTGGCAGGCTTGGTTTCAGGGTTGACGGTTGGCTTATTGACTGGCTATTACACATCTGAAAAATTTGCTCCTGTACAAGAAGTCGCAAAGTCCTGTGAGACTGGTGTCGCTACAAACATCATCTACGGCCTTGCACTCGGCTATAAGAGTACTGTGCTTCCTTATATTGCTATTGCGATAAGCATCTTCATCTCTTGGGAACTTGCGGGCATGTACGGCATCGCGATCGCTTCATTGGGTATGTTGGGAAGCCTTGTGCTAACCCTGACTATCGATGCTTACGGTCCTGTAGCTGACAATGCTGGTGGTATTGCGCAGATGGTAGGCCTGGATTCAGAAGTTAGGCGTAGAACTGACATCCTAGACTCTGCGGGTAATACTACGGCGGCGATTGGTAAGGGATTTGCTATCGGTGCTGCGATATTAACTTCACTTGCCTTGTTCGCGGCCTTTATTTTAACTGCGGAAGAACTGCGCGGTGAGCCGATTACCATGAGCCTGCTAGAGCCACTAGTATTCACTTTCTTGTTTCTCGGTGCGGTTTTACCTTTCCTGTTCTCAGCTATGACTATGAAATCGGTAGGCATTGCGGCATTCGCGATGATCGAAGAAGTGCGTCATCAGTTCAAAACTATTCCAGGCATTATGGACGGTACGGGAACACCTGATTACGCAAAATGTGTGGCTATATCAACGCAGGCAGCGTTAAAAGAAATGATTGCACCTGGCATATTAATCATGGGCTCGCCAATCGTTGTTGGCTTCCTATTCGGTGTTGAGGCAGTTGCAGCTATGTTGATCGGCTCGCTAATTACCGGTGGCGTGTTGGCTATCGCTTCTTCCAACAGTGGCGGAGCATGGGACAACGCGAAGAAATATATCGAAGCGGGCAATCTCGGTGGCAAAGGCTCGGATGTGCACACAGCGGCTGTTGTTGGTGATACTGTAGGTGATCCAATGAAAGATACTTCGGGTCCTTCATTGAATATCCTGATCAAGCTGTCGGCAATTCTAAGTCTGGTATTCACACCATTCTTCGTTCAATACGGCGGCATCTTGCTGTAGGAAGAGTAAGAAACGTTCAAAAAAAGGGAGTCATATGACTCCCTTTTTTATTGCCTGAAGATTGTTATAAGTCTCTGCGGCTTTCGAAATGGAACAGGACCCACTCGTCGTATTCGATTAGTTGATTGCTATTGAGGTCGGTCCACGAGGTGGAGATAGTTTTCACGCATTGATATATTCGGAAAGAATTGGTGTTTTCGATAATAAGATTTCGTACCGAGGGGTTGAGGGTGTAGTTTGAAATTTCGACGAGTTTCCAGTTCTCTCGCAGGGTTCGATCAATACATTCATCGCCTGAGAGTAAGTCGATGTAGTCGATCTCTTTGTCGGCATAGCCTTCTGAGGGAATCTCTAAGTCTATGTCGATAAGGATAGACCCTGTTGCTTCTTCGCTGCCGTGCAGTTCGATGCTGTTCAAGCGAACTCGTGTTGGGGCCTGGTTGAACGCGACAAGACGCAAGCCGTCATCGGTGTTTTCTCCCCAAGCCGAGGAATAGAACGCGAATTTGATCTCGCTGTCTTCTTGCTGCTCTGCAGCTACAGAAAGAGGCAGAGCGGTAGCGCCTAAGAACATGAAGACGCAGGAGAGTGTGAGTGTTTTTTGCATATTCTAGATTCTAGCGGTCAAGCTGCTAGGCTGTCATTCTCAATTTGCATAGATTGCTGCCTTCTTGCCGAAATTTGCTGAAGAAGTTCGTAAAAGGGAGAAATCTTAGACTAAACAAGCACAATCGGCTGGGCATGTTCTCGCATCCTTGGATTTTTCCAAGGTAATCAAAGATAATCAGCTGCAGTTTAACTGGGTAATCGCCTATTGAGATGACGAAGGAATACCTAGCGTGCGACAGTAATCAGCCGTAATCGAAGAAACAGAGGGAAGAGTTGTGAGAAGTATTGAAAAGATTAATCACATTGTTTGTGTCGCTTCAGGCAAGGGTGGCGTAGGAAAATCCACAACCGCGGTGAATCTCGCGTTGGCCCTGTCCAAGCTGGGGCGTAAAGTTGGCATCTTAGATGCTGATATTTATGGGCCTAGCTTGCCTTTGATGATGGGAGTTCCCGACGGCACGCGACCAAAAATTCATGATAAGAAATTCATGCTGCCATTATTGGCTCACGGCATAGAATGTAATTCCATGGGTTTCTTGGTGGATCAGAAAACCGCGATGGTGTGGCGAGCTCCAATGATTATTTCTGCTTTCAAGCAGATGTTGAACGATACGGCTTGGTCCGAACTAGATTATTTAATTATCGACATGCCTCCCGGCACTGGCGATATACAGCTGAGCCTTGCGCAGTCCGTTAAGGTGAGTGGTGCGGTTATCGTCACGACTCCTCAGGATGTTGCATTGTCCGACGCCCGCAAGGGTATCGAAATGTTCAAGAAGGTAGATGTCCCTATATTGGGTGTGGTGGAGAATATGAGTATGCATACCTGCACTAATTGCGGGCATGAAGAGGCTATCTTTGGGACTGGCGGCGGTGACTCGCTGTCGGCTGAATATGGCGTTGAGGTTATAGGTCGTTTGCCTTTGGATATAACCATTAGAGAAACGACGGACGCAGGCAGTCCTGTGGTAGCATCGAAAACTGATCACGCTGCTGCGAAGGCTTATATTGAATTGGGAAAAAATGTTGAGCGGCAGCTGCAAGCGTTAGCAGCGAGAGATAGCGCAGGGCCAACGATTACAATAAGCGACGATTGATAGTCGCAATAAAGTTAGCTTTGAGACTTAGTGAACATAACACTAGTGGGGTATTACATTGGACGCGGTCAATGATTTTCTGATTTTCTTGGACGGTTATCTTGGGAGTGCACTTTGGTTTCCTGCTTTGCTTCTCTCCACCGGTATCTTCTTCACAATCTATCTGGGGTTTCCACAGATACGCTACTTCAGGCATGCCATTGGTATAACTACAGGCAAGTTTGATAAGGATGGAGCGCAGGGTGACACAACGCATTTCCAGGCGCTAGCAACGGCGCTATCCGGCACTGTCGGAACAGGCAATATCGGCGGCGTGGCTTTGGCCTTGCACCTCGGTGGTCCTGCAGCATTGTTCTGGATGTGGATGACCGCATTCTTTGGAATGACCAGCAAGTTTGTAGAGGTAACTCTCTCTCACAAGTACCGTACTAAGACCGCTGATGGCACCATGGCGGGTGGCCCGATGTACTACATGGAGAAGGGCCTCAATGCGAAGTGGTTAGCGATCCTATTCGCGATAGCTACGGTGTTGAGTTCATTTGGAACTGGTAATCTGCCACAGATCAATAGCATCGCTGCTGGTCTAGAGAGCACGTTCGCTCTTGAACCTATTGTTACCGCTAGCGTATTGTCAGTATTGTTAGCTCTTGTGATTATTGGTGGCATTAGCCGCATTGCAAAAGTTGCCGCTACTATCGTGCCCACCATGGCGATCATCTATCTCGTAGGGGCATTCGCAGTAATCTTGCCCAACATGGGAAATATCATTCCCTCATTTGCGTCTATCTTTTCTGATGCATTCACTGGCTCCGCGGCTGCTGGCGGCTTCCTAGGCGCCACGTTTGCGTATGCCTTCGACCGAGGTGTAAACCGCGGCTTGTACTCGAATGAGGCTGGTCAGGGGTCTGCTCCCATCGCTCATGCCGCGGCTAGAACTGATGAGCCTGCCGATGAAGGCATGGTATCCATCCTTGAGCCTTTTATCGATACGATCGTCATCTGCACGATCACCGGACTGGTGATTCTTTCATCTGGCGTATGGAAAGAAAAATTCGACAACGAGTTCCAGCGCGCGGATATGAGGTTCATAGCTGGCACCTTTGAGGAATCGAATGCAGAGGATGCGAGTGAGCTATTTTCCTTTCTTAATGGAGATGAATCTAGAGCGAGGAGTTTCTCTGGTGATATTTATCTATTGGAGGGGCGCGTCGCCGACAGCAATCGGGACTTCACACTATTGAATTCAAGATCCTTTGCCGAGGATGTCCTCTATTCTAGAGACGGAGAGCCTATCACTGGCGAGGTCTCTGTATCCGAAGGCCGGCTGGATGATACGGCAGTGGAGGTGTCCGGCAAGTCGTTGCTGCATTCTGTTCCGCTGACGACGATGGCCTTTACAAAAGGGCTGTTTGGAGATTTCGGTAAATATATTGTTTCTATCGGTCTTATGCTGTTTGCATTCTCGACCGCGATTGCCTGGTCGTATTACGGGGACCGGGCCATGACTTACTTGCTAGGGCCGAAATCGGTACTGCCGTATCGTGTGGTATACATAATGGGCTTTTTCTATGCGGCGCTGGCGGATACGACCGTCGTGTGGAACATAGCACTTATCACGATCGTATTGATGACGGTGCCGAATCTGATAGGCATGTTGTTCATGCACAAAGAGATGAAGCAGACCGTGAAGAAGTACTGGAAAGAAACTGAGCACGGTAAGCGTAAGACCTAGGAGCTAACAACGCCTCATAAAAAAGGGCCGCAGTGGTAGCACTGTGGCCCTTTTTGTTACTGCTAACTGCAAAACATTTCTAGCGAGGAATTGCCTCACCAGGCAGTCGGATATTCTCCACAATTTCCTGCACCGCCAAAGGAGGCTCTGGAGTAAACTTCGCCACGATCAGTGCCACGACTAGGTTTGCCACTGTACCTAGAGAGCCTATTCCTTCCGGGGAAATTCCAAACAACCAATTATCGGCACTGTCAGCAGCTGGGTTAATAATTTTGAAGTAGATAATATATGCCGCAGTGAACATAAAACCGACTACCATTCCCGCGATAGCACCTTCCTTGTTCATGCGCTTCTGAAAAATGCCTAGGACGATGGCGGGAAAGAATGACGCAGCAGCAAGCCCAAACGCAAAGGCGACTACCTGTGCTACATAGGCAGGCGCATTGATCCCGTAGTAACCTGCAATCARCACGGCTACYAAGATAGATAGTCGCGCACAGGCGAGCTCTTGTTTCTCGGTAATATTGGGCATGAAGGTRCAYTTCAACATGTCATGCGCAATTGAGGTCGAAATTACTAGGAGTAAGCCAGCTGCCGTCGACAAAGCGGCGGCAAGCGCTCCTGCAACTACGAGGGCTATCACCCAGGCAGGTAGCTCTGCAATCTCGGGATTGGCGAGCACCATTATATCTCTGTTTACTTCTAACTCATTGAGTTCCGGGTCGCCAACATATTGGATAATACCGTCGTTATTCTTGTCATTGAATGTAATTAGACCGGTGTCTTCCCATTTGCTAAACCACTCTGGCATGGATTGATATTCGGCGTTGCTGACTGTATTGATGAGATTGGTGCGAGCGAAAGCAGCAACAGCAGGTGCAGTTGTGTAGAGGATGGCAATAAAAACCAGCGCATAACCGGCCGAYTTCCGAGCATCTCTCACGCTAGGAACAGTAAAGAAGCGAATGATGACATGGGGCAGTCCCGCAGTACCGAACATCAATGCCGCGGTTATGAAGAACACGTCTTGAGTGCTGCGTTGGCCTTCGGTGTAGGTTGCAAATCCAAGCTGTTCGCTAAGACCATCRAGCCTATCTAGCAAGTAACCTCCGCCGTAGGCCTCGGTGAGTTCAGAGCCAAAACCGATCTGCGGTATGGCCTGTCCGGTCATCATGATGGAGATGAATATCGCCGGGACCATGAAGGCGAAAATCAAGACGCAATACTGTGCGACTTGTGTGTAAGTTATTCCCTTCATGCCACCCAGTACGGCATAGAAGAACACGATCGTCATGCCTATTAGCACGCCAGTTGTGAAGTCGACCTCAAGGAAGCGAGAGAATACGATGCCGGCGCCTTGCATCTGGCCGCAGACATAAACGAAGGAGACAGAAATGGCGCAGAATACGGCTATTAGCCTGGCAGTCTGTGAGTAGTAGCGATCGCCTATAAAATCCGGCACAGTAAATTTACCAAACTTTCTCAAGTAAGGCGCTAAGAGTAGGGCGAGCAACACATAGCCGCCGGTCCAGCCCATTAGGTAAAAGGTGCCATCTCTGCCTAGGAAGGAGATGAGCCCTGCCATGGAGATAAAGGACGCGGCCGACATCCAGTCTGCGGCGGTTGCCATGCCATTAGCGAGTGGTGTAACGCCGCCTCCAGCAATATAAAATTCCTTAGTGGACTCGGCGCGAGACCAGATAGCGATGCCAATGTAGAGAGAGAAAGAAAGAAAGACGAAAAGGTAAGTCCATGTTTGTACAGTCATTGTGAATCCTCCTGAGCCGGCTTCGCATTCTCGCTGGAAGAATCAAGATCGTACCTTTTGTCTAGCTTATCCATAGCACGAATATAATAAAGAATGAGTGCCACGAAAACAAAAATCGAGCCTTGCTGAGCGATCCAGAAGCCTAGTTTAAAGCCGCCGAATCGAATCGTATCTAGCGCGTCGACAAATAGAATCCCACAGCCGAAAGAAATGAAGAACCAGATAGAGAGTAGGGAGAGTACTAAGCGGATATTGGCTTTCCAGTAGGAATGGGCGCTGGAGTCAGACATGGGCATTCTCTTTTTTTATTGTAGTGCCACTCGCACACTAGGTGGGCTCGCGTAGCCTATTAATTTGCAAAGAGTTTATCACCTAATGAAGATACCGTATAGACGCCACTATCCTAGGCCAAGTACGCTTTTAGGCTCGAATAGCAGTGCTGTGATTAGCTATCTATCTGCTGCTGTAGGTAGTTTTGCAGCTTGATCTTGAACTTGCCACGACTCGAATCTGCAGCGCGATTGTATTCGCGAAAGAACTGGCGCATGGTTTGGCGTTCGAGTTGAGGATATTGTTTCAGCGCCGCGTTAATTTCTGGATCGCCAGATTCCAATATGGCCTCACACAATAGCTTAACCGCAGACGGTTTCTTTTTCTTCCTTAGGTGGCCATTTTCCAAATCGGTTATGGATTTGGTTACCGCATCGTAGTCGAGATCACGCATGAGCTTGCCGATGAATTGTAGTTGACGGCGTCGCGCTCCATAGCTATTGGGTAGTCGATTGTATTCCTCGATGGCAGATATCAATATCTTATTCAATGATAGTTTTCTTAAGACTGCAGAGCTATAGGTGGTCAGCTTCTTCCCGAGTTGTTGTAAATCGGTAGCATCTTGTTTGAGCTGAGTCTTGCTCGGTATGTCTAACTCTGTAGTAGGTGTGTATTTCATAGTTGTTATAAGTAAAAAAGCTGTGCTAAACCGAGGAATACGAAAAAACCGACTGAGTCGGTTACCGTGGTTAGTGCGACAGACCCAGCAAGAGCTGGATCGATCTTAATGCGATTGAGAAATAGTGGTAGATAGGCGCCGGCTAGAGCTGCTACGACTAGATTGATCATCATGGCCGCGGCTATAACTAAGCTCAGCGGCATATCTCCATACCAGGCGAAGGTAATTGCTGCGATAACGACTGCCCATGCTGCGCCGTTCAGGCCGGCCACACCAAGTTCTCTCACTAACAGCCAGCGGCTATTAGACTGACTGATGTGTCCGAGAGCTAGGCTCCTGATAACTAGTGTGAGCGTCTGTGTGCCAGCTACGCCACCCATATTGGCAACTATGGGCATGAGTACAGCGAGGTAGACAACCTGGTCGAGAGTGTCTTGGAAGAGGAAGATTACACCCGAGGCGAGCACCGCCGTCATTAGGTTTACACCGAGCCAAAGGGCGCGGCGTCTCGCGGTTTTAAGAATAGGTGCGAAGCTGTCGTCTTCTTCATCGAGTCCCGCCATGCTCATTAACGAGTGGTCGGCGTTGTCCTTGATGACATCGACTACATCATCGATGGTGATACGACCGACAAGCTTGCCAGACGAATCCACAACGGGAGCGGATACCCAATCGTGTCGCTCGAATAACTGCGCTACCTGTGTAGCTTCCATATTGACGGGTATGGCGTTGATATCTTCGCGCATTATGTCTCTAACAGTTGTATGCGGATCTGACACTAAGAGCTTGCGCAGTGGCAATATGCCTAAGAATTTGTCCTCACGGTCTACTACAAGGAGGTTGTCTGTCATCTCTGGGAGGCTTTCATGACGTCTTAGATAGCGTAGCACGAGCTCTAGAGTGTGACCGCGGCGCACGGTAATTGTATCCATGTTCATCAGCCCGCCAGCTGTGTCTTCATCGAAGGATAGGATGGTTTCGACACGCTGCCGGTCTTGTTCATCCATCGCTCGCAATACTTCTACCGTCACCTGATCAGGCAGCTGCTGTAAAATATCAGCAAGATCGTCGGTTTCTAGACCCTCGGTGAGTTTTACTACCTGCAGGGCATCTAGCTCGCTAAGAAACTCAGATTGCAGATCCTCGTTAAGGCCTTGTAGGACTTCACCCTCGACATTTTTGTCGATTAACTGCCAGAGGACGTTACGTGTCTTCGGAGGAGAAGATTCGAGAAGGTGGGCAATACCTGCGTTAGGCAGCGATTTTAAGAGCTGCTTAACCTCATGGAGGGAGCCACTGTCCAGCGCTTGATTGAGTTCAAGTGCGACAGTTTCCTGAGATTGAGGTTTCTTGGTTTGAGACATTGTATTGCTTGGCCCTATGCTCAGTTTGAGGTTCGCTAAGTGAGTGCGAATCCGCTTCAGATGGCAGGGGCATCGCTGGCGCCAACGCGGGATTGCGCAATTCTACAGCCAAATGCAGCCTAATAGAACTTAAACAAGCTTGGACGAATGGCTATCTATGGTGGACGTAGGGACGGGAAGTGAAGGGTCTTGGTAGAGAGGGTTGCTATTCGGGTTCGTCAAAGCGATTCTGGATTAGGGCGAGTATGGCGGACATGGCTTGTTCTTCATCGGCACCGTCGACCTCGATTGAGACCTCGGTGCCTTGAATAGCAGCGAGCATCATCAGCGAGAGGATACTTTTACCATCGACCATTTTCTCTTGGCCGATTTGGACCGTGCTTTCTAGGCTGCCAGTTAGCTCAACTAATTTAGCCGCAGCTCGAGCATGCAATCCGGCTTTGTTAATGATGGTGGTTGTCTGTTTTAGCATGTTTTTTTTAAACCGTGCCGCCTAGGTTGTTTCAGGTTTCAACCGAGATCGCGATGGCGTATTTGCACGTTCTTGATCTTGGACGAAAAGTACTTGCCTAATTTCTCGCCGATGTAGACGGAGCGATGTTGGCCTCCAGTGCAGCCTACAGCAACAGTGATATAACTGCGATTATTGCTTTCATACTTTGGTAGCCATTTCTCTAGGTAAGCTCTTATGTCATTGGTCATTTCTTGAACCTCTTCTTGAGAGTCGAGGAATTTCGCAACATCAGAGTGAAGTCCAGTCAGTGATCGAAGTGCTGTGTCCCAATAAGGGTTGGGTAGGCAGCGAACATCGTAGACCAAATCAGCATCTACCGGAACGCCGTTCTTAAATCCAAAAGATTCGAAGAGTAGTGCCATGCTGGTTTCGTTATTCTCCAGCAGACGGGTTTTTACTAAGTCTCTCAATTGATGAAGGGACATGTTGCTGGTATCGATAATCAGGTTTGCCATCATAGAAATCGATTCCAATAATGCTGATTCGATATCGATTGCTTCGCGAAGACCGGTAGACTCGTTACTTAAAGGGTGTTTGCGACGGCTCTCGCTGAATCGCTTCAGTAGGGTTTGGCTGTTGGCGTCGAGGAATATTATCTCTGTGGGTAATTCTCTCGTCCGTAGTTCGCTAATAATTTCAGGCGCTTGTTGTAAGTCAGCGGAGATATTACGAGCGTCAATACTAACGGCTACATTTGGCAGGTGGGTGTCGTCATTGCTGATGCGGTCCGCGAGCGCTGGCAGCAAGCTAGCTGGCAGATTGTCGATGCAATAGTAGCCCCGATCCTCGAGGATATGCAGTACTGTACTTTTTCCAGAGCCCGATCTACCGCTGATTATAGTTAGCTTCATCAAAGTCAGCTCGTTTTGGGTAAAGCGTTGTAATTATTAGGAGCCTCAGTTGAATGCAGGAGCTCTTAGTAAGTGATCGCAATATTGTACAAGTCTTCGCTATCGTTAGTATGTCGTATTGTGTGGCAAAAATCCTCGTCATTGAACAAGGTTGCAAGTCCGGCGAGAGTGCGTACGTGTTCATCGTTCTCTTCACGAGGAACAAGTAAAACAAATAGAATATCTACGGGTTTGTTGTCTAAAGAGTCAAAGTCAACGGGCTGATCTAGAGTTATTAACGCTCCGATAATATTTTTGCAGGGAGCGAGGCGGCAGTGAGGAATGGCTATACCATTCCCTAAGCCAGTCGAGCCAAGCTGTTCGCGAGCCATGAGCGCGTCGAATACTTCGGCTGCCTCCAATGAGTCAATATTCTCTGAAATGATCTGGCTTATCTTGGTTAGTATTCTCTTTTTACTTACGCCTTCGATTTGGCAGTGGCAGCGTTCAAGGCTAAGTATGTCTTCCAATTGCATTGCGATACTTTCTCTAATTCTTAGTGATTGGGATGAATATTTTGGTTCGTTTAGCTTGCTAGTCGTTTTCGTTCGTTAGAAGGAGGAATGGAGAGCGACTCTCGGTATTTGGCAATAGTGCGCCTAGCCACATTGATGCCTTTCTCTTCTAACAAATTGGTTATCTTGCTATCGCTTAGCGGCTTCCTTGTGTTTTCTACAGCGATTAGTTTACGAATTATTGCGCGAATTGCCGTGGAAGAGCATTCCCCGCCACCCTTGGTGGAAACGTGGCTCGAAAAGAAATATTTCAATTCGAAGATGCCTCTGGGTGTGTGCATGTATTTCTGGGTTGTGACCCGCGAAATCGTTGATTCGTGCATGCTAACTGCCTCGGCGATATCGTGGAGCACTAACGGTTTCATCGCTTCTTCTCCATACTCAAGGAAACCCTTTTGGTGTTCGACTATGCGCGTAGAGACCTTCATCAGTGTTTCGTTACGACTCTGCAGGCTCTTGATGAACCATTTGGCTTCCTGCAAATTGTTACGTAAGTAATTATTATCGTTACTGGTGTCGGCGCGTTTTACGAGAGAGGCATAACCACTGTTGATGCGGATTTTTGGCGCTGTTTCGGGATTTAGCTCGACTTTCCATTTTCCCGAAGCGTTGTCTTTGCTCACGATCACGTCTGGCACGATATAGCTAGTTGAAGGCGGGCAGATGCTCGATCCTGGTCTTGGGTTCAAGCTTTCTACAAGGGTAATTGCCTCGCTTAGCTCGCTCTCCTTTAGCTTGGTTCGTCGCATGAGCTGTGCGTAGTCTCGATTGCCAAGGAGGTCGATATGCTCACCAATCACAAGCTTGGCATGACTAACGGCTTTCTCATTCTCTGGAGAGTCAATCTGTGCAAGCTGTAGCATGAGGCACTCGGAAAGGTTTCTGTAACCGACGCCAATAGGATCAAATTGCTGGATGCGGTGAAGAACGGCGACTATTTCATCTGTTTCTATTTCTAAGTCACTATCGAAGCCGCTGTGTATAGATTCCAGATCAACAGTGAGCATGCCGTTGCTATCTATCGCATCAATAATTGCGAGTGCAATTGATGTGTCCTTCTCAGACATGTGAGTTAGATTGAGTTGCCAAAGAAGGTGATCTTGCAGTGTGCCTTCGGCACTGGTGCGAGACTCAAAGTCAGTGGAATCTCCATCAAAGGAGCCTGAATGCGACGAAGTACCTGGATAGATGTCATCCCAATGCGCATCTACGCCAAGATCGCTGGGGATATCATTCTGCCAATCGTTGTCTTCACTATTTAATTCGGAGTTATCCCGAGTAGTCGTGCTGGTTTCAGCATCAGTGGCTGCTTTCGGGTCTGTGGTAGTTGAGCTGTCTGCAGGAATTGGGGTTTCATCGTCTTCGTTATTTTCTATCAACTCCAACATTGGGTTTGATTCTAACGCTTGATGAATTTCTTGCTGAAGGTCGAGTGTTGAGAGTTGCAGAAGTCGAATAGCTTGCTGCAGCTGAGGAGTCATGGTCAGTTGCTGACCTAGCTTGAGCTGAAGCGAAAGTTTCATGAAGAACGCATCTTAGGGCCGAGTGGGAGAATTATAAATATTCTAAGTTTTTTGGAACCGACTAGCTACGTAATAATGTGTTCGATTATAGCAAGATTCATGCCTGTACTGCATAGCCTTTTCGGCAAGTATTTTTGAATCCGATTTGCAATGTATGACTGGAATTAACTGCGAATTTTTGAGATGAGATTGATGCTGAGCTTGCGCTATTGCTGAGCTATATTTGAAACTGATCGCCTAGGTAAACTTCTCTCACTTTTTTGTTGGAAAGAATGGCAGTGGCATTTCCCTCGGCAATGATTTGTCCTTCACTTACGATGTAAGCCTTTTCGCATATGTCTAAGGTCTCGCGAACATTATGATCAGTGAGGAGTATGCCGATGTTACGTGCCTTGAGATGTTGGATGATCTGCTTGATGTCGCTCACGGAAATTGGATCTACGCCGGCGAATGGTTCGTCCAACAAGATGAATTTCGGATCGGTAGCCAGCGTGCGGGCAATCTCTGTTCTTCTGCGCTCACCGCCAGAAAGACTCATGCCTTTATTGTGCCGAATATGTTGGATGTTGAATTCTTCGAGAAGCGATTCCAGTTTGTCTCGTTTCTCGGCACTACTAAGATCTTTGCGCGTCTCTAAAATTGCAAAGATATTATCTTCGACGCTAAGCGTGCGAAAAATGGAGGAGTCTTGCGGTAGGTAGGCGAGGCCATGGTTGGCTCGTTGATGCATGGGGGCATCAGTGATGTCATTGCCTCCAAGCAGTACCTTGCCTTTGTCAGCTGTGACTAGTCCTACGATCATATAGAAACAGGTGGTCTTACCAGCTCCATTGGGGCCTAACAGCCCAACGATTTCACCGCGCTGAATCGAAATGGAGACGTCGCGAACGACTTCTCTCTTCTTATAACTCTTGGCAAGGTTCAGTGCTTCTAACATAGGCTTATCAATTTGAGGAGTTAAACGCACCGCTGCAAGGGCCTACCGTATCGCGAATGAGATCTTGCTCAGCGATGTACACGATCGCGCTACACTTAAAATTAGAGGTCGGTGATTCAATAACGGCCTCTCCGATGAGTTCGACCACATTCGCGCCATCACTTTCGTCTGTGTAAAACGAGATGCTATTGCTGGAGCCCTTTACCGGTT
This sequence comes from Gammaproteobacteria bacterium, assembly GCA_016762995.1. GTDB lineage: Bacteria > Pseudomonadota > Gammaproteobacteria > Pseudomonadales > Pseudohongiellaceae > UBA9145. The sequence continues at coordinate 8,054 of JAESUT010000063.1, read as the reverse complement.
CATCGCTAGAATCAAGTTGCTGCTCATAGTACACAGGCGTGCCGATTACAGTAACCTTGCTGACTTCTCCGCTGCTGACGATGCTTTCGATCGTAGCCGTGTCTCCGCGAATTTCCATAGTGCCTCGCGTAATTATAACGTTGTCAGACAGCTCCATTAAGCGGATTCCATTTTCGATGCTCATGCGCGAGCCGCCGTCTGCACTAAACAATAATTCTTGGGCCTTGTCGGCTTCTAGCGAGAAAGAACTGCTAATAGACAGACAGCCAAGGGTGATGATAGTTGCCAGCCTCTTTGGGGAGGTGCCTCTAATTTGTCGCTTGTTCATATTGGCCTCTAATTTCACGCAAGAAGGTGATTTCGTCGTTTCTAAGGTTGGCTATCATTCCTATCGACGATTGTTGTAGCGTGGAAGTTACAACAGAAACGGCGTGATCGGTCTCTAAGATTTCAGAATCTGGACTCAGCGTTAGAAATTCGGTGGACATCAACACTCTATTGCCAAACTCGTCGAGGCTGTAGACTTGAACATTGCCTTGCAGCTCTATTCTATCAAGGGCTCCATCCGCAGCCGTTTCAGCTATAAAAATTCTGCCGGAGTTAGCTACGATATTCCAGCGCGAGTCACCATCCTGAAACAGCCGGATAAACGGTTTCTCAAGCTCGGTGGTGTCATCATTGTAGTGAATTTGGCGCTCTGCCTGCAGTGTGTAATCAATATTGCCTTCGGCATCGTAAAGTATTGTATTGATGCCCTCAGAGTAAGCATTGAAGTTCAGGCTTGAGCTTGTGGTGAGAGTCTCGGCTTCATTGCTCAAATTATCGAACGAGTTTATGCCGACGAACAGGGCTATCGCGATTATTCCTGGAACGATGATGAGGCCTATCCTTTGCATAATTTATTAGCGCTTGGAATTGGTTGCAAGGTGTTGAAGCCTAACACGAATTTGCTGCTTTGGTGATCCAAATAGTCGGATGAGTTAGTAGGCTCTAGCGCAGAGAATACGCTAGTGATTGGCTTGTGAGGCTAAGATGAAATCGGTGATTTCTCTAACAGCACCTTCACCGCCAGAGCGAGAGGTGATTGCGGTTACTTCTCCTTTCACGTCGGGGTGCGCGCCAGGAACTGAAAAACTTAAGCCCACGGCTTGCAAGACGGGGAGGTCAGGCAGGTCATCGCCAGCATAAGCAATAGCGTCCGCTGCGATTCCTGTCTTTGCAATTATTTCACTGAGGACATCGATTTTATCTTCGCGGCCCTGATAAAGGATGTCGATACCTAGGTCGGCGGCACGCTTGGTAACGATTTTTGATTCCCGTCCAGTGATAATTCCCACAGGGATGCCTGCGTGCATCAACATTTTAATGCCATGGCCGTCCAGGCTGTGGAAGGCCTTGCTTTCGTCTCCGGAATTGGAGAAGTAGAGTCTGCCATCGGTTAGAATGCCGTCAACATCGAGCAGCAATAGTTTGATCTTGCTGGCTGATTCGATCGCCTGTTCTTCACCGTTGTTAAATATCATTGCATCTTTCCAGGCTAGACTACATTCGACTGAAGTAGGTCATGCATTTTCAACATGCCCTCGACAGCTTGAGACTCGCTCTTAACGATGAGCACATACACATTTGACTCCTGCATTATTCTAGCAGCTTCCGCTGCTAGAGCATTGGCACTTATGTATTTAAAGCTTAGCGACATGACTTCGTCGACGGTGATTTCTTGTATGTTCTTGCCGGAATCTATTGTGCGCCGCAAATCTCCATCGGAGAAGACGCCTAGAAGGTTTCCATTTTCACCTATTATGGTTGTTAGCCCGAAGCCTTTGCTGCTCATTTCAAGTAGTGCTTCCGGTAAAGATGTACCGCTCATGACTTTTGGAATAGCGCTGCCCACGTGCATAACATCTCGCACTTTAACTAAGAGGCGCCTGCCAAGATTTCCACCTGGGTGAGAAATTGCAAAGTCATCACGGGTAAAACCCCTAGCTTCCAGTAAGGCCATGGCTAATGCGTCGCCAAGCACCAGGGCAGCAGTTGTGCTTGATGTTGGTGCTAGCCCTAGAGGGCAGGCTTCTTCATCCACCCTAGCATCGAGATTTGCTGATGCGGTTTTGGCTAATTCGGACTGCTTATCGCCGGTTAGGCTAACGAGGGGAATGCCTTTTCGTTTCAGTACCGGTAGCAGGGATAGTATTTCTTTTGTAGTGCCCGAATTGGATATCGCAAGTACCACATCATGTGCCGTAATCATGCCGATATCGCCGTGACTCGCCTCGGCCGGGTGTACGTACATGGCTGTCGTGCCGGTACTGGCAAGCGTGGCAGCAATCTTTTTGCCAATGTGGCCAGACTTGCCCATGCCAATCACTACTACGCGCCCCTTGCTGGCCAATATTATCTCGCAGGCCTTTACGAAGTCGGCATCTATACGATTGAGTAGTTCCGAGACGGCTCGGGTCTCTATCTCTATAGTTCTTAGAGCGCTGGAAATGAGAGGGGATTCGGAGTTCATAATGAGCTGATCATACCTTAGGGGAGTGCGTCAGACTACTTTGGCGAGAGCTTGTTCAAATCTGGTAAATCATTACGCTAAACCAACAAACATAGAGTGACATGAAAACGGCGCCATTGAATCGGCTGATCATCTTGCCCTTCTTTACAGCTGAATAACAGAAGTAGGCCAGCATGAGCGTAAGTACTAGTACACCGGCAAAGTCTCGATAGAGGAGGGCGGGCTCGATCGCACCTGCTGCAAACAAGCCAGGAAAAGGAAGGACTGCGAGTAAATTTAGAATGTTCGATCCAACAATATTGCCTATCGCAAGGTCATGATGTCCTTTAAGCACGCAAGTCACCGATGCTGCCAATTCGGGAAGACTGGTACCGAGTGCAACAACAGTAAGGCCGATGATCGCTGTAGAAACGTCAAGAGATTCGGCAATAGATGTAGCCGCTGCCACGAGTGCCTCTGCGCTCAATACTAAGAGAATGAGCCCCATTACCATATAAGCTGCAGACTGCAGGCTACTTGGATCGTTGGGGTCTTTGGCGCTGAGTTCGGGTGGTGGCCCTGTTTTAACTTTTTTGCGGAATAGCCTGTAGCCGAAGTAGAAGGTAATGACTATTAATACCACGGCGTCGAATACACCAAGGAAGAGATCTAAAAATAAAGCACCGGTAACGAAGGTGACAAGAAGCAGCGCAGGAATCTCTTTGCTAACGAGCGACGCGGGAGGCTTGAGGGGGCTTATCATTGCCGCAATGCCGAGAGCCACTCCAATGTTGAAAAGGTTTGAGCCGAGAGCATTGCCAACAGCCAATTCGGGCTTGTTATTGAGCGCTGAAACGGCAGAAGAAAAAATCTCAGGCGCGGACGTGCCAAACGCAACGATAGTTAGGCCGATCATCAATGGGGAAACCCCAAAGTTTCGCGCGAGGACTGAGGCGCCAAACACAAACTTGTCCGCCCCCCAGATTAAACCAATAAATCCGAGGACGATAATGACCGTGTCGAGGAACATATACGAAGTATTCTTAATGCCAAGAATTAGAAGCGGCTAATTAGAAGATTCTTTGGAGAGCTTTGCAAGTAATAATTTATTGAACTGTGTATTTGATGTAAACTGCCCCACTGCTCTATAGACGTTCAGTCCGCATTCAGCTCATTTTCTGTATTTTGGCGCTGTAGGTATCCCCTTAGCGGGTTTTAGGACTGGCTTCGAGTATTGATCAAGGATAAGCAAATGAAATCATTGAATAAATATGTAGTTACCCTTGCCTTGATAGGCATGTTCCCAGTGCTCGGCTTTGGCCAACAATACACGGCTGTAGAGACTGCTGAGATTGGGGTCGAGAAATTATTGAGCACGGTTCAGGAGTCCCGCGCGTTGTTCCTCACGGACCGCGACAGCTACTTCGCTGGAATTGAAGAAGTGCTCAATACAATAGTGGACTTTAATGCTGTCGCAGAAGTGGTCATGAACCGTTATGCCGCATCGGCGAGCGATGCTCAGAAGTACCGTTTTGCAGAGATTTTGAGGCAAACGTTGACGCGTTTCTATGGTGCCTCCTTGGTTTCTTACGAGGGGCAAGAATTAGCCTTCCTACCATCGAAGAATGCAGATGCAGATGCAGATCCGCGTGCCGATACCATAGTACGTATGGAGCTGCGCGGCGGTGATTCTAATTTGGAATTGCAGTATCAAATGTTTCTTAACGAGAACGACGAGTGGAAACTTAAAAATCTAAGCCTGGTTGGCATCAATTTGGGTAGGCAGTATTTTACTCAGTTTTCTGCATTGATGGGCCAGAATGACAATGACATTGATGCCGTGTTAGATAACTGGCAGTAAGTTGGAGTATTAGATTGGACGCGAATCAGATTACTACTCTGCTTGATGCAGAGCTTGCCGAATGCCAGGTGACCGTTGATGGCGGTGATGGGAAATATCTTGTAACCGTTGTCGGTGATGTGTTCGAAGGATTGAACGCCGTAAAACGACAACAAGCCATCTACAAGATTTTGAACGAGCACATACAGAGCGGGGCCATTCATGCGGTTACGATGAACTTGATGACCGCGAACGAAAAACAGGCCTCCTGAATACACCTTCTTCCCGCCGAGAAAATAAATGGATAAATTACTAATCAAGGGAGGCGTAAGCCTTCAGGGCGAGATTCGAATTGCAGGCGCGAAGAATTCCGCCTTGCCTATTCTGGCGTCTACTCTTCTTACCCGTGAAACAGTGCAGATTTGTAATTTACCGCATTTGTTCGATATCACTACGATGATTGAGTTGCTCGGTTGTATGGGAGTAGAGCCTGTAATCGATGAGAAGTTGAATGTAGAAGTTAATAGCAGCACGATCAAGCAGTTTAGCGCGCCTTATGAATTGGTTAAGACGATGCGGGCATCGATCTTGGTGTTAGGCCCATTATTAGCGCGCTATGGCCAGGCAGAAGTTGCACTGCCAGGTGGTTGTGCTATCGGTAGCCGGCCTGTGAATCTACATATTTCAGCCTTGCAGGCGATGGGCGCAGACATCAATGTCGAGGACGGCTACATCAAAGCCTCTGTCGATGGAAGGTTGAAGGGTGCCCATATCTTTATGGACCTTGTAACCGTAACTGGAACAGAGAATGTCATGATGGCCGCTACTCTGGCCGATGGCGAGACCATTATTGAGAATGCGGCGCGGGAGCCTGAGGTCGTAGACTTGGCCGACTGCTTAGTGAAGATGGGTGCGATTATATCCGGGCAGGGCAGTGATACGATCACGATTACAGGCGTGAAAGAACTCCATGGTTGCAGTTACTCAGTGATGCCGGACCGAATCGAGACGGGTACCTATTTAATTGCAGCAGCAGCAACGCGCGGGCATATTAAGGTTAAAGATACGCGGCCTGACATTTTGGAAGCGGTGCTTATCAAATTGGAGCAGGCCGGTGCCGACATTAAGGTGGGCGATAACTGGATCGAGTTGAACATGCATGGCAAGCGTCCTAAGTCCGTATCCCTGCGTACAGCTCCTTACCCTGCCTTCCCCACGGACATGCAGGCACAATTTACCGCACTTAATGCGATAGCAGATGGCACGGGCTCGATCACGGAAACAGTTTTCGAGAATCGCTTTATGCACGTTCACGAAATGAATCGCATGGGTGCCGATATAACGGTAGAAGGCAATACCGTTATAGTCAAAGGTGTGAAAGTGCTAAAAGGYGCGCCGGTGATGGCGACAGACCTGAGAGCTTCAGCTAGTTTAATCATCGCTGGGCTTGTTTGTGAAAACGAAACGATCGTGGACCGTATTTATCATATCGATCGCGGTTACGAGTGTATCGAAGAGAAGCTTCAGCTTCTCGGTGCTACGATTCGACGGGTGCCTGGTTAATGGATGTTAGTTATCCGCTGATTTGTGAGAAAATTTACTGATGAACACTATTTAATATGAATTCTGATCAACTAGTCATAGCCCTTACTAAAGGTCGTATCTTGGATGAAGTGCTGCCCTTGTTTGAGCAGGCAGGTATCGTGCCCGCAGAAGACATCAGCAAGAGTCGTAAATTGATTTTCGACACCAATAGAGAGAACGTAAAGCTCATGGTGATCAGAGGCAGTGACGTTCCAACTTATGTCGAATTTGGCAGTGCAGACATGGGGGTGGTAGGCAAAGACCTGTTGCTTGARTACGGCGATGAGGGGTTCTACGAACCATTGGATCTAAAGATAGCTGCCTGCCARATGATGACGGCAGGGCCGATTAATGCCCCGCCAGTACAGGGCAGGTTGAAGGTTGCGACGAAATTTACCAATATTGCCAAGAGGTATTTTGCGGAGCAGGGTCAACAGATTGAACTTATCAAATTAAACGGTGCACTCGAATTGGCCCCAATGATGGGTCTGGCCGATGCCATTGTAGACATCGTGGATACAGGGAAAACCCTAGAGGCTAATGGTCTGGAGCCGCGTGAGTTGATCGCGCAAATAAGTTCGCGGATTATTGTGAACAAGGCATCGATGAAAATTAAGAATTCCCTGATCCGAGAAATTTTGAGTCAACTGGCCGACGCAGTGGACAAGAAGTAAAGAACACTTTCGAAGACAACCACCTCCTGATTATCACTATCCATCATGCCTATTAGCAACATTTCTGTAAATCGCCTGAATACATCCGAGCCTGATTTTGAGGTTCGTCTCGCGAAGTTGTTACAGCGCGAAATGATTGTATCTAACGAAGTCACTACCATTGTTAGCGATATCTTGCAGCAGGTAAGGGCTAGAGGCGATGCTGCTGTGGTGGAGTATACAAATCAATTCGATAGTTTTAAGGCAGACTCGATCGATAATTTGGTGGTGTCGCAGGAGCAGCTGCAGGGCGCTCTAGATGGCATCTCCAAAGAGCAGCGCGATGCGCTCTGCCACGCCGTTGAGCGAATTAGAAATTATCACGAAAAACAAAAACAAGATTCGTGGACTTACCAAGAGGCCGATGGTTCCGTTTACGGTCAGAAAATAAGCCCACTGAAGCGGGTCGGCGTGTACGTTCCCGGCGGAAAGGCCAATTACCCATCGTCTATGCTTATGTTGGCAATTCCGGCTCAGGTTGCTGGAGTCAAAGAAATAGTCGCCACGGTTCCCACGGCCTATGGTGAAGAAGGAAGGCTCGTGTTTGCAGCCGCAGCCCTCGCTGGCGTCACCGAGTTGTATACAATCGGTGGAGCGCAGGCTATAGCGGCCCTCGCCTATGGCACACAGACGATCGAGAAGGTAGATAAGATAGCGGGTCCTGGGAATATTTTCGTTACCGTGGCGAAGAAGCTAGTTTTCGGCGAGGTAGGTATCGATATGATAGCTGGTCCGTCCGAGCTTACGATTATCTGTGATGGTAAAACGAACCCTGATTGGATTGCGATGGATATGTTCTCTCAAGCGGAACATGACGAACAAGCGCAATCAATATTGATTGCTAGCGATGCTGGCTTCCTCGAAGAGGTAAAGAAAAGCGTCGATAGATTGCTGCCGGCTATGAGCAGGCGCCGAATTATTGCTGAATCGATGAGCAATCGCGGTATTTTCATTCAGGTTAAGGATTTGCAGGAGGCGGCAGAGGTTAGCAATCTTATCGCGCCGGAGCATTTAGAGCTTTCTGTAGAAGACCCCAATGCCTTATTGGATTCTATTGACAATGCTGGGGCAATTTTTATGGGCCGTTACAGTGCTGAGGCTCTGGGTGATTACTGTGCTGGCCCGAGTCATGTCTTGCCGACTTCTGGTTCAGCGAAATTCTTTTCGGCACTGGGTGTGTATGACTTTCAGAAGCGCAGTTCTATCATCAACTGCTCTGAGGCTGGCGCACATGTTTTAGCAGGCACCGCCTCGGTTATTGCGCGAGACGAACACCTCGAGGCTCATGCCCTTTCTGCCGAGTATCGCCTCAAACGCTGATAACTAGAGAATAACTAAAGAGTGGAAGACTCCTTACCTTGGAGTGCTATGGCTCGATGATAATGGCCTGACCAAACCCCAATATAGTGGGTAGTACGAACTTCTG
>JAESUT010000010.1 GCA_016762995.1 Gammaproteobacteria bacterium | reverse complement strand
TCCTGTATGTGATCAGCTAGGTATCGCACAATCGATCGAGCGTTATGGCCAGCATGCGCTCATAGCGAATATTGTTTTTGAGAAACCACATCAGAATATTGCGTTCGAGCGATTTACCGACACCGGTCCGCTTGCCGTATTGCCACTTAAATCGATAGACGGGAAGAATAGAGGGTCTCTCGTCTGGACCTTGTCAGTCGAGCAGGCGGCGCAGTACGCAGAACTGGGCGACGAACTGCTTCCTCTGCTGCAAGAACGGTTCGGCTATAAGCTCGGGGAAATTCTAGAGATCGGCGAGACGTTTGTGTATCCATTGAGCCTTTCCATTGCAAAGGAGCAGGTGCGGCCGGGTTTGGTGTTATTGGGCAATGTTGCCCATACACTCCATCCAGTCGCAGGTCAGGGACTGAACCTAGCTCTGAGAGACGCGGAGGCCTTGGTCGATATACTGACCAATGCACAGCAGCGCGGCTTAGCACTAGGCGAGATGAATGTACTGCTGGAATATGTTGCGCGGCAGAGAGCAGATCAAGCAACAACCACCCAATTCACTCACAACATCACCAAGTTATTCTCCAGTAACAATGAGGCGAAGGTATGGTTGCGAAAATTTGGCTTAGTTGCAATCGAGCTAATGCCAACGCTGCGTCGGGGCATTGCCGAACGGCTGATGGGCCTGAATAAGGGCGGCTAAAAATAGCCCATCCATGGACGTCAAGGCTAATGACGCTGCCAAGAGTGCTGAGATGTTGGGTTTAAATCAGCGCGTTAGAGCTGCGTGCGAATTGCCTCAATGCGCTTGCGATTTGCGCCCATATCGCTATAGCCGATGCGGGAGGCGGATCTTACGTGAGTGCTATTGCTCGCTGCATCGTACAAAAACTCTACATCATCTACATAACCCATGAGGCTGCTCGTGAACTCAGCATAGAGGTAGTTACTCGATTGCTCGACGATATTAGCTCCATCCATAGTGAGGAGTATTTGTTGAATCTGGTTCAGATTCGCGTCCAAGGCGGCGATTGAGTGTTCCTCACTGTTTTCATAACTCGATACGCAGTTAGGGGATTCGGGGCAGGCAGCTAAGATGCCCTCTCTAATGCCGATATTTTGCGGTGGCTCTCCTGCACAGGCAGTGAGAAAGGGGAGTAAAGCGAGGAGTGATTTTTTCATGATTCGAATTCTCTGGTTTCAATTTCCGATGGCCGTTGTATCAGGCTAACCGCCGCTGCTGTTAAGAGCGCAGCTACTAAACGCGCCACTGTAAATGATACTTAACCTATGACGGTCATACCTAACCATTCCGCTATTAGGGCAGGCTTGTCTTCGCCTTCTATTTCAATGGTCACGTTGTGCTTTATTAAATAGTGCTTGGGCTTCTTCTCCTCGCTGCTGACCAATTGGAATCGAGCGCGGATCTTGCTGCCAACTTTTACGGGGTTTATGAAGCGTACTTTGTCCAGGCCGTAGTTAATCCCCATTACCGCGTTCTCGAGCTTTATTCCGCCATTTTCTGCGCTAAGCATACTCATCAGTGAAAGCGTGAGGAAGCCATGGGCAATCGTGGTGCCGAATGGAGTCAGTGCGGCTCGTTCAGGATCGGTATGAATGTACTGATGGTCGCCGGTCGCATCGGCAAACTTGTTTATTCTATCCTGATCTATTTCAATCCAATCGGTGACTCCCACTTCTTGACCCAGGTAGTTGCTGATCTGATCGGCGCTGACAAGTTTGCTCATGTTGAATCTCCACTTTCGATACGGGCTCTGAAATCACTACAAGCGCAGCAGTCTAGCAGTAAATGCGAAATCCCGAAACTAGGGGGCTAGACTCGACAAGAGGCCCTAGGGAATAAGGCAGGCAGAGCCTATAATACAAAGCTATGGATGATGCACTCTCTAATGAGTTCGATATAGTTATAGCCGGCGCGGGAATGGTTGGGGCCACTCTTGCTTGTTTACTTGCCGAGTCTTCGCTGCGTATCGCATTGATAGACCGTAACCCCCTTGTCCACGGGAAGGATAGCGATAGTCCGGAACGTCGCATTGATAAGTTTGACCCTCGCGTCAGCGCGATTAGTCAGGCATCGCAGCAACTCTTCAGAGCGCTAGGAGTCTGGGAGGACATGATATCGGCGCGTGTCTGCAATTACAGCGCCATGCAAGTCTGGGATGCTGAGGGTACGGGCTCGATTGATTTTTCGGCAGCCGAGATTAATCAGCCTGAGCTAGGTAGCATCATCGAGAACTCGATCATCATCGCCGCATTGCACAAACGAATAGCACAGCTTGAGAATGTCTTCCCAATAACTCCATTCACTATAGAATCCTTCGAGTACATTGACCGTGATGGTCGCTCAATCGTAAAACTACATGCCGACGATGGACAGGCAATTTGCGCGCCTTTGGTCATTGCGGCGGACGGTGCAAACTCAAAGCTAAGAGGGCTGGCGAATTTCGAGTGCCGAGAATGGGACTACGAGCAACACGCGCTGGTAACTACGGTGCGTACACAGCGGCCACATAACAACACAGCATTGCAACGCTTCATGGAAACAGGCCCGCTTGCTTTCCTGCCACTGCGTGCTGCACAAGAGGATGGTGTCCAGCATTTCTGCTCTATCGTTTGGTCGATGTTACCGGATCAGGCAGAGTGGGTTATGTCATTGAGTGAAGATGCATTCAATGCAGAGCTCGGCGCGGCGCTAGAGTCTAAGCTCGGCGTTATTGAGTGGAGCGATAAACGCTTCGTCTTTCCGCTGAGACAGCGTCATGCTCTGGACTATGTAAAGGAAAGTATTGTGCTAGTGGGTGACGCAGCCCATACGATTCACCCTCTGGCGGGCCAGGGTGTGAACCTGGGTCTGTTAGATGCGAAGGCGCTGGCAGAGGAATTGCAACGCGGCATCAAGGCAGGCAGGTCTGTCGCTGACCCTACCGTATTGCTGCGCTACCAGCGTCGGCGTAAAGGCAACAACCTCTCGATGATGTGGTTAATGGAAGGCTTCAAGCGGCTTTTCGCACAACAAGATCTCGGTGTGCGTTGGCTACGTAACATGGGAATGAGCGCAGTAGACAAGGCGGGACCAATCAAGAATCAATTGATTCGCAAGGCAATGGGGCTCGATAGTTAGAGCCCGTTCTTAGCGTGTCGATCAATATCTTTTCCTCCAAAGAATTAGTTTTGAAAGTTGTAGCGCAAATGAATTTGCAAGATATCGTTGTTGCGGAAATTGTAAAAAATGGAGTCTCGGTTGCTGCCGTAGTCTACCCATAGCAGCCCCACCTCAACAGCGTCGGACCAGTTATAGTCCGCCGAAATTCTGCTAACCTGGCCCGCATCGTTCGCCAATTCGTTGCGTACTGCAACTACTGTTAGTTTTTCGTTCATCGCAGTCCAGTAAAGCCGCGCACCGAAACTAGTTTGGCTCTTGTCAGCATACATAAATTCATCGTGGTTTTTAGTGCGTGTACTATCCAATTCGAAAGTCAGTAGCAGATTTCTAAAACCGTTGTACTCAACCCCGAATACGGATAAGACCTGATCCTTTTCATCCCATCCACCCAGCTGTCGAAATATTGAGTCTCGATTAGGAATCACGGCCTTGTCTAAGTGCAGACCCAGTTCGCCAAAGTACAGCCAGGATCCGTCGGCCCAATTTGCAGCTACACCGAATGCGCGCATGCGATTCTGGCCGTACTGAAATCGTGGATTTACCGATTGCACGGCAGTTATTTCTTCTAGACTCAATGCATTGTTATTGAATTCACCGGCGACAAGTTGTAGATCCCCCTGACTGAGGTGAGTTGAGGCTCTGAAGAAAAACTCTTCCTCAGTATCCGGAGAGCTCCTCTCGATTGTTATGCCTGCTTGACGCAAGGCGATAAATTGATCGAACTCATCACCAATGGGTGCTGTATAGTTTTTGTTGGCACGGTAGGTGATCACGCCATCGAAGGTCCATTCGCCGGTGCTGTAACTAAGCAGCGCGGCGGGAACTTGCAGGCGAATATCTTCTAGGTCCTGCTGCGCGAAGGTGTATTGGTCTTCGGTATTGATTAGATCGGTAACTCGAGAATACTCGGCCAACCCCCAAGCAAGTATTTGATTGCCTAGCTTGAAATAAAAACCATTGTCGTATTGCTTCTCTATGTAAAAGTCTCGGACTTCGAAGCGGTTGCGGAATTCATTCGTCTCGTCAGAGCTGTAGTCGATGCCCTCATTGAGTCTGTAGACTTCATCATGATAAGCCTTGCCGCTAATGCGAAAACCGAAACCTTTGCCTATGGCTGTATCTAGTTGAGCAAAGAGGCTAGTTTCAATCTTATTCAGATCGCGATCCTGCCGGGAGAATAGTACGCCGGGGCGTTCTATCCCCTGTGAAACTTTCTGTGTAACCCATCCTATCAGAGAGAAAGCTTCGTTAGCCCGGGAATCCTTAGTCTTGATCTCGACATCAATGGCATTGAAGAAATCATTCTGTGCCAGGCTTGGCCGAATACAAAATATTGTTAGAAAGGCTAGCAAGAAGTGATAGCGGCCTCGAGAAAAACATTTCACTGCATTTTCTGCCACCGTGATTAGCCTCAGTCGAGCCCCCGTTGCATCGCCTCGGTAGTAAATTGATCATCGGCGACCTCAGCGTTGTAATCGATGGAATTTATTTGCAGAATGCTCGCGTGTTCCTGCCGATTGTTTCGGGTAGTGATGGCCTGTAGTCTTTTTACGGTCCAAATATCTTCGATTAGTTCTACTTCGGAAGAAGTGAAGAATTTGATCCTGTTTCCCCGAAGCTCCCAAGCTTGGCCGCGAAGCTGTACAAGTTTTTCTTTGCTAATCCAACTCTGCATCTTTGAGTAACCGGTTGCCTCTTCGGCGCGATCCTTGAATTCGGGCTTGGGAATCATTTCAATAACCCAGCAGTCTTCGCCATCTACCATCTCGGACTCATTGATGAAGCTGTAGTTGTACCAATCGATCTCGAAGCCATTGATATCGGCATAGGTGAAATCGCTGCCGAGAAACGAATCTGATGTGTCGCTACTTGCTAGTCGCTTTACTCTTTGCAGGGCAGGAAGGTAGAGCCAGGAGTCATCGTCACGCAGACTTTCATTCCAGTCGAAATTTAGATACGCAGTACCGCGAATGTCGGCAGGAGATTCGAACAGAGATAAGGTTTTTGTGTCCAGACCATAGTCTTTGGAATAGAGTTTTAGATTTCTAATACGTTGCCTATCTCTTTTATCGATAAGCACCATAGTAATATCAGTAATGGAGGAATCGCCATCGTAGCGCTCATCAAATAGGCGTATGACTTCTTCTGCAGAATACTCGGCAGCAGCTGAGACGGAAAGCGGCGTTAATAACGTGCAAGAAACGCAAAATACCGCAGCGAGATTGCGTATTGAATGACTGCGAATAACCATATTTTACTCTCCCGAAACTGTCGCTTTATTAGCGAGTCGCGATTTCATATTTACAGGACCTTATTTAAGAATTCTATTGCGCAGTGATCGAGGTCGTTTGTTCATCCTCGGAACCATCGGCCCAATAAAGTATAGCGGGCAGCATGACGAGATCGCCCACCAACGCTAGTGTCATTATGATTGATCCAAACAAGCCTACATAAATAATGGTAGTGAATGAAGCGAAACACAGAACGCTGAATCCAAATACTAGGACTATAGAGCTAAAGACTACCGCTCGACCAGATTCATTCATAGCTCTAGCAATAGACTGTTTTGTGCTTGCCCCTTCATCTTTGGCGAGAAGATAGCGGCTCATGACGTGGATAGCATCATCCACGGCTATACCCATTGTCATGGCAAATACGATGACTGCACTCTGATCCAGTGAGATCCCTAGCCATCCCGCAATGCTCCCTGCTAATACGATCGGTAATACGCTCGGAATAATGGATAAAAGACCATACTTAACCGATTTGAACAGCACAATAAAGAAGAGTGTGATAACCCCCAGCGCGATTAAGAAGGATAGAGCCATCCCCTCAGATATATAGGTGTCTTGTACGGTATAGAGGGCCATCGTGCCGGTTACAACCGCTTGAAGGTTTGGAAAGCTTTCATTCAAATAGGCTTCGATGCTTTCCAGTTCAGCCTGCATCACCGATGCTTGCATATTCACTACAGGAACAACGAGTCTCGCGTAGCGATTATCGAAGTCCTTGATGTCAGAAAGATCCTCATTCGCACCTGAACTTTCATATAAGAGAAGAAGCTGAGCGGTCATTTCTCGGCTAGATGGTAGGCGATAGAATTCTGGATCGTCGCCATTCAAAGCCTGGTTTATCTCTTTGAGATAATCACCCATGGAATTGATTGGTCCCAGTGTTTCGCGTTGCTGCAACCAATTTTGTATTTCATCTAGCTGTACCAAAAAAGCCGGATCCTTAATGCCTTCTTCTTCACCGGAGTCGAGGATTATGTCCAAATTCATCATGCCACGATAGACATCATCGAAGTACTCGATATCTTGCCGCGTCTGGCTACTCTCTTTAAAAAGAGTCACGTAGTTCGAATCGATGACAATGTTGGGTATGTTCCAAATAGAAAATAACAAAGCGGCTAGGCCGCCGAGTAGAATTTTATTTCTATTTCTTAATGTGAAGTCAGGAACCTTCTTTGTAATTTTAGAAATGAATCCGGCATCTAAAACCTTAGTGGTATTTGCGGGGATCTTTTTCATAAAACTGAGTACGGCGGGCAGAACTGTCAGCGCAAATAGAAAGAGTACGATTGAGCCCATTGCTCCTAGAAAAGCGAACTCTCTAATGGGCAAGATCTTGGTGATAGAGAGTGCAAAGAAGCCAGACGCCGTAGTAATTGCCGTGAAGAATGCCGGGCGCCAAATATTAATGATGGTAGAGCGAGCCGCTTCGATACCATCGCAGCCAGCGTGCATATAGTGAAAGAATTCTAGCAATACATGTACGGTTATCCCGATTCCGATGATTATCAGCGTCGGAGCCAAGGCTCCACTATCGACTGTTGTGTGAGGAATACCTAGATAGCCTTGTATTTCTTGGACCAATAARATGCCGCAGGCAATCACCAGCCACGGTGCGATAGTGGCCCACAGGGATCGGAAACTGAAAAACAGTATTAACACCATCAGCGCAACCATCACTGGTATTAATATGGCGACGTCTTCCGCTGAAACGGTTTCGAAACGCTCTTGAGCTAGCGGGTAGCCGGAGAGGTGAAGAATGTAACTGTCGGAACTTAGATTTTCTTCTTCTACGAAGCGATAGAGGTCTTGGACTAATTTTACTTTCGACTCTGATGTTTCGCTGCTGTATTCAACCCTAGCGGCAACTCTTGTATGACGAAAATCTCTAGTAATCAAAGTATCTAAAGCAAGGGTTTCGTTGTTCAGAATATTTTTTGTATTGGCAATCGCGGCGGTGTTGCCGATTAGGTCTTCAACATCTTCGATCAAATAGTCAGTGCGAAGGTCGTCACCACTAGCATGAATAAATTGGAAGTTCGTAATGGAGCGTAATTGTGTTACGTACTCATGATATTCGAGGAAATCTGAAACTCGAGCGATGTCGCGTAACGTGTCTGGATTGAAAATATCGGTCTCATGAGAGGCAGCCTCAAAGCCGACGATGAGATATTCATTGTCGCCGAAGAGCTCTATCAGATTGTCGTATTCGATTAGGGCTGGATCACCGGCGACGAAGTATCGTTCGGTGCTATTGTCGAATGGTATAGTTTTGCCCGTCAGCAGTGCGGCGAGCAGGAGTGCTACTGACCCTATGATGATTGGGATTCGATAGGCAATCGTGAAGTTTGCCCAAGCCTTGATTAGAGCGGTCATCCTGAAACTCCTCACTCACAGTAGGACTTTTCCTGTCCCGTTTATTGTTTTTTTAGGAGAAGGCGTTTCACCAACTTCGGGGGACAGTGTAATGCCTGATGTGAACCGCGTAAAGTTAACGTTGTTAATATAATCCCTCAAAATAAAAAGTCAAAATTCAAAAAACTCTATATATAAGAAATTCTTATGAAGATTTCTTAAAGTCAGTCGATACTACTTTTGTGCGAAAATTCGGGCCAAATCGGAGCCAGAGCACCTCAGGGAGTAGTCACAGTATGTCAAAGGAATCTAATTTCCCGTTCGATCTGGATCTCAGTACTTTAGATACAAGTAGCATTACTAATATTCTGGGCGATATTGAAATGCATATGCCTCTCATGGAAAGTGAGGGTGATGTGACGCAATTACTGCAAGTGAAGGACTTTTTCGAGTCTGAACTTAAGATCGAACGCCGCCTCCACTGAACCTCGCAACACCCGTAGAATGGCCTTCTAGCGTGACTATTCGACTCGTCGAATAACTGTGTACTCCCCATCGTGCTTGGTTTATGCTCCTATGCCCTGTAATTAGTATCTATCTTTAAAATAGGTGCTTTCACAGAGATTATCCAGTTGAGAGCCATCATTGAAGATACTCGGCAGGATCACCACTAGGAACTCACATAAAAGGCTCATAATTATGAAATCCGTATTATCTTTGCTCGCAGTATTCAGCTTGGTCTGCAGCAGTGCCCAAGCGCTAGATATGGCCGCTCTAGAAAGAGCGATGGCAAACCCCGATCGCCCAGCGGCTGATAAAGAAAGAGACGCGAGCCGTCAGGCTCCAGCGGTCTTGGATGCTCTTGGTTTAGAAGCTGGAATGACTGTGCTGGATGTCAATGCATCCGGCGGTTGGTACACAGAAGTACTGTCTTACGCTGTGGGCTCTAACGGTAAGGTGCTTATGCAGAATCGTCCAGGAGGCCGTTCTGCTGAGGCGGCGACTGCTAGAGCGGATCGCCTTTCAAATGTAGACGAGTGGCTGACGCCAATTTCTGATATACCAGCGAACACAGTAGACTTTGCTATCACAGCGCTGAATTTCCACGATTTTCATAATTCCGATCCTGCTGCTGCTCAGGGCGTTCTAGCTCAGGTGATGGGCGCGCTGAAATCCGGTGGAATATTGGCGGTGATCGATCACGAGGGTACATTTGGTGCGGACAATGAAGCTCTGCATAGAATTGCGTTTGAGGATGCAGTAAAGGCAGTGCTTGAAGCTGGTTTCGTACTCGCAGGTGCCAGTGATGTGCTAGACAACGATGCAGATGACCATTCGGTTGGTCCATTCGACCCATCGTTGGAGCGCAATACAGACCGCATCGTACTTAAGTTCATGAAGCTATAGTTTATAGACTCAATAGTCCGAAGCTTTGCTAATCTATAGCAGATAAAAAGTGAAGGGTCTTGGTGCTAACTAAGACCCTTTTTTTATTCCTAGTTCGAATCTAAAATATTGAGTGTAGTTTGGAAAAGCTAGATCCTCAAAATCCCATCAAGAAATTCCTCTCGGTATTTAAATATAGCGGTGTCGCCCTAGAGATCGTCTGGAGTACCAGTGCGAAGCTCACGATTGTCATGGCCYTGACAACCTTGGTGTCCGGCGTGCTACCCGCGCTGATAGCCTCAGTAGGCGGCCTATTCGTAGACGTAGTTTCCAATGCYTTTCAAGACGATGGCAGTAACGCAGAGCAGCTGCGCAGTGATGCGCTCTATTATGTGTTTCTGGAAGCCGGATTAGTTGTATTGATGACAGGCGCCCAACGTATAAGCACAGTCTGCCAGTCTATATTACGTGTATTGTTGGGAAATAAAATCAACGTAATGATTCTTGAGAAGGCTCTTACTCTTGAGCTCGCGCATTTCGAAGACGCGGAATACTACGACAAGCTTGTGCGTGCTCGCCGTGAAGCGTCCAGCCGACCGCTTAGCCTCGTTATAAAGACGTTCGACCTACTCAGAGATGTCATCGCACTTACTACAATTGGTATATGGTTGTTTCAATTTTCCCCTTATGCAGTATTGCTGCTTGGCCTCGCTGGTGTTCCTGCCTTCATTGCTGAGGCGAAATTTTCAGGTGAGGCATTTCGCATACACCGTAGGCGCTCAGCTGAGCGGCGCATGCAGATCTAYCTAGAGATGGTGCTGACGCGTGAAGACGGGGTTAAGGAAGTGAAGCTATTGCGGTTGGGTAAGATGTTCCTGCAGCGCTAYGTGGATATCTTTCTCAACATTTATAAAGAAGATAGATCTCTGGTTTTAAGAAGAGGCGTCTGGGNATATATTTTAGGTTTGATTGCTAGTGCGGCGTTCTACTTCGCTTACGGCTGGGTAGGCTTCTCTGCTATCGCGGGTGCTATCACTATCGGTCAGATGACTATGTACATCGCTCAGTTTCGCCTTGGTCAGAACTCTGTAACAAACAGTCTGACCTCGATAAACGGTATGTATGAAGACAATCTCTATTTATCGAATCTCACCGAGTACTTGGACCACAAGGTGCCGGAGCACACAGGAGATAAGACGCAGGGTCCTGATCCGGCCGATGGAATTCGCTTTGAAGGTGTTAGCTTCTCTTATCCTGGTGCGCAGACGCCCGCGCTTAACAACATCAATTTACATATCATTCCCGGTGAGAGTCTAGCGATCGTAGGTGAGAATGGCAGTGGCAAGACCACGCTAATTAAACTACTTACTCGCCTCTATGTTCCAACTGAGGGACGAATACTCGTTGATGGGCTGGATCTACAGGAGTGGGATACAGATACCATCCGTGAAAAGATCGGCGTGATATTTCAGGACTTCTCTCGTTATCAGTTGAACGTTGGCGAGAATATTGGCATTGGTGATGTCGATAATATCGGTGAAGACGATCAAATTTCTGAGGCGGCACGCAAGGGCATGGCCGAGGAATTCGTGAAAGACCTGCCACAAAAATATAAAACGCAGCTTGGCACTTGGTTCAAGGATGGACAGGAATTATCCGGCGGTCAGTGGCAGAAGATCGCTCTGTCTCGCGCCTTCATGCGCAGAAAAGCGGATATYCTAATTCTGGATGAGCCCACGGCCGCTATCGATGCGCGAGCCGAGGCTGAAATCTTTGCACATTTTGGCGAGTTAACCGAAAATCGAATCTCAATAATTATTTCTCATCGATTCTCAACWGTCCGCATGGCSGATCACATTATCGTGCTAGAGAAGGCAGGTGTTATGGAGCAGGGTAGCCATGAGGAGTTACTTGATCTCGATGGGCAGTACGCTACCTYGTTCAACCTACAAGCGAAGGGTTATCAGTAGGCATGGAGAATCCTCTCCTCTMCTTTTTCGTTGGTTTTCYCGTCTGTCTGCTAGGCACTATTCCGTTCGGGCCAATCAATCTGACAGTAGTAAAGACAACGGTAGACTATGATCGCCGCAGTGGTATAGAGATCGCATTCGCCGCTTCACTAATCGAAATKCTACAGGCGYTGATTGCCATATACTTCGGCATGCTRATTAGTTCTTTTCTTGATGAAAATATYTTCGTCAATWTTTTCTTAGCGTCTGTTTTTATAGCCTTGGCTATTTTCATATTTACCCGTAGATCAGAACCAGAACATTCTCTGGAAAATAGACAAAGTAGGCCGTTATCCTTTTTCCGAAATGGACTAATAATTGCGGGGCTGAATCCCCAAGCCGTACCATTCTGGATTTTCGCCTTAGCGACTATAAGCCAGTACTTCGAATTTCAGTACATGGGGTTGACTCTAGCTGGGTTTCTGATCGGCGTCTTCACAGGCAAGTTAGTCGCACTTTACGGTTTTGTTGTGGCGAGTACTTATTTGAAAGCCCACTTACAAGAAAGCAGCACCCTAGTTAACCGTTTGCTGGCAGCAATACTGCTATTTATTGGTTTAAGTCAGGGATGGAACGCGGTAAATTCTTTATTAGTCTAACAAGAGCGCCTTCAAGCGAATGCCTAAACCTCAGCAGCAGAATGAGAAAACCCCCAAAAGTGCGAATCCAGTGAAATTTGGAAAGAACCTGCTTGCTATTGCTAGAGCACGGACTCGCCTAATCGTCTGTTTCTGGACTCTACCGGTGTATGTGGCGGCGGTCTGGATGCTGCTTAGCAATGGGCGCAGCGTCGATTCGATGATGTGGATTTATATGGCAGTCTACGCTGGGTTCGCGATCAACATGTCGATGAGAAACTGTCCCAGCTGTCACAAGCAATTCTACGTGAAGAGCATATTTCTGAATTTGTTGACTAAGCAGTGCGTGCATTGCGGGCAGACGTCGTCTCGTTACGAATCTACACCGAAAGACTAGAACACTGTGTTAGCTGTTAGTTGCCTTGGCGTATCATACGCAGAAGCTCAGTCAGCCTAGGCGGCTGACCGGTGCGCAGCACGCCCATTCGAAAGACTTTTCCGGAAAGCCATAGAACGAGGACGATACTAAGTAGCAACACAATAGTTGTGCCAACCACATCGACAAGTGGCGGATCGGCGGCTGCGCGATTCATCATGAGATAGGGAGTGAATAGGGGAAACCACGACATGGCTCGAACGATCGTATTGTTAGGATCGCGAACCACAAACACCATCATGGCGAGTGGAATCACTTGAATCATGATCATCGGCATCATCATCGCCTGGGCTTCTTTCAAGGTATTACACAGACTGCCTATAGCGAGGAACACGCCAGAGTAGAGCGCGTAACCAGCAAAATAATAGAACACAAACCAGGGAATCAATTCAGAGCTGAGAATTACATCCAGTATCTGGCCTATAAGTTCTGTCTGGCTACTCTTGTAGAAGGTAATAAACAGAAAGAATGAAAGCAGCCACACCCCGATAGTAGTTAATCCTGATAGGCCAATACCTAAAAGTTTTCCCATCATGAGCTCGCCGGCTGTCACCGAGGCGAGTAACACTTCGATGATGCGATTCGATTTCTCTTCTATAGTGTTGCTCAGCAAGTACTGAACGCTCTGCATCAAGGATATAAACATCAGATAGACGAAGCCGATTGGCGCAAGTTGCCGGAAGGTGTCTGCTACGCTGACGGCTTCTTCACCGATCGCCGCAGTTGGATCGAGCTGGCTAATGGGCATGCGCGTGCGCTGTACGTTGCGGACAAGCTGATTGTCCACACCGAGGCTGATGTACTCGCGATTACGAATCTCCAAATTGATGCTACTAATAATGGCATCAGGCAGTCGGGAGTCTGTTAAATTTTTTGCCCAGTACTGTATGCCGGTAGGCCGGCTAGTAGCCTGCGCGATGATGCCGGGGCGCGAAATGTCGTCATCTACATTGGCAGGAATTAGAATCAATGCGAATAGGTCACTGGGCCGCGAATCTACTAGAATTTTTCTCTCGCCACTAAGATAGGGTCGCAGCGCTTGCGCGATGTCTTCAGGAGATGCTGAACTATCAATGCCTTCAGGTAGGTCAGCCGCGATGAACTGTCGGGAGGGCGCCTCGAAGGGTGCTATATCTTCCTTCAGTGCCGGGCTCGCCATGATCAGCGCAAAATCTAGGCCGCCGCTTTTTAGCCACTCATCCAGTGCGGCGACCTCGTCAGCATCGGCGTTATCTATTAATTGTTCTGCTGCATTCGTGCCCGCTGCGGCTTCGAGATTCAGGTTGGTTTCCTTGCGATTGTCCATGAGGTAGTTCACGAACTCCCCCAGTACTCGTCTCTGATGATCCCGATCGATTGCCGTCTCTACCGCTTCGTTATACTCGCCGGATTGATCAATGAAAATGTAGTAACGGGTAGGAGTCGAATTAGATAGCGCTGTCTGCAGGAAATACATGACCGTGAAAATTAAAGGGAAGATGAGTATGCCCGCCCAGAAACCTTTAGTCTTTACGTTTTCCATGTATTCGCGCCAGGCGATCAARCGGATCATGTTCATCGGAAGGTATGCACCTTCGCCTCATCGCCAACTAGGTGAACGAAGACATCATGTAGGCTAGGTTCGGTAAATTCGAACCGACTTAGTACAATATTTTTTTCGAAACAGCTACGCAAGATATCCTGCGGATCTAGTTTCTCGCTTATCTGTAACTGCCATTGTTGCTTTGCTGAATCGCTGGCGTTCAATTTTTCATCTCGTGTTATTGCCATGACCCCTGGGATGGATTGCAAAGACGATACATCACTCGTCGATTCGAGCATGACTCGACGTGGGATTGTGGCTTTRGCTTCACTGACCGTYCCATCGAAAAYTTTTCGGCCCTTCGCGATCAGCAGTAGGTGATTACACAGTCGCTCGGCATGTTGCATAACATGAGTTGAAAAAATCACGGTCTGACCGTTCTTTGCCATGTCTGTGATGAGCTCTTCCAGCACGGTTTGATTGACCGGGTCCAGTCCAGTGAAGGGTTCATCCAATATTACCAGTTCGGGCTCGTGTGCCACAGCCGAGAGCACCTGTACTTTTTGCCCCATACCTTTAGAGAGTGATTCAACTTTTGCCTCGCCAAAATCTTTTAGACCGTATTTCTCTAATAGATGCCARGCYTGATTYTTTGCYTCGTGTTTTTTCATGCCTTTCARCATGGCGAAGTACTGAATCAGCGACCACACCTTCATCTTCTTATAGAGGCCCTTTTCCTCTGGTAAATAACCTATTTGATTGCGCACTTCCAGTGCCGAGGAATGGCCTAGAATACAGATGTTGCCGCTGCTGGGTTTTATGATATCTAGAATCATGCGAATCGTAGTGGTCTTGCCCGCACCATTCGGGCCAAGAAAACCATAGATCGAGCCCTTTGGTATAGAGAAGCTTAACTCCTTTACCGCGGTAAATTCTCCATAGGTCTTGGAGACATTCTGCAGACTTAAGACCGAATGTAAGTCGGCCTTTTCAGAGGAATGAGAAGGAGTTAGCGCAGCAGAATCGACCATCACTATCGGCTCAAAAGAAGGGATCGAGCTAGTATGTCAGAAACGTTCAGAAGATGGAAAATTTGCYGCCTCGATGACGTTTTGATTCAGCCGTAGATCAGCCGTCAAGGCACAGTGATCGGAGACTGAGCGCCAATCGGCGTGAGTCATGAYATCTGCACTACAAATTTCAAAYCCTCGAACGTAGATCCGATCCATCGGGAGCATTGGAAACATGGCAGGAAATGTATCCGCCACCTGCCCGTGTTGTGCTTGATACACCTCGGTTACTTCTAGTTCTCGGCAAAGTTGCCGGTGAGCCTTCTTGCGCCAATCATTGAGGTCGCCGGCAATAATGAGTGGCTCCGACGATTGGATATTCTCGTTCACATAGCTGATGAGTTGTCTAATTTGACTCAGTCGTTCTCTCTCAAATAGCCCTAGATGGACACACAGCAGGTGTATGCCATTTTCTAAAGTTCCATGCAGTATGCCGCGTTGAGAGACACGCATAGTAGATACGTTGATGTTGTTCAGCTTGCTAAAGGGGAGTTCACTGAGGATAGCGTTACCGTGATGGCCATGTTGGTAGATCGCATTTTTTCCATAAGCGAAGTG
This sequence comes from Gammaproteobacteria bacterium, assembly GCA_016762995.1. Classification (GTDB taxonomy): domain Bacteria; phylum Pseudomonadota; class Gammaproteobacteria; order Pseudomonadales; family Pseudohongiellaceae; genus UBA9145. Next base: position 14,479 of record JAESUT010000010.1, on the reverse strand, counting down.
CTCCCAGATCGAATCTGCTAGGAATTCAAATTGATTTTTATCAGGCCAGTTAGGTATAGCGTCTTTTTGTTTTTCGTTGTCCCCAATAACTTCCTGTAGGAATACGATATTACTGCTTGATTGTTTGAGGCAGTGTTTGATCCGCTCGAGGGTGAAATTCCTATTGCCCATTGAATACCCTTTATGGATATTTAACGTAAGAACTTTGAAATCATGCATCAATATCGACCTTACAATTCTGAACAGTTTGGCAGTATCTAATAAAGTTATTAAAGCCCCTCAACCATGGCAGTGTAAACAGGCGGAGCAAAAAGATTTCATGCCCTGTCAGATGGAAATGAGTTCAAGGCGGCGTGTTGATTGATCTTAGTCAAGGCACTAGCCGGGCACGCAGCTACTATGAATAGAGGAAGAACTGCTTAGGTGAGGGCATAGGGCAGTGACAGGCTTCATCGACACTAAAATTTTGCATTGATTATGCTTCAACAACAAAATGGGGGGATTTCATGATGATTAAAATTTCCAATGTAGTCGCACTAGTTGACCTGAATTATGACTATGAAGGGGTAATTGAGAAGGCGGCGTTTATTGCAGGGGCTAATAACGCGAGTCTGGACCTAGTGTCTATAGATTACTCCTCGTATCTAGAGGATGGTCATTATTTCGACCCGCCACAAGCAGCTGAATTACGCTTGCAGATGCTAGAAGAGCATCGATTAAAGCTCGACGAGATCGCAGCGACTCTGAAAGACGGAGAGTTGAAAGTAGACACATTCTCGGCATGGGGACACCCGAGTTACAAGCGGCTCAACGAACATATTAAGCACCCAGAATCCACGTTGGTGGTCAAATCGACTAAACACCACAACAAGATTGCCCGACTATTCTTGTCGAACGAAGATTGGGATCTGATTCGAAATTGTTCTTCATCACTGCTACTAGTTAAAGGCCAGCCTTGGTCGAAAGAGCCGGTCTTCGTCACTGCTATCGATCCTAATCACGCAAACGATAAGCCAGCGGCTTTAGATGTAAAAATGGTTGCCTGCTCTCAGGTGTTAGCTGGGGCTTGTGGCGGCAGTGTTCATCTATTTCATAGTGATTCAGTTCCTCCCTTCATGGGGGTCTATTCGCTACTCATGAATGAAGAGGACAAGAGCGCGAAGCTAGCTGAATTCGGAAGGCGAGCAGGTATCGAAACAAGTCATTGTCACTGGACAGATTCGCCCATCGAAAGTTCGCTCCCAAAGCTACTCGATAAATTGGATGCCAGCGTCGTGGTGATGGGTGCGATCTCGCGTTCAGGCATTGATCGAGTCTTGATAGGGAGCACTGCGGAGCGGCTCTTGGACCTCATTGAGCGAGACGTGCTGATCGTTAAACCAGACTAATGCAATGTGCGTGGCTAAACCCAGAACGAAAAAAAAGGAAGAGCGATGCTCTTCCTTTTTTTTGCGCACCTCGAATGAGGTGTAATGCTGCTAGAGTCTAATCAAGCCAGCTATACATGATGATACCGGCAACCGTAGTACAAACTAGGAAGTACGGTAGTGCCATATAGACCATGCGGCCATAGCCTAGTCGAATTCGCGGTGCGATGGACGACATTAGTAAAAACAGGAATGCAGCCTGGCCATTTGGTGTGGACATGCTTGGGATACCCGTTCCCATAACAACGGCGACTGATTGAGCTTCGAAAATCTCTCTGGTCATTAAGCCCTGTTCCATCAATGGCGTGATTTGATTCATGTAGATCGTTGCTACAAACACGTTGTCACTGATGGCGGATAAGAAGCCGTTGGTTAGGAACACCATGAAGACTTGCTGGCTGCCTTCCATCTCTAACACCCAGTTCATTACTGGTGTAAACATCTCTTGGCTATTGATCATAGCGACGATGACGTAGAACACGACCAGCAGTGATGCGAAGGGAAGCCCTTCGGTAAATGCCTGCCCGATTGAATGCTCGTCGGTAACGCCTATCAACGATGAGGCGAGGATGATTACAGCGAGTCCGATAAGTCCGATCTCGGCAAGGTGAAGAGACAGGGCAACAATCATTAAGATTGCTACTACAAGCTGTAAGTAGATTACCAAGGTATCTCCCTTGGTGGCTTTCGCTTTTAGCTTCGCATCTTCATCCGCCAAGATTTTTCGTACGGCAGGTGGCAGCTCGGCACCGTAGCCAAACCAACCCAATTTCTCTAAAACGAAACAGGTAAATACGCCGGCGATAAGTGTTGGGATCGTAGCGGGCCCAACCATTGTGGCGAATGTAACGAAGTCCCATTCGGCCGCGTTACCGATCACGATGTTCTCGGGCTCGCCTACTAGAGTACATACGCCGCCGATGGCCGTGCCAATAGCGCCATGCATGAGAAGCCCGCGCAGGAACGCACGGAAACCATCGAGGTCTTCACGGTGTAAATCGTCGATGTGATTATCGTCGTCGTCTGTCGGATCGTCGGCATAACCTATTTTTGAAACCACTTTGTCATAGACATCATAGAAGGCTGTGGCGAGAGCTATGAGGACCGCCAAAATCGTCAGGGCATCTAAGAAGGCAGACAGTATTGCGACAACTATAATGGTGGTGACGTTCATTACCACTCGGGACTTGATGCCCAGCAGCACTTTGTTCATGAACATAAACAGCATCTCCCTCAGGAAATGCACACCGGCCACCATGAAGATAACGAGTAGGATCACGGGCAGGCCATGCTCAACCTCTTCGTAGACATGGTGGGAGTCGGTGAGCTGCATCACCAGCACCTGTATCGCAAGCAGGCCGCCAGGTTGCAGTGGGAAGCATTTTAGAGCCATGGCGAGTGTAAAAATGAACTCGAAAAGAATTATCCAAGAAGTAAGTAGCGTGCCAAGCGTGAAGTAAAAAACAACGTTCATTACAAGAGCCGCTAATACGGCTTTTTTGTACCAAACAGGCGTGTGCCCCAGAAACATCGCGAGCGGCGAATCAGGGTAGTGGTGAGTTGCGGATGAGGACATCTAATGCTTCCTTTTTTTTATAGATTTTCGAGCGCTCACAATGCGCCGACGTCAAATATACTGGTCTTGGCGGTACTTTGCTAAATTTTTCGTAAGATTATGAATTTTTCCGCCGTAGGTCTCGATTCGGCCTACTCCAATTGCTAATACGACCGAATTACCACTGATCTTGAGTGTTTTTTGAAGCTGGCATGGTCTGAGGGCTAGATTCGGGTAATAGCTGGCAAGAATGCGGATGTTATTAATGGCAAATTGCCACGCTAAACAAGTAGAAGCGATGAAGTGATCAATGCAGTGGGTCAGCGATCGCCTTCACCTAATTAGAGGCGGTCGCTGTCTTCTATTCCCCGCTTAGGAACGTATCGATCTGTTCGGCTACCAGCCGGCCTTCATCGATAGCACGAACGACCAGCGATTGACCGCGGCGGCAATCGCCTGCCGCAAACACCTTCGCCTTGGAGGTTTGAAAGTCGCGGTATTGTGCTTGGTAATTGGAGCGCCCATCGAGTTCTAGGTTTAAGGACTCACTAAGGTAGTGCTCTGGTCCTAAGAAGCCCATGGATAATAGGATGAGGTCTGCTTCCCAGAACTGCTCACTGCCGGGAACTTCGTTGAATTTTTCATCGACATTCACGGTCTTGATGCCTTTCAGGCGCCCATCGGCATCTCGCACGATCTCTTGTCCGGAGACCGAATACACGCGTGGATCATTGCCGAATTTCTCGGCAGCTTCCTGATGGCCGTAGTCTACTCGGTAGATCTTGGGCCAGAGTGGCCAGGGGTTGTCATCTGCTCGGTTGAGAGGGGGTATAGCCATGATCTCGAAATTGACCAGCGACTTGCAGCCGTGGCGTAAGGAAGTACCGATACAATCGGTGCCGGTATCGCCGCCACCGATGACGATGACCTTCTTGCCCTTCGCACTCAAGTAATTACCGTCTTCTAGATTCGAATCAAGAAGGCTCTTGGTGTTCTTGTACAAGAACTCCATCGCCAGATGAATACCATCGCCTTCCCGGTTTGGGATGTTAAGGTCACGTGCGGTAGTAGCACCGGTTGTTAGTAGCAGAGCATCGTTGTCATTCAGAAGCTGCTCAACATCGACGCCATTCTCGCCACTGCCACCCACGTCAGCATTGACTACGAAGTTAACGCCTTCTTCTTTGAGTAGGTTTACGCGCCTATCGACGACGCTCTTCTCTAACTTCATATTGGGGATGCCGTACATCAGCAATCCGCCTATGCGGTCGTCTCTCTCATAGACAGTGACGTTATGTCCCGCTAGGTTCAGCTGCGCTGCAGCTGCTAGTCCCGCAGGGCCTGAGCCAACGATCGCTACTTTCTTATCGCTACGCTGCTGAGGAGGGTTTGCTACTACCCAGCCGTTCTCGAAACCCTTATCCGCGATTGCACACTCGATGTTCTTTATTGTTACTGCCGGCTCGTTAACGCCGAGGACGCAGGCCCCTTCGCAAGGCGCAGGACAAACACGTCCGGTGAATTCTGGGAAGTTATTGGTTTTATGTAGGCGCTCCAGTGCTTCTTTCCAGCGGTTTTTGTAGATCAGATCGTTCCACTCAGGAATTAGGTTGTAGACCGGACAACCTTCTTCGGACTGGCAAAAGGGTACGCCACAATCCATGCAGCGAGCACCTTGATTGTTCAGGAGTTCGTCGTTGTGACTTGTATAAATTTCTTTATAGTCCATCAACCGGTCCATCGCATTGCGATAAGGCTCGGTCTGACGAGTAAATTCCTTAAATCCTGTCGGCTTTCCCATTTAACACTCTACCTTTCTACTGACCTTCTGCACCGGCTGACCGGTCACAAATTATTCAAGCTATTTGCAGTTGTTTTTTCAGGTGTTTAAACAGCGTTGTCTAAAACCCGTTTGTAATCGGTTGGCATGACCTTGGCGAAATGGCCCAGGTTCTGTTCCCAATTGTCGAGGATGTTTTTCGCTACCGGCGAAGCGGTATACAAGAAATGCTTCTTGATCATCGCTTTCAATTCCAGAATATCGTCGATGGAAGCGAGTGATTCGAGCTCGAAAGTGCCTGTATTACACTGCTTCGGGAAATCGTTTTCTGGATCCCAGACATAGGCGATACCACCGCTCATGCCAGCGCCAAAATTTCTACCAGTCTTACCTAAGACGACGACGCGACCGCCGGTCATGTATTCACAGCCGTGATCGCCGATGCCTTCAACGACGGCTATTGCACCGCTGTTCCTTACCGCGAATCGCTCAGCGACGATGCCTCTGAAATAGGCCTCGCCTGCGGTTGCGCCATACAGGTTCACGTTGCCAGCAATAACACTCTCTTCGGCTTTGAAGCTAGAATTCTTCGGTGGGTAAACGATGATCTTGCCGCCGGAGAGGCCCTTGCCGACGTAATCGTTGGCGTCGCCTTCTACGGTTAGGGTAATACCCTTAGCTAACCAAGCGCCCAAACTTTGTCCGGCGGAACCATTCAGCTTAATGTTGATAGTATCGTCGGGCAACATGGCCTCTTTCCAGCGTTTAGCCACTTCATTTGACAGCATAGTGCCAACAACACGATTGGTGTTGATGATATCAGTCTCAATATCAACTTTGTCGCCCGTCTCCAGCGCTAACTTGGATAGGCGAATCAATTCGTTATCCAGCGCCATGTCGAGCCCGTGGTCTTGTTCCATAGTCTTATAGAACTGGGTGCCCTCGTAGACGACCTTGGCAGGCTGCAGCATGTTGCTGAGGTCTATGCCATCCGCCTTCCAGTGATTGATAGCATCGCTGGTCTTCAGCAAGTCGACGCGTCCGATCATTTCATTGACTGTCCGCATGCCTAGCTTAGCCATTATGCCGCGCAGATCTTCGGCAACCATAAACAGGTAGTTAACTACGTGTTCAGGTTTTCCCTTAAATTTTGCGCGCAGCTCAGGGTCCTGAGTAGCGATACCGACTGGGCAGGTATTGAGGTGACACTTTCGCATCATGATGCAGCCGAGTGTGATCAAAGGTGCAGTGGCGAATCCGTATTCTTCCGCGCCGAGTAACGTCGCAATGGCGATGTCACGCCCGGTCTTCAGTTGACCATCGGTTTGCAGGGTGACACGAGATCGCAAGTTGTTCATAACAAGCGTCTGGTGGGTTTCTGCCACACCTAACTCCCAAGGAAGTCCGGCGTGCTTAATAGAAGTTAGAGGCGATGCGCCGGTGCCGCCATCGTGTCCGGCAATCACGAGGTGATCGGTTTTCGCCTTGGTTACACCAGCGGCGATCGTGCCAACACCAACCTCGGCAACCAACTTCACGCTAATACGTGCTTCGCGGTTCGCATTCTTCAGATCATGAATTAGTTGAGCGATGTCTTCTATGGAATAAATATCGTGGTGTGGCGGTGGACTAATGAGTCCTACGCCGGGAGTAGAGTGACGAATACGCGCGATCTTCTCATCGACCTTGCCACCAGGAAGCTCTCCGCCTTCACCTGGCTTGGCGCCCTGTGCAATCTTAATCTGAAGCTCGTCGGCATTTGTTAAATACCAGGCGGTAACGCCGAATCTTCCCGAGGCAACCTGCTTGATGGCGGAACGTTTCGAATCGCCATTGGCCAGCAGGTTAAAGCGTTCCGGATCTTCACCGCCCTCACCCGTATTCGATTTACCACCGATGCGGTTCATCGCAATTGCCAGCGATTCATGGCTCTCTTCAGAGATTGAGCCGAAGCTCATTGCACCCGTTGCGAATCGCTTTACGATCTCGCTAGCTGGCTCAACTTCGCTAATAGGAATCGCTTCGATGGAGTCTAAGTTAAAATCTAGTAGGCCTCTAAACGTGCAGCGTCGAGTCGCGTCTTCGTTCGAATGCTTCGCGAAGGCTGCATAGGCTTCCGAGCTATTGGTGCGTGCCGCAATTTGTAAGTTCGCAATGGTGTCGGGGTTCCACATATGTGCTTCACCACCGGAGCGCCAGTGAAAATCTCCCGGGTTAGGAAGCACCGGGATACGATCGCTGTCACGCTTGGGAAAGCCTAGCGCATGGCGGCGCTGTGCTTCTTGCTTAAGCACGTCGAAGTTGACGCCTTGTACTCGTGAAGCCGTGCCAGTAAAACAGCGCAGAACGACATCGTCTGCCAGGCCAACAGCCTCGAAGATTTGTGCACCCTTGTAAGAATGTAGAGTCGAGATGCCCATCTTTGCCATGACTTTCAACATGCCCTTGGCGACACCCTTCTTGTAGCCGGCAACCAGTGCATCTTCGTCCGCGAACATTGCGCCGAGAAAGCCTTCTTGCTGCGCCTGCCACAATGCCTCGAAGGCGAGGTAAGGGTTGATGGCGTCTGCACCATAACCGGCTAGAAGACAGTGATGATGTACTTCTCTCGCTTCACCAGTTTCTATTATTAGACCGATCTGCGTTCGCTTGCGCGCTTTGATCAAGTGTTGGTGCACGGCACCACAGGCGAGTAACGCACTTAGCGGCGTGCGTGAGGCGGAAGTAAGTCGGTCGGAAAGAATGACGAATGCAAAGCCATCGTCGATAGCTGTTGCAGCCTCTTTACAGATACGGTCTAAGGCATTCTCGAAGCCATTCTCTTCGTTACTATTGAACGTGCTATCGATTAGCTTCGTCTTCATGCCGCGATAGTCCATATCGCGAATATCGCTCAGCTGCTGATTGGAGAGAATAGGGTGATCGAGGCTTAGGCGATGTGCCTGCTCGGGAGTCGTTTGCAATAGGTTGCCTTCCGGGCCGATGAAGCAGCGAAGCGACATAACAATCTCTTCACGAATCGAATCGATAGGGGGGTTCGTAACCTGTGCGAACAACTGCTTGAAATAGTCGTAGATCATGCGTGGCTTATCGGAGAGACAAGCAAGCGCAGAGTCATTTCCCATGGAACCGAGTGGATCGCGCGACTCAGTAACAAGAGGTATCAACATGAACTGCATAGTCTCGGTGGTGTAACCGAAAGCCTGCATGCGTTGCAGTATATTCTCGCCATCCAAAGAGTGCGCGGCGCTGCCACTTGCTAAGCGGCCAAGTGTAACTTTCTGTTCGGCCAGCCATTCGCCATAAGGCTTTTTACTAGCTATCGTGTTCTTTACTTCTTCGTCGGGAATTAAACGTCCTTCTTCGAAGTCCAACAAAAACATCTTGCCAGGTTGTAAGCGGCCTTTTAATTTTACATTTGCAGGGTCGATATGCACCACGCCAACTTCAGACGCCATAATGACTCTGTCGTCATGGGTAACGTAGTAGCGACTCGGGCGCAGTCCATTGCGATCAAGTACCGCACCGATATAGTGGCCATCCGAGAACACAATAGAAGCCGGTCCATCCCAAGGCTCCATCAACGCGGAGTGATACTCGTAGAAATCTTTCTTAACTTGATCCATATTCGTGTCGGACTGCCAGGCTTCGGGAATCATCATCATCACGGAGGCGGGTAGTGATCGACCCGACATAAGCATGAATTCCAGTACAGCATCGAAGCTGCCTGAGTCTGAGCAATCGTCATCGATGACTGGGAAAATAGTGTGTAGCTTGTCGCCAAAAACATCTGTCTTGGCTTTACCCTGCCGAGCTACCATTGAATTCACGTTGCCACGCAGGGTGTTGATCTCACCGTTGTGACTCATGAATCTGTTTGGCTGCGCTCTGTCCCATGAAGGGAAGGTGTTGGTGCTAAAACGTGAGTGCACCATTGCCATATGGGTTTCGAAATCGGGATTCGTTAGATCGGCATAGAAAGGAAATAGCTGCCCAGGGGTTAACATGCCTTTATAGACGATGACCTTAGTAGAAAGGCTGCAAGCGTAAACCTGCTTCGCCTCTATTAAGGAAGTATCCATTCGTAGACGGTGTGTAAATCGTTTGCGAATAACGTAGAGCTTTCTTTCGAACTGCTCCTGATCTAAATTTTCGTTGGCGACGATGAAGAGTTGCTCGATTCTTGGCTGCGCCGTCAGTGCGGCAGGTCCTACATCAGCGCCCTTGGCGTCGATGGGTACCTCCCTCCAGCCGACAAGACTCTGGCCTTCCTCGGCGATAATCTGATTAATTGCCTGACGACAAATTTCTCTTTCTTCATCTATCTGCGGTAGGAATATATTGCCTACAGCGAATTGACCGGCCTCAGGCAGATCGGTATTGAATTCGGATTTTGCGACCTTGTGAAAGAAGCTGTTCGGCAGCGCCATCAAGATACCTGCACCATCGCCGCTATTTGCTTCGAAGCCGCAGCCCCCGCGGTGATCCATGCGGGAATTCAGGTGATAGGCATCCAGCATAATCTGGTGGCTAGGTTGTCCCTTTATGTTTGCAACGAATCCAACGCCGCAGGAATCTTTTTCCAGGGATGGATCATAGAGTCCTGTTTTCTCAGGATACCCAAACTTTAGAGGGATTCGATTTTCCTTGCTCATAGTCGCTACTCAGTTCTTTTTTTGTTCCGCAACTTCCTCCCCCATCGAGACAGGGTCTCTCGGGTCACAAGGCGGTACTACGCTGCTGAATTTGTCTAGATGAGGCCTGACTATTCAATCAGTTCCCCCTCTTTGTGCGTAGCTGCGCGATACTGAAGCGCTACAGAAAGGGCCGAGTACCATACCATCGCATCAGAATATGTCAAGATCGACGCGGCTTCGCGCGCACCAATGATGGCAATATATTGTCATTATGCAAGGGCGGTGATTTCACGTCGACTTTGAATGGATAATAGCTGTGGGAGCCGAGCAAACTTGTCAGCCCTCGCTTATTTTGGAGAGCTCTAAGGATCTATTTGCTAGCGTGTGGGTAATCCACACCGAGCAGCAGATAAATCCGCTGAAACGACCAAAATACATGCCGTGTACGGTTTTCGGCGGCTTGATAAAAAGCAAAAGGTGATTTACTCTAGCCGACGCTAACTACCTAATAAGAAAAACAATTGTTGCGAATAGTTCTCATTTAGATTGAATAGTTCAAAACCAGAATTCCTGTCCACATTACAGAGGCGCATGTAAATCGTGAATCCAAAACTAACCCGTAGACGCTTCATCAAAGGGGTAATAGCCTCTGGTGCAGTCGCCACTTCAACCACAATCTGGTACTCGGCCAATGGCCAGTCAAGACCAGCTGGTGCAGTGGAACGTATGATCAGAATAAACATCAATGGCCAGATGCGGAATGTGGACGTCGCTCCACAGGAGACGCTGGCTTCTACTCTCCGCTATAAGCTAGGCCTAACGGGCACAAAGCTAGGATGTAACCGCGGCGAATGTGGCGCGTGTACTGTCCTTGTTGATGATGTCCCTAGCTATGCTTGCTCTGTTCTGACGCACTCAGTCAAGAACATGCGAATTGAATCTGTAGAGGGACTCGAATCAGCCAACGGTGACCTGCATCCAGTGCAGCAAGCCTTTGTGGATGAGCTTTCTCCGCAGTGCGGTTATTGCACGCCTGGGCAGGTAATGTCCGCGGTGGGTTTACTGCGGTCTAACCCCAACCCAACAAGAGAAGAAGCACGACAAGGTATGGCAGGCAACATCTGCCGTTGTGGTTCTTATGATTCTTATCTCAACGGCGTCATGCGCGCAGCACAAATAGGATAATCAACATGGCATATATGCATATTGGTAAAGATTTTGTTCCACCAGATGTGCCTGGCAAAGTTACAGGCCGCATTAAGTACGCTGAAGACTATACCCGAGACGGAATGGTGTACGCGCGCTTACTGACTAGCCCCGTTCCACACGGTCGAGTAGTCGCTATCGATGCCTCTGAAGCTCTTGCCATGGAAGGTGTGTTCGGCATATTGACTGCCGATGATGTCTATCCAGATGGCGAGCCGGATAGCCCGGGTCTTAAAGTATTAACGAATGAGCCTACTCTTATGGGTGAGCCCATTCTTGCAGTAGCCGCAATCGACGAGAAAACGGCTGAGAATGCTATCGCAGCAATTTCACTGACAATCGAAAGATTGCCTTTTGTCCTCGATCCGCTGGACAGCCTTCAGGAAGGTGGAGCCAACGCCTACAATGGCGGTAATACATTTATCTTCCGCCAAGGCTTTGCTGAAGAGAAATGGACGGCTGATCAGGTTGCGAGTTTTAGAAGTGGCAACGAACCCACGGCAGAAGCACTGCAAAGTTGGGAATACGGTGACTTGCAGGCAGGGTTTGCGGCCTCAGATTTCGTTTACGAAACAACATTTTCTACAGCTGGTTACCCGCATATGTCTATGGAGCCTCGCAGCGCCATGGCCTATTGGGAAAACGGCAAATGCTTTCTCCACGGTACCTCACAGAGCTTGAGCGCAATCGCTGAACCTATGGCGGCGATCGTTGGTGTTCCTCTTGAAGACTTCGTCTTCATCAATGAGGCAACCGGTGGTGGTTTTGGTCAGCGAGCCCGTGCAGGAAGTATTCCTAGCATGGCGATACCGGCCAAACTTTCTCTAAAAATCAACCGCCCAGTGATGATGCGTGTAACACGCGAAGAAGAATTCACAATAGGTGGAGCAAGACAGGGTCTTCAAGGCTGGATCAAGGTCGGCTTTAAATCTGACGGAACCATGGCGGCGATGGACATGTACTGCATTTCTGACAATGGCGGCAAAGGCGGTGGCGGCGACGCTAACTCCGCAGCAGCCGGTGTAAGCGCGCTCTATCAAACCGAAGCGATGCGCTTCCGCAACACTTCTATCGGTACCAATACTGGGCACCGTGGCGCACAACGTGGTCCGGGTGAAAACCAGATTATGGCAGTTGTTGCACCAATTATGGATAAAGCAGCCGAAGAACTCGGGCTGGACCGTTTGGAAATTCGCAAACTCAATGCCGCACAAAATGGCGATGTAAGTGGGCCAAGAAGCACACCATTTACCAGCGCCTACATGCCCGAAGCTCTAGAGCAAGGCGCAGCACAGTTTGATTGGGAAGGTAAAAAAGGCCGCTCTCGCCAAACCAATGGTAGCAAGGTACGAGGTCTTGGTATCGGTCAGGGTTATCACAATGCAGGTCGAAGTGGCATGGACGGTATAGTTCGTCTAATGCCAAGCGGGCGTCTGCAGGTACACAATGGCATAGGTAATCTCGGTACGTATTCTTATGCGTCGACTTCTCGTGCAGCAGCAGAAGTGTTGAAGATGGATTGGGAGAATTGTGATGTAGTTGGTGGTCGTACCGACAGACATCTTCCGATCACGTCACCACAAGATGGCAGTAACTCTATCTTCACTAACACTCGAACCTGCTTCGGTGCAGCGCAAGACTTGTTGACGAAGATGAAGGAAATTGCTGCGATGGATCTTGGTGGCGAAACTGCTGATTACGAGATCGATGGTTCTAGAATTTTTCAGATCGCAGATAGCACTGTGGGTATGACTTACGGAGAAGTTGCTCAGCGTGGTATCGAGCTTGGTGGAAAGTACTCTGGTGAGTCTGATTTGCCTGAAGAATTGAACACACTTACTATATTGTCAGTCTCTCGACTAGCCGGTTCCGCTCTGATGGGCGTGTATCACGACCCTCGGCATAACAATAATCCTCCAGGCTTCACAGTAACGTTTACTGAAATCGAATTGGATAAGGAAACGGGCAAGTTTGAAATTCTCGACCTGGTAACTATTGCCGAATGTGGAACGGTCGTTCATCCGCAAGGCTTGGCGAATCAGTTGAGAGGTGGTGCAGTTTGGGGAATTGGTCTTTCGGCACTTGAGAGACACCTTTACGATCCTCAGAATGGACTTCCAGCGAGCACTGGTTATTGGCAGAGTAAGATTCCTACGTATCTTGATACGCCGGCAGAAATTGGTACGGGTTGGGTAGATTTGCCCGATCCAGAAAACCCTGTTGGTGCTAGAGGTATTGGCGAACCAGCCATGGGCGCAGTATCGGCAGCACTTAACGCTGCAATCTCAGACGCATTAGGTGGACATTTATTTGACACCTCGCCTGTGACTACAGACATGATCATTAACCACATAGCTGGGGTTTCGGAAGATTCGAAGCCTTTAGCTCAAAATAATTTCAGAGGTTGATATGCCAGCAACATCACATGACGTAATGCCCGATATCGAACTTTATCAGCCTACTGATGAAGCAAATGCTCTGGAATTGGCGAACACTCTAGGCGCCGACGGCTGGATAGTTGGCGGAGGTCAGGATACTTACGGTTGGTTGAAAGATCGCAACAAGTCTCCTGCTGCCATGATCGAGATAGCTCAGGTCGATGCCTGGAAAGGAGTGAAAGAAACTGCAGACGGTATTGAAATCGGCGCAGTGACAACACTTACAGAGATCGCTAATCATCCGCTTATAAAATCCAAGTTCGGCCTTCTCGCAACAGCGGCCAGTAAGGTTGCTAGCCCACAGATTCGCAATGTTGGAACCTTGGGCGGCAATCTGAATCAGGACGCACGTTGCTGGTATTACCGCCGCGGACTTGATTGCTACCGTGCTGGTGGCAATATTTGTTATGCAGATTCTCCAGAAGGTTTGAATCGTGAACACGCCATCTTCGGAGCGAGCCGTTGTGTTGCGGTAACTCCTTCGGATACGGCGCCTGCTCTAGTTGCGCTTGACGCAACGATGGTCGTAGCCAGTGTTAATGGTGAGAGATTGATTCCTGCTCAGGATTTCTTTGTAGGTCCTGACCGTGACATCGTCAATATGACAGTACTCAATGAAGGCGAGATTCTTACAGCGGTTCGCTTACCCAATGAATGGGCTAATGCAGAATTCTATTTTGAGAAAGTTGCCGATAGAAATGTATGGGACTTTGCCTTAGTGAATGTTGCGGCAGCTTTTAAGGTTTCAGGTGGTTCTATTTCAGACGCTCGCATCGTATGCGGCGCTGTGGAATGTACGCCTCGCAGACTAGAAGCCGTAGAAAATGCTGTTCGTGGACAGCAACGTTCAGATGCGCTAGCTGATCAAGTAGCGGCTATGGCCACTGATGGCGCGAGACCTTTGAATTACAATCATTTCAAAGTGCCATTGATGGAAAACCTAGTTAAGAGAGCGGTCCGAGGTTAATCCTCGGGTTATTTCGGATTAGCTAAATAGAAACTTAATAATAAATAAGAACTTAAGAGGGCTGTACAGTGGGAGAAATTGTCCGCTATAAACGCGATGTTTGGGGCGAGGAAGTAATTCTCGGTGTTTCATGGGATCTACTCTGGGTTGTTGCAGTTGCTGTTTTAGTCCTCCTAGCAGCTCATGCGATTATCATGGCTGCTTTGGCTAACAAGAAGATGGAGAAGCCCTCGTCTGAGGGGCGTAGAGTTCTTCGTCATGAGACTATCGATCGATTGTTTCATTGGGTAATGGCGGCGAGCATCCTGACTTTGATCGCGACAGGTATAGCTCCGATTCTAGGGCTGCGTATTGCCTGGTTGAATATCCATTGGATTGCCGGGCTCGTGCTTACCTTCGTGGTGGTGTTTCATATTATTCGCGCTCTTTTCTGGCAAGATTTTAAGTCTATGATTCTTGGCCCGAAAGA
>JAESUT010000062.1 GCA_016762995.1 Gammaproteobacteria bacterium | reverse complement strand
TCGGGGCGGCCGGATTTGAATCGACGACCACTACACCCCCAGTGTAGTGCGCTACCAGACTGCGCTACGCCCCGATAAATAGGTAATTTAACAGTAACTATTGAACTGTAACCGACCTACAGCGGTTTCTTATTCGCTTACCTCATCCCTCATTCCCAAGCTTGGTACGTGAACAGGCTGCGCTACTTCCCGATTTGGAAACAGTGTTGAGATCACGGCGGATTAGCTACTGCAGAAATGCCTATAACCTTGCAATGACAGTCTCTAAGTCTTTAACCAGAGATCGGATCTCGCTGGCGTTGACGTTGGATTTTGCAAGCTCTTCAGGGTTATCACTCATTTTCTGCCGTGCGCCGCCAATAGTATAGCCTTGCTCGTACAGTAAGCTCTTGATCTGCCTGATTAAAATGACATCTTGGCGCTGATAATAGCGACGGTTACCGCGTCGCTTTACTGGCTTAAGCTGAGGAAATTCAGCCTCCCAATAACGTAGAACATGCGGCTTAACCGCACACAACTCACCCACTTCACCGATAGTGAAATAGCGCTTTGGAGGGATTGGAGGTAATTCGTCGTTATTCTTCGGTTCCAGCATAACCCTCTACCCTTGCCTTTAATTTCTGCCCTGGACGGAATGTTACTACGCGTCTGGCCTTGATTGGAATCTCTTCGCCTGTTTTTGGGTTGCGCCCCGGTCGCTGCTTCTTGTCTCTTAAATCAAAATTGCCGTATCCAGACAATTTTACTTGCTCGTTGCGCTCTAAGGAGAGGCGGATTTCTTCGAAAAACTGCTCTACAACTTCCTTGGCTTCGCGTTTATTAAGCCCTAGTTCTTCGAAGAGGCGTTCAGCCATATCGGCTTTTGTAAGTGCTCCATCCGCCATATCAAAATCCTCAACTAATTCCGCAAATTTGCATTAAATTTATCTTGTAGCCCGTTGACGCACTTACTAATTATTGTATTTATGTCGTCTTCGCTAAGAGTGCGCGAAGGATGCTGCCACGTCAAGCCCAAAGCAAGACTTTTTTTGTCTTCTGCGACTGCATCCCCTTGATAAACATCAAATATTCGCAGATCAGTTAAGTGCTCGCCCGCATTTTCACGCACATTGGCCAGAACTTCACTCGATGTGTAGTTGCTGTCGATCAGGATAGCCAAATCCCGACTCACCTCTGGGAATTTAGAAAGCGCGCTAGCCGCTGGTAATCGGCGCTCTTGTAACGGCGCTAGCTTGACTTCGAACATATAGCAATTGCCTGTGATGCCCAGTTTCCGCTGCATTGCAGGGTGTAGAGCACCAATGTATCCAACTACCTCACCCTCTCTCTCAATACGGGCGCATTGTCCGCTATGAAAGCAGGCGTACTCTGCTGATACAAAGGAATACTTATCTGCTTCCAGGCCCAGAGCTAGCAACAGCTCAACATCACCTTTTAGATCATAAAAATCAGATAAATCTTTGTTATTGCTCCAATTAATTGGCATTTTATTGCCCGAAACTAGCCCGGACAGCATCGCGGTCTGTTTTATTTCATCGCCGCTGCGCTCAAACACCAAGCCTGATTCAAAGATTCGAATGCGCTCTATCTGACGGTTTTCATTGTATTTCAGTGTCGAGATTAGTCCTGGCAAAATACTTGTGCGCATCACCGCCATGTCGGCGGATATCGGATTCTGTAACGAGACTCCATGCTGTTCAGGAAAAAGCATATCGGCAAGAGATGGCTCGATAAAACTGTAGGTAACCACCTCCTGATAACCCAAAGCCACCAACTGCTGTCGAATCTGGCTTAGTGCGATGTGAGACTCTGGCTTCGAGCTCAGGCATTGATTGCCGAGGCCGCCTGTCTGCGGCAGGTTGTTGTAGCCATAGATTCTAGCCAATTCTTCGATCAGATCTGCCTCAATGCTGACATCGAAGCGATAGGATGGCACCGAAACCCGTAACACCTCAGTCTCGTCTGCCGCGAGACCGAATCCTAGCCTGCCCAAGATGTCTCTGACCTCTTTTTTATCCATCTGAATGCCGAGCAAGCTACTAATGGAGCTGTGCTTCAGGTTAATTTCGATAGGTTCGGGGAGATTACCCACCGCTTCGGTAATCGGCCCTGCATCGCCACCGCAGATATCGAGGAGCAGCTGAGTAGCCCTGTGCATTGCAGTTTGCTGTAATTGATAGTCGACGCCTCGTTCATAACGGTGCGATGCATCAGTGTGCATACCATAGGACCTCGCCTTACCAGCTACAGCCAACGGAGCAAAGAATGCACACTCTAGAAACACATGCTCCGTCTGGTCGCTCACAGCTGTCTCCATGCCTCCCATGATGCCGGCTATAGCAACGGGTTTTGATGCATCGCTGATAAGCAAGGTTTCAGGGGTCAGCTCTATCTCTTTTCCATCGAGCAGTTCTAACTGCTCGCCCTGCTTCGCAAAACGAACGTCGATATGCCCTTCTAGCTTCGCGAGATCGAATGCGTGCATAGGCTGACCGAGTTCCATTAACACGTAATTTGTTACATCAACAACCGGGTCAATACTTCGCAGCCCAGAGCGCCGTAGTTTTTCCTTCATCCACAGAGGAGACTCACAATTGAGATTGATATTCTTGATAACACGCCCAAGGTAACGAGGGCAGGCATCTTTCGCGCTAATCCTAACCTCGAACTCATCGGTGATTGACTCCACCGGCATCGGAAAATCTAAGGGCTTCACATCCTTTCTTGCAATAACACCTACTTCTCGAGCAAGTCCAATCATGCCCAAGCAGTCACCGCGATTTGGGGTCAGATCTAATTCTATGCTCGTGTCATCTAGTTGCAGGCAGCTTCGTATATCTTCGCCGACGATTGCATCCGGAAAAAGCTCCAGCAATCCATCGGAGCTCTCTTCCAAGCCTAGCTCTTCGCTGGAACAGAGCATGCCATTCGACTCGATGCCGCGTATCTTTGCCTTCTTAATCTTAAATGGCTTCGCGCCAGCAGCTTCAATGATTTCAGCACCGAGCTTCGCAAAGGGTACCTTTAAACCGGCTCGAACGTTCGGTGCGCCGCACACAACTTGAAACGATTCAGTGCCATCGGATACAGAGCACAGACTGAGTTTATCTGCATCAGGGTGCGGCTCGACAGACTCCACCAGACCCACGACTATGCCACTGCACTGACGTGCAACAGGTGTTGCACCATCGACCTCGAGGCCGGCCATGGTGAGTTCGTCGATTAGTTGCTGTGTTTCAAGGTCTGGGCTTACCCATTCTCGAAGCCATTGTTCGCTGAATATCATTGCTTAGGTCAACACTTTGGAATTACTTGTTAATTGAACTGCTGTAAAAATCTAAGATCGTTCTCAAAATAGGTTCGCAGATCTCCTACGCCGTAACGCAACATCGCCAGTCGTTCGACACCCATGCCAAATGCGAAGCCATTGTATTTTTCGGTGTCGATATTCGACATCTCAAGCACTCTTGGGTGCACCATTCCGCAACCCATGACTTCCAACCAACCGGTGTGACCGCAGATTCTGCAACCCTTTCCAGCGCAGCTGACACAACCCATATCAACTTCGGCAGACGGCTCTGTGAACGGAAAATAAGAAGGACGGAAACGGACCGGCATATCCTCTTCGAAATAGGCATGCAGAAAGTCTATCACTGTGCCTTTCAGGTCAGCGAAACTCACGTTTTCATCAATTAGCAAACCTTCTACCTGATGAAACATCGGCGTGTGTGTTAGGTCTGAATCACAGCGATAAACACGACCTGGGCAGATCATTCTAAATGGCGGCTTGCCACCTTCCATGACTCTGATCTGCACGGGCGACGTATGAGTTCGAAGGACGGTGCCAGGACTCACATAAAACGTATCGTGCATCGCTCGAGCTGGATGATGACTCGGAATATTTAACGCTTCGAAATTGTGATAGTCGTCTTCTATCTCCGGGCCTTCAGCGACATCGTATCCGCTAGTTTCGAAGATTGAAGTAATGCGATCTATGGTAATCGTAATTGGATGTAGGCCGCCCTGACTCTGGCGCCTACCAGGAAGCGTTACATCGATAGCCTCACTACTCAACTGCGCATTGAGGCTTTCTTCTATCAGAGCGTTCTTTCGCGTCTCTATAGCTTGCTGGACCTCGGTTTTCGCGGCATTGATACGCCCGCCAGCTGCCGGGCGCTCTTCGGCAGGTAATTGACCGAGCGATTTTAATAGCGCAGTCAGTGTCCCTTTCTTTCCTAAATAATGGACACGCAAAGACTCCAGCGATTTTTCATCACTAGAGTCTTTGATGACTTGCAGGGCTTCTGCAAGTAAGGAGTTAGGATCTGCCATGAGCCACTTACCCAGAAGAGTTAGGCGGCGAGGCTAGCTTTTGCCTGATCTACAACCGCATTAAATGCAGGTTTGTCATGTACCGCTAGGTCTGACAAAACACGGCGATCGACTTCGATATTCGCTTTCTTAAGCCCAGCGATAAGCTGGCTGTAGTTCATACCATTCACGCGTGCCTGCGCATTGATGCGCGTAATCCACAGCGCTCTAAAGACACGCTTCTTAACACGTCTATCACGGTAGGCATATTGCCCCGCTTTAGTAACTGCTTGGGTAGCAACACGGTAGATACGGCTTCGCGCGCCGTAATAACCTTTTGCCTTCTTTAATACTTTCTTGTGACGCCGATTTGCTGTGACGCCGCGTTTTACTCGAGCCATGTTAAATTCTCCTGATTAATTTTATGATTAGACTTTGCGTAGCATGCGTTTAATTGCTGGCATATTGTCAGCATGCACAGGAGTAGTCCCGCGCAACTGTCGCTTTCGCTTGGTCGTCATCTTAGTCAGGATATGACTCTTGTAAGCGCTCTTGCGCTTGTAACCGGAGGCAGTTTTCTTAAACCGCTTCGCAGCACCACTGTGGGTTTTTAATTTTCCAGCCATTACATATAACTCCGCATTTGCTCCAATGTTTATCAGTAACTATTGGATGCTTTTAATAAATACCTAACAATCGAAAAGGCCAGCCTCCAATGAACCACTTGGATCATCGATTAGATGATTGGAGGCTGACCCTTGTTCTCGTTAGCGCTTTTTGACCGGTGCCAAAACCATAATGATTTGCCGGCCTTCCATCTTGGGCTCCTGCTCTACGGTGCCGTACTCGACAAGATCGTCTTTGATCCTGCCAACTAGCTCCATACCAAGATGTTGATGGGCCATTTCCCGGCCGCGGAATCTAAGCGATACCTTGGCCTTGTCCCCATCTTCTAGGAAACGTATCAGGTTGCGTAGTTTTACCTGATAATCTCCAATCTCCGTCCCTGGTCGAAATTTTATCTCTTTAACTTGAGTTCGCCGCTGCTTCTTCTTGTTAGCAGCCTTTTCCTTCTTGAGGTCGAATATGTGCTTGCCATAGTCCATGAGCTTGCAGACTTGCGGGTCCGCATCAGGTGCTATAAGTACCAAATCAAGCTTGGCTTCGGCTGCTTCTGCCCTCGCGTCCTGTAATGATTTAATGCCGAGTTGCTCTCCGGCCTCACCGACCAGGCGAACCTCTTCGGCGGTGATAAATTCATTAATGATGGGCTTTTTAGAACTGCTCCTCATGATATGCGCGAACGCTTATTCCTCGTATTCAATGTCATTAAAATTCTCTGTTGTTTGCTACGCGTTACGGCCAAGGCTAGCGACATCCTGATCTAAGAGTTTACAAAACTCATCGAATGTCATCGCTCCCAAGTCCTCACCACCGCGCTTGCGCACTGCCACAGTACCGTTTTCTACCTCTTTATCTCCAACAACTAGGAGATACGGAATCTTCTGTAAAGTGTGCTCGCGGATTTTAAAGCCGATCTTCTCATTTCTCAAGTCCGCAGACGCTCTAAACCCCTTATTTTTCAAGGATTCTTCGAAATTTCGGCAATAATCGTTCTGTTTGTCCGTTATATTCAAAATCATGGCCTGTTCTGGTGCCAACCAAGCAGGCATAGCCCCCGCATAGTGCTCGATCAGAATGCCAATAAAGCGTTCAAAAGAGCCCAATACTGCTCGGTGCAGCATGACAGGCTCCTGCTTGCTGTTATCTTCTGCTATATAGTGTGCACCGAGGCGGCCGGGAGTACTGAAATCGACTTGAATAGTTCCGCATTGCTGCACCCTACCCATGCAATCCTTCAGTGAGCATTCAATCTTAGGGCCATAGAACGCCCCCTCTCCTGGCACTAATTCCCAAGGCAAACCCGTAGCATTTAGCGCGTCCTTGAGAGACTGCTCTGACTTGTCCCAAACTTCGTCTGAACCGACACGTTTTTCAGGCCGAGTCGAAAGCCTGAGAATCACCTCATCAAACCCGAAATCTTTGTACACGGCGAATAACAGTGTCATAAAGTCTGCCACTTCTGCCTGAATTTGCTCTTCAGTACAAAAGATATGGCCGTCGTCCTGAACGAAGCTACGCACACGCATAAGGCCGTGCATGCTGCCAGAAGGCTCATAGCGGTGACAAGATCCAAACTCCGCGAGACGTAGCGGTAAGTCACGATAGCTCTTCAAGCCCTGATTAAAAACCTGAATATGGCAGGGACAGTTCATCGGCTTGATTGCATACATGCGATTCTCGGACTCGACGCTAAACATCTCATCAGCGAATTTCGAGGCGTGTCCTGATTTTTCCCACAAGGAGTAATCGACTAACTGCGGTGTATTAATTTCTTTGTAGTTGTTCTTATCCTGAACTTCTCGCATATAGCGTTGGACGGTCAGATAGATCGACCAACCCTTGGGATGCCAAAACGCCATGCCAGGCGCTTCTTCCTGGAAGTGAAAGAGATCCAGGTGCTTGCCCAGTTTGCGGTGGTCGCGCTTCTCGGCTTCTTCTATGCGCTGCAAAAATAGTTTTAAATCTTTCTTGGAACCCCAGGCAGTTCCATGAATTCTCTGCAGCATCTCGTTGCTGGCATCGCCGCGCCAATAAGCGCCAGCCACCGAGGTGAGCTTGAATGCCTTTAAGGAAGAAGTAGCAGGTACGTGAGGCCCGCGGCAGAGATCGATAAACTCGCCCTGCCGATAGAACGACAGATCCTCATCGCCCGGAATAGATTCGATGATCTGAACTTTGTATGCCTCGCCCATCCCATTAAACATCGCAACCGCATCGTCGCGACTCATAACGGAGCGCTCTACAGTGAGATTCTCTTTAACGATCTCCCCCATGACCTTCTCTATGGCCTGCAAATCCTCAGGAGTAAACGCACGCGAGAAAGCGAAATCGTAGAAGAAACCGTCTTCAATTACTGGGCCGATAGTCACTTGAGCTTTTGGAAACAGGCGCTGCACGGCCTGAGCCATCAGATGCGCGCAGGAATGACGGATAACTTCTAGGCCATCGCTGTCCCGCTCAGTAATGATTGCCAAATTAGCGTCACTGGAAATAACAGTAGAGGAATCGACGAGCACTCCGTCCACGCGCCCCGCCAGGGCCGCTTTTGCTAGTCCCGGGCCAATCGATTCGGCAACTTCCATTACAGTAACCGGGTTCTCGTACTCCCGTGCGCTGCCATCTGGTAAGGTAATTTTCGGCATCTTGCTTCAGAGGAGACCTTCAGAATCCCCACAATCCTTGGTTAGATTAAAAGAGACCTTCAGAATCCCCATAATCCTTGGTTAGATAAAAAGGACCTTTCGCGCCCCCATAACTTTTGGTTAGATCAGAGCATATCGTCCAATCTACCAAAATCTTCTATTCGATTATTTGTACAGACCAACCCCTAACGATTGGTAGGCACGGACGGATTCGAACCGTCGACATCTGCCATGTCATGACAGCGCTCTAACCAGCTGAGCTACGCGCCTATTTCACCGATAGAAAGGACTGGCGATTATACGGAATCACGGGGCAATGTGTCGATGGCTTTGTGCCACTAATGTATCAAAATACGCATTTAAGTTATTGCTTTAGCAGTTGATTCTTCAGCTGCGCTATTTTATCCCTAGTATCTGCCGCTTCCTCGAATTCGAGATTCTTGGCTTGCTCATACATTTTCGATTCTAGCAGGCTGATTTCCTTAGTAACGGCTACCGGATCATTGAAATCGATACGCGAAAAAGCGCCTCCCTTCTCCGCTGGCCCCTTATCTTTCCTTCGCACCCTGTTTGTTGAACTCGCATAGGCCCCTTCCATAATATCTAACACCTTGGTCTTAACGCCCACGGGTGTGATGTTATGCTCCTTGTTGTATTCGAGCTGCACGTTACGACGTCGCTCCGACTCCCCGATAGCGCGCTCCATCGAACCTGTCACTCGGTCAGCATAGAGAATTGCCCTACCGTTGAGGTTTCGCGCGGCTCTGCCTATAGTCTGGATGAGAGACCGCTCAGAGCGAAGGAAGCCCTCCTTGTCGGCATCGAGGATAGCTACTAACGATACTTCGGGAATATCTAGGCCTTCTCTCAGCAAATTAATTCCTACCAATACATCAAAGTGACCTAAACGCAGGTCACGCAATATCTCCGAGCGCTCAACTGTCTCTATATCTGAATGCAAATACCTAACTCGCACAGCATGTTCGGCAAGGTAGTCGGTGAGATCCTCAGCCATCCGTTTCGTTAACACAGTGACCAGCGAGCGCTCCCCTTTCGCCGCTACCTGACGCACCTCGGAGAGTAAGTCATCTACCTGAGTAATCGCGGGACGCACTTCTAACTGCGGGTCAATTAAACCTGTTGGCCTTACTACCTGCTCCACCCTGTTCCCTTCATGCTCCTCTTCGTAGACGCCAGGAGTCGCCGATACATAGATGATCTGTGGTGTCAGCTGCTCCCATTCCTCGAAGCGTAGCGGCCGATTATCGAGAGCCGAAGGCAGGCGGAAACCGTACTCCACCAGCGTCTCTTTTCTTGACCTATCACCCTTGTACATTGCGCCGAGCTGCGGGATCGAGACATGTGACTCATCAGCGATGACCAATGCTTCACTTGGCAGGTAATCATAGAGAGTCGGAGGCGGTGCGCCCACACCTCTTCCGGATAAATAGCGGGAATAGTTTTCAATACCAGTGCAGTAGCCCAACTCCTGAATCATCTCTAGATCGAACTTTGTGCGTTGCTCTAACCTTTGTGCCTCTACAAGACGGTTGTTGCTGCGCAGTTCTTGCAAGCGCTCCTTTAACTCAATTTTAATATCATCGAGCGTACCCAGCAGCGTTTCCCTAGGCGTCACATAGTGAGACTTTGGAAACACCGTCAGTCGCGGCACCTCTTTGATCTGCTTTCCCGTCAAGGGGTCGAAGAAAGAGAGTTTCTCTATCTCATCATCGAAAAGCTCTATTCGAATGGCATCGCGTTCGGATTCTGCCGGATAGATATCGATCACATCACCTCGAACCCGATAAGTCGCCCGCCGCAATTCCATGTCGTTGCGCGTGTATTGCAGATCTGTGAGTCGCTTGATCAGGTTGCGCTGATCTATTTTTTCACCACGATCAAGGTGAACCACCATTTTCAAGTAAGAATCTGGATCGCCCAGACCATAGATTGCGGAGACTGTAGCCACCACCACTACATCTTCTCTCTCGAGTAGGGCCTTAGTCGCGGAGAGCCTCATTTGCTCAATATGATCGTTGATCGAGGCATCTTTCTCTATGTATACATCAGACGAGGGCACATAAGCCTCTGGCTGGTAGTAGTCGTAATAGGATACGAAATACTCGACCGCGTTTTTTGGAAAGAATTCTTTGAACTCACCGTAGAGTTGCGCGGCAAGCGTTTTATTGGGGGCCATAACCAGAGTTGGGCGCTGCATGTGTTCGATGACATTGGCGATGGTGAAGGTTTTTCCAGACCCCGTTACACCTAGTAAGGTCTGAGCATGCAAGCCGTCCTCCAAGCCCTCTATGAGGCCGGCTATGGCTTCTGGTTGGTGACCTGCAGGCTTGAAATTTGAGTGAAGCTTAAACTGACTTGCCATGGGGAGTTTCCGACTAAAGCTAAACCCGTAAGACTACAACAGCCTCTGAAATTAAAACAGATGAGCACTTGGCTGTCCGTGAGTATTGACCAAGCCAGTTTTTCTCATTAGTATACGCGCGGTTCGTAGCTATACTCATATCAGCATCGATATAGCGCGAACAGATGATGCCCAATAGCTCAATGGTAGAGTAGGTGACTGTTAATCACTTGGTTCCAAGTTCGAGTCTTGGTTGGGCAGCCAAACAAAAACCCGTGTAGCCCAACAGCTACGCGGGTTTTCTCTTTCTGAGTCCCTCCTCCTTTCGCACCGACAATCCCAATTTCTTACACTAGTAAGAAAATTCAACAAAAGCTGTGTCCGGTATTAAGGAGTAAATAATTTTATGCTGGTGCAACCCAGCTGCCGTCTAACAGTCAGCATTCCTCAAATTTGGCTTATTGAAATGTTTTTTTTGAAGGGTTATGGACCCTGCACAGCTCGCCAAACGAGAAAAAGAACAAAATCGCAGCATCAGGTGAGCAAAAAACTGAACTAAACAAGTCCAAAATTAAACCGGACAGCTAACAATCGAAATCGGCAGCGAGAGGTCGCTTGGTATTGTTAAAGGAGTTCTGTGTTCGAAATGTCGGCTTGCCCGACTGGCTATTCGAGCAAGCGGCAACACAAATAAACTCCGCTTTTCCTTCCCGTGAATGCGCCACCGACCACCCAAACTAATTCGAATGTTAGAGTCCCTGCTAAACAACCATTACTATCGCCTAGTTCAACTCTTTTTACTCAGCAAATAATCGTGTTGTTTCTTATCTGCGATGGCGATTCACCTGTGGTTAAGCCTAGCCGAATTAATGTATAGTTAGCGGCTCAAAAATTCAGGCATGTCCGCTACATTTGGAGGCACTCTATGCGAAAAACCTTACTGTCACTACTACTCACCATCCCGCTTATGATGAGTTCACTAGCAACGGCTCAAGACAACCCAATCGTTGTACTGGAAACCAATAAAGGCACTATCAAGATAGAGCTTTGGGCAGACAAAGCCCCCCTGTCCGTTGAAAATTTCTTAGCCTATACAGACAATAACTACTTCGATGGTCTGATCTTCCATCGGGTTATCCCAGGCTTCATGGCTCAGGGTGGCGGCTTTGATACCGACATGGTGCAGAAATCTACCTATGACTCAATTAAGAACGAAGCCTCAGCTTCAGTACCGAATAACCGTGGCACGCTTGCGATGGCAAGAACAAATGTCGTCGATAGCGCTACCTCTCAATTTTTTATCAACCTAGTAGACAATGACTTCCTAAATCACACCGATGAGACATCACGTGGTTTCGGTTATGCTGTTTTCGGCGAGGTTGTAGAAGGAATGGATGTAGTCGATACGATTGCAGCTGTAGAGACAGGAACGACTAAAGGTTATCAGAACGTACCAACTGAGCCGGTGATTATCATTTCAGCAAAACGCCAGTAAGCTTTACTTTTCTATCAATAAAAAGCCCAAATTCAACCCTCTTGTTTGAGGAGTTGGATTCGGGCTTTTCCGATTCTGGCGCTCTAAGCTGCTAATTTCCTAGTTAACGCTGCGCTTGCTAATTCTGGGAATCAGTCAATCTTTAAACAGGGGTGTGATTTTTTGACCCTGATCGGAGGACTGAGCAAATTGTTCTTCGCGCTCTTCCCATTGCGGATCGCTGACCTCGTCTTTTGGCTCGAATCCAACTACCGCTTCCATGAGTAGTTTTCGAATTTCTTTCAGATCAATCTGCTTGCAGGCAAGCTCTAACTTACTTAGCAGAACTTCCAATTCATCCCAGGATAAGGTTTCTTCCTTTGCACGCATAATCTTTGGGTGCTCAGTGCCTGTAACCGACTCACCAATCAATAGTTCTTCATAGAGCTTCTCACCAGGTCGCAGCCCCGTGTATTCGATAGCTATGTCTCCCCGATAGGAGTTTTCATCTCTTACCTCAAAACCCATCAAATGAACCATCTTCTTCGCTAGGTCGATAATCTTTATCGGTTCATGCATATCGAGCACAAACACATCACCACCGGTTGCCATTGATCCAGCCTGAATCACGAGCTGCGCGGCCTCTTGCACCGTCATGAAATAGCGGGTTACCTCTGGATGCGTAACAGTCACCGGCCCGCCAACACTGATTTGTCGCCGAAACAACGGCACTACAGACCCTGAAGAACCTAGCACGTTACCAAAACGCACCATACTGAATTTGGTAGCGCTGTCACGTGCCGCCAAAGCCTGCAATACCTGCTCGGCGAATCTTTTGGTGGCTCCCATAAAATTCGTCGGCCGCACCGCCTTATCTGTTGAAATCAGAACAAAGTTTTTAACCTTAAACTTCTCGGCTGCCTGCGCCGAGACTAAGGTGCCAAATATATTATTTTGTACACCCTCCACGACGTTTTTCTCTACCATCGGCACTTGCTTATAGGCCGCTACGTGATAAACGGTGTCGACCTTGAAGCTCCTAATCACATTTTCCATCTGCAGCTTATTTCCAACTGAGCCCAGCAAGGAAACTATCTCTATGTTCTCGCCGCCTTCTATGCTTTGCAGTTTATCTATGAGTTCCGCCTCTAATTTGTAGAGCCCGAACTCGAATGTATCTAGCAGCACTAACCGCGATGGATTAATCGCTATAATCTGACGACATAACTCCGAGCCTATTGAACCGCCCGCTCCGGTTACCATAACCGATTGAGCGGTTATGCAAGCGCCCAGTAATTCCGGGTTAGGAGGAACAATATCACGCCCTAGCAGGTCCTCAATATCGATCTCACGAATGTCATCGACACCCATCTTTCCAGAAACCATATCAAACAGATCGGGAACCGTTTTTACATGCACAGGGTGATGTTCCAAGCGATTCAAAATTTCCTTTCTCTCGCCGTGTGTTGCCGAAGGTATTGCCAAAAATATCTGGCGAACGGAGAAACCCTCAATAAGCTCATACAAGGAATTAGGGCTATAGACACGGATGCCGTGTACGGTATTGCCGATCATATTGTGACTGTCATCAACGAATGCGACCGGCAGGTATTGATCGCCGTTCTGCAGAGCAACGAGAAGCTGCATACCGGAACTACCAGCACCGTAAATAATTACTGGCTCTTTCGGCCTAAAATTTTGGATAAGGCTCTGCAATAAAACCTTGGCAAAAAACCTAGTGCCACCGATTAACAGCACGGCAATCATCCAAAAGATTGGTAGGATCGATAGATCTGAAGATTCTGGGGTTTTCGCAAAAAAATAGGAGGCAGCAAGCAGACAACTCGCAGCCGTCACGCCCTGCAAGATTAAAAATCCACTTTGCAAACCCATATACAGGACTAGCGCCCTGTAAAGGCCAATACGAATGAAGACTAGAATGCTTACCGTTGTTGCAAGAGAAAGGTAGAAATAGAATCGCTGATCTTGAGCGAAGAAATCCTTCCCAAGCAATAAAAATGAGAACGCCAGTGCTAGCACTATCATCAGCGCATCGGCGATCATCATTAAAATTTGCTTCACAGAGCGTGATAATGGAATCGTATACAGGTTCATGGCATCCCCCTCTTTATCCTTCAATCGTCAATTCAGCTGTCCTGCGATTCGCTGAGTACTTATTGCGTCTAAAGTGAGAAATTTTCACTTCCTGCACCGAAGCGCTTCGCAAGCAACAACAACGGTATCAGGCCTATTACCGCAATGACCAACCCTATTTGGGGGTACTGCATGGACAGCCAAGCCATCGGCCCCAGCCAAAAAAGGTTTATCAAAATAATTGCTACCGTTACCTTCGCGTGACTCTGGTAGTGTCTCGCTGCGTTTTGGTAGGCGTGAGAGGCGTGTCCTTCGTGCCAACGCTGCTTGTTCATGACACGAACAAACAAAGTAGAGGTGGCGTCTACGATAAACACGCCCAGCAACAAGACCCAAGTCCATACTGTCATGCTGCCATGCTGCAGAGATAACAGCGCCATCACTCCAAGGGTAAATCCAATAAAGCTGCTACCTACATCGCCCATAAATATCTTGGCTGGCGCCCAATTCCAAAGTAGGAATCCTCCCGTGGCGGCAGCAAAACTTGCAAAGATCAGAGTTAAAACGGTATCGCTGTTTATAACAATTAGCAATGACACCAAGCTTACAGCGATTAACTCTGTCGCTGCAATGCCATCTATCCCATCCATAAAATTATAAAGGTTTAGCAGCCAGACCAAGGCAAATATTGCCAACACATTCAGTAGCATTGATTCCGGGAAGCTGAAGAGACCAAAATCTATTGCAGGCACATTGCCCAGACAATATACAACATAAGTAGATGCTAGAAATTGTGCTGGGATACGCCAACGCACATCTAGGTACTTAATATCATCCACGATACCAATACACGCGATCACAATTGCAGCCATAAAGGCCGCAAATTCATTTGCAGGGATTCGGCCGGTGAAATAGCCGTAACTAATAACGAATAGAATTAACGCAACTATCGAAACCCCTCCTCCGACCGGAACTGGTGTCGAATGAGCGCTTCTGGAGACAGGGACAGCCATGAGTTGGAGTCCTTGCGCTACCCAGCGAAGCAAGCCCGTTAGGATTGCAGAGCCGAGAAACAATAGACTACATAACAGCAATAACGACATCAAATTCAAGCCTGTCGGCAATCAATGTGGAATCGCTATTATAACGAGCTTTAAGAAAAATTCAGTATTAAAATCAGGCACTTTCAATACATAGTGAAAGTGCCTTATCGAGCATAGCAGCGAATAAATACCGGCTACTTATTAACCACTATTATACGCTGCCTATTCTTCTCAATCGTCGCAGCACCAATGCCTTTTACCTCAGTCAGCTCTTCCACTGAATGAAAGCTGCCAAACATTTCACGGTAGGCGACAATTTCCTGCGCCTTTATTAGCCCAACGCCATCCAACGCGGCAGCAATTGCAGCTGCATCGGCGCTATTAATATCCAACATTTGAATTTGCTGTGTGCTATCAGGCTGAGCTTCAACCGCTAGGCCAACTGTTGAGAATGCCAACAGGACAGCGATTACTGCCAATCTAGGAATGGCTAGTCTAATCATAGTAATTTCCTTATCGCTAAAATTAACAAACAAAAGTTAAGAGAGTTAAATAAAAACAGTCTTGGCTGTTTTCTATAGCTTAGTAAAGAAATTAACAAACGCTAGCTATGGCTGAATTAAATTCCAATAGAGCCTCTAAGGGTGAATCGGCCTGGGTAATAGGCCGGCCAATAACGAGATAGTCACTGCCGCTACGCACCGCTTCGGCAGGGCCGAGAACGCGTTTCTGATCACCGACAGCATCAGTTGCGCGGCGAATGCCTGGCGTTACCAGACAGAACTCCTCTGGCAGCTGTGCCCTTAACAAATGCGTTTCCGCAGCTGAACAGACAACCCCGTCTAAGCCTGCATCTCGGGTAAGAAAGGCCAGCTTGCTCACCTGTTCTTCCGGGCTACAGTCGATACCCACCTGATTTAGATCTACCTGGGCGAGGCTAGTCAATACGGTGACAGCAATAAGCTTTGGTCGCTGACTACCAAACTCGAGCAAGGCCTCTCTCGCCGCCTCCATCATAGCTTGACCGCCAGATGCATGAACATTCAGCATCCAGACTCCCATATTTCCCGCTACATTCACCGCCTTTGCCACGGTATTCGGAATATCATGGAATTTTAAATCGAGAAATACTTCGAAGCCACGATCCTGTATTTGTTTAAGCAAATCGGGACCACAGGCCGTATACAATTCCTTACCCATTTTAAGACGGCAAAGCTTGGGGTCTAGACTATCAACTAGGCTAAGGGCAAGCTTGGCCGAACTAAAATCTAGAGCCACTATTATTCTTTTTTCCACAGACACTCCGATTCCACTTACTGTTTTAAAATTACTCGCTTGAAACTACTAGCTTGAAACTACTAGCTTGAAGTTATTATGAAAAAGTATTGCCTGCTTGCCGGTTCGGCAGCTCATTAATGGGACGAATTTTGTCCCATTTCTTACAGCTAGGACACATCCAAAAAAAGCGTTTTGTCTCAAAACCACAGTGATGACAGCGGTACTCCGAACTTCCCTGCGCCTGCGCTTTCACAAGATTTAACAATGATTTTAAGCTACTAGCAACATCCTCATCGACTCCATCCAATTGCAGCCCTAGCAGCCCAATCAAAGCACCTTGTGATGATGCATGTTTGAGCTGCTCCCTGAGGATATTTATAGCCTCAGCATTTCCTGATCTCGCACTTACCATCTTGGCCAATACCAGCGCAGCTTCAGTGCTTGAATCTTCTAACACCATCGCCCTAAGTAGCTTTTCAAATTCACCTCTTGCCGAGAGGCTCTCATAACAGGATGCCAGCGGCTCCAGCAATTGCGAAATGAATTCCGGCTTTGCCGCTCGCACCCGCAGCAATTCTTTTATTGCCGCCTTATAGTTTCCTTCACTCTTCTCAATGTTCGCAAGTAAGAGCATTGCGCGAATACTCTTTCTCTCAAATGTAAACGCACGCTTTATTTCTGCTCTTACTTGCGTGAATCGCTTGTTGTGAAGATGCTGCTCCGCTATTTCGCAGCAAAAGTGGGCAGCTGCACCTAGCAATGCCGAGTCTTTTCTAAAGCGCGGATTTTTTAGCAATTTAGATGAACAGCTTATGGCTTTTTGCCATTCCTTCTCTGTCTGGTAAATGGTAATCAGCTGTCCAAGCGCAGCCCATTTGGCTTCTCCTCCATCGTCCAGAATCTCTTTTAGGAGACGCTCCGCCCTATCGAGCAAACCAGCCGCGATATAATTGAGGGCTAGCTGCAATCGAACCGAATTAGAAAAGTCGCGCTCTAGGTTTGGCCTGGCGAGCAGC
Source organism: Gammaproteobacteria bacterium (assembly GCA_016762995.1). GTDB lineage: Bacteria > Pseudomonadota > Gammaproteobacteria > Pseudomonadales > Pseudohongiellaceae > UBA9145. The sequence continues at coordinate 13,100 of JAESUT010000062.1, read as the reverse complement.
GCCTGATGCACGTTGATGGCTTTGTCGACCTTGCCCCGTCTTCTCAGAAGAGCCCCAAGCGCAAGGTGCGTTTCGATGGTTTCACTATTAATTTCTAGAGCTTTGATAAATGTATCTATCGCTTCATCTGGCTCGTCATTAAGCAAGTAGTTTAGCCCTACGAAATAATCTTGAAACAGGTCTGATTTTGAAGCTGGTGTTCGAGTAGGTTTCGAAAAACCACGCCTGCCTAATAGCCAGCCAGCGATGATGGCAATAAGTAAGAGCACGTAGAACGTCAAACTTTCCATAGTAATCCGACCGCTACTTCTTTATGTCGCGTAGCGACAATGAGCGAAGATTCGAGACTTCCTCTTCCGCATCGCTAAGCGCTTTCGTTAGCCTGCGAATTTCAACCCGCGACTTTAATTTCCGAAACAAGCCCAATCCAAGAAGCAAGCCCAATAATCCGCCAGAGACGAACGCCCCAATTATCCAGACAGACACCGGCTGCGGCGCGAGCTGCCATGAACCGACCCCGATGGTCACTGGGACCGAATTGTAATAGGTAAAAGTAACGCTAGCTGCGAACACAACTAGGAGGAAGAAACCGGAAAGCAATTGAGTAAGCTGGCGCATCGAAAATACCATCCAAGCTAGAAGCTTCGTATCGAATTCATGTCGTGACTAGAAAGCATCTAGTACAAACAAAAACGGCATAACCTCAATGGCTATGCCGTGTATTGCAAAAGCCGCAGCTTGTACCTAGCTGTGCTGTTCTACCAGCATACTGGTATTAACTCGATCGCGCAGTTCCTTACCTGGCTTGAAATGGGGAACATACTTACCGCTCAACGCTACCGGCGTTCCGGTCTTAGGGTTTCGCCCAATACGTGGAACGCGATAGTGCAACGAGAAACTACCAAAACCTCTAATTTCTATCCTTTCGCCTTCAGATAAGACCTGAGACATGTATTCAATGACCGCCTTTACCGCAAGTTCTACGTCTTTCGAAGAAAGTTGCGTTTGCTTTGCAGCGATGCGATCTATGAGTTCAGATTTAGTCATAATTGTCCCCTGTCCCCTACCTTGATACGAGTGACGACCGACGGTACGTATTACGGTATTGCCGTCAGGTACCCCAGCCTAACACAAACATCTAACCAGTTTGAATCAAGAAATGACGCAAAGTATTGATAAATCTAGAATGTTCTCCTGCCTCGAGATCAAACAGTGCTGATCGCGAGGCAGGAGAAAGCTACTATTTCTAGCTTTTATCCATCTCAGCCTTGATTAGGTCGCCAATAGTACCCGGCGAAACATCAGCGACATCAGTCTTATGGTCTTTAATCGCGCTCTTCTCGGCATCGATCTCAATCGCCTTAACCGAGAGGCTAAGCATACGATTCTTGCGATCAACACTAACGATCTTAACTTCGATCTCCGCACCTTCTGTTAATACGGTACGCGCATCTTCCACTTTATCGCGGCTGATTTCAGAGACGCGCAACAAGCCTTCGACGCCCTCTTTCAGTGTGATAATCGCAGATTTCGTATCTACTGATGTAATGGTGCCCTTCACTATGCTGCCTTTCTCAAATTCGCCGGCGTAGTTCATGAACGGATCGTCTTCTAACTGCTTCACACCCAAGGAGATGCGCTCTCTTTCTGGGTCGATAGACAGGATAACAGTCTCGATCTCGTCGCCTTTCTTGAATTCGCGCACGGCTTCTTCGCCAGGCTCATCCCAAGAGATATCTGAAAGATGCACTAGGCCATCGATGTTTCCGTCTAGGCCAATGAATATCCCAAAGTCAGTAATTGACTTAATGCTACCGGATATCTTATCGCCCTTTTTGAAGTTCTCAGCAAATCCATCCCACGGGTTTTGGAAACATTGCTTAATACCGAGAGAGATTCGACGGCGTTCTTCGTCAATATCCAAGATCATCACATCGACTTCATCACCAAGATTCACAACCTTAGAAGGATGGATATTCTTGTTGGTCCAATCCATTTCAGACACGTGTACTAGACCTTCAACACCCTCTTCCAGCTCAGCGAAACAACCGTAGTCTGTAAGGTTTGTAACAATGGCCTTAACCTGAGTCTTCTCAGGGTAACGTGCCTTAATAGCAACCCAAGGATCTTCACCCAGTTGCTTAAGCCCAAGAGAGACACGATTTCGGTCTCTATCGTACTTCAATACTTTAACGTCTATCTCATCACCAACATTCACAATCTCGTTTGGATGCTTGATGCGCTTCCAAGACATGTCCGTGATGTGTAGTAGGCCATCGACACCGCCCAGATCAACGAAGGCGCCGTAGTCAGTAAGGTTCTTAACGATACCCTTAATGGACATGCCTTCTTGCAACTTCTCGAGAAGAGCATCTCTTTCTTCTGTGCTCACAGACTCGAGAACCGCGCGTCTTGATACCACGACATTGTTACGCTTGCGATCAAGCTTAATCAGCCTAAATTCAAGCAACTGCCCTTCCAAGTGCAGCGTATCTCGTACTGGTCGAACATCGACCAAGGACCCTGGCAGGAAGGCTCTTATATTGTTCAAATCGACGGTAAAACCGCCTTTCACCTTACCGTTGATAATACCGGTAACGATGTCGTTCTTCTCGTGAGCTGCTTCGAGCTCCATCCATGATTCAGCACGCTTGGCTTTTTCACGGGACAGTTTCGTGGCACCGGTACCGTCTTCTACGGTTTCGAGTGCAACTTTAACTTCGTTGCCAATTTCTAGAGAGAAGTTACCTTTCTCATCAAGGAATTCAATGCGGGGAATGACGCCTTCAGATTTGAGGCCGGCGTGGACTGTAACCCAGTCCGAATCTATATCTATAACGGTACCGGTTACGATGGCACCTGGGGTCATGTCTATTTCGGTTAGGGATTGTTCGAATAGTTCTGCAAAATTTTCGCTCATTATTAATTCCAATATATTCAATGAGTTGCAAGGCACAGTTGATGTGAATAGCAGCTCTCCGTGTACCAGCTTCACGGGGTAATTAAGTTAAATTTCAAGACCACCAATTCTGGGGATGCAGCCAAGAAACGATTTCCAACACATGTACTAAGGTATTTTCTCTATGCCGAGGAATAGCACTCTAGGACTTTTTTAACTACCGTCTCGATAGTCAAATCCGTTGTATCTATAACGATGGCATCTTCAGCGGGCTTGAGGGGAGAGACGGTACGCTCACTATCGCGCCGGTCTCGCTCTTTTAGGTCTCGCAAAAGGGCGGGCAGAATAGCATCAATACCCTTACCTATCAACTGCTTATATCGCCTCTCCGCCCTCGCCTCCAAGCTAGCAGTTAGGAAGATTTTGAGTGTCGCATCAGGGAATACGGTAGTTCCCATATCCCTGCCATCTGCGACCAGGCCAGGTGCTACTCGAAAGTCCAGTTGACGCTGAAACAGCGCTTCCCTTGCCGCCTCGATTGCTCCGACCTTCGACGCCATGTCACTACCTAAATCGGTCCGAATAGCGAGGCTCACATCCCCACCATCTAGCCACACACTACCCTCACCGCTGAGACCAAACTGTATATCTAGGTTTCTAGCAAGACTTGCTACAGCAGAAGGGTCTGAGAGCGCTGTATTGTGACGATGACAGGCAATCCCCAAAACACGGTACAACGCGCCACTATCCAGCAAAGAAAAACCCAATGTCTCCGCTATACGCGAAGCGATCGTCCCCTTCCCGGAACCCGAAGGACCATCAATAGCTATGACAGGAACTTTATTCATCTAAGACTCTTTAATAATTCGCTTTTTATGACTTCTGGGCCGTTACCCGCATGCCGACTTCTGTGGCGAGTTCTACGAAGTTCGGGAATGAAGTGGCCACGTTCGTGCAGTTCGCTATATCGATTGAGGACTCGGCACGCAGACCAGCGACAGTAAAAGCCATAGCGATTCTATGGTCTCCGAAGCTATCTACAGCCCCGCCACTCATTTTCCCGCCGGTAATCTTGATGCCATCTTGATAGGTTTCCACGGCAACGCCGAGGGCATTCAACCCCTGGGCCATCGCATCGAGTCGATCGCTCTCTTTTACACGCAGCTCCTGCGCTCCGCGCAGTATGGTTTCTCCTTCGGCGCAGGCCGCAGCAACGAATAAAACTGGAAATTCATCTATCGCCAGAGGTATTTGCGCCTCGCTAATAACAATACCCTTCAGTGGATGATATCGCACACGCAAATCAGCAACCGGCTCACCACCGACAAGCCGCTCATTGCTGCTCTCAATGTTCGCGCCCATATCTCGCAAAATATTAATGACACCAATACGCGTCGGATTAACTCCGACATGTTGCAGCGTAAGATCCGACCCTGGCGTTATGGCCGCAGCAACCAAAAAGAAAGCAGCGGATGAAATATCGGCAGGCACATCGATCTCAGTCGCCTGCAAATCTGCACCACCGACCACTTTCGAGGCGCCCTCTTCCTCGTTGACTGCAACTTCATAACCGAAGCCTTGCAACATGCGCTCCGTATGATCACGACAGGGAGCCGGCTCAAGAATCTTCGTCTCTCCTTCGGCATAGAGGCCCGCGAGCAACAGACAAGACTTTACTTGCGCGCTGGCAATTGGCATTTCATAGGTGATGCCAGTTAATTTCGATCCTTGAATCTTTAGAGGCGGAGTACCGGAATCCCCCGTATCAATATTAGCCCCCATAGACCTAAGCGGCTCTGCAACACGGCTCATCGGCCGCTCCATGAGTGACTCATCACCAGTTAGTTCGCTATCAAAAGATTGCGCAGATAAAAGGCCGGCCAATAGACGCATCGCAGTGCCCGAATTCCCCATGTACAGAGGTTTTCGCGGTGGCTGTAGGCCGTTTTTGCCGACGCCGTATATGGTAAGCGCTCCATTCTCCGGCCCCACGATGGTTACACCCATCTCGCGAAATGCGGCCACTGTATTCAGCGCATCCTCGCCCTCAAGAAAACCGGTGACATGTGTTATGCCATTTGCAATCGAAGCTAAAATAATAGAACGATGAGAAATTGACTTGTCGCCAGCGACACGAATTGACCCTGTCACTTGACCACCAGGTTGAACACTAAAACTGAGTTGATTACTTATCATTTCTTCTTGCTTCTCTGGATTAAAGTGCTGACTGATGAAATTTTCACGGGCTTGTTTCGCGGCGCCAAATGACTCCTCTAATTTCCCATGTTGTTTTTTTTGTATCGCCTTCTTAAACTCCAAGAGACTCTGTATATAGTCATCGAGGACTTTCTCCACCGCCGCCGAGTTCGCAACAAATATATCGGACCACATTTTAGCATCGCTGGACGCTAGCCGACTAAAGTCTGCAAAACCTCCTGCCGCATAGCGAAATATGTCCTCACTCTGCTCCTGCTTGAGGAGCACGTCCACAATGGCATATGCGAGCAAATGCGGGAGATGGCTAGTTGCCGCGAGCACCTCGTCATGTCTGAACCGTGTCATTCCTAGTACGTTCGCGCCAAGTTCTCTGAACAGTGCATTGATAATGGCCACGGACTCTGTCGAGTTTCCTGCGTGTGGCGTTAGAATCACATTTCTTTGTTCAAATAAATCACTCACCGCCGCGGCATAACCACTCTGCTCAGAACCGGCGATAGGATGAGCGGGCACAAAGTTAGCGAGATCTTCCTCCGAGAACTGCTGGCTTGACGTGAAAATATGCGACTTGACGCTAGCCACATCTGTTATAAGAGCAGTCGGCGCCATAAATTTAAGTATTTCAGGTAGAAGTTCACACACAGTCAGTGGCGGCACAGCAAGAACAATAATATCTGCCAAAGCAGACAGCTCCGCCAACTCGCCGACTTGGGAAACGATACCGTCGTATACGGCCTGCTGCAAAGACTCAACATTTGTATCACAAGCAATAATTCGTCGTTGCGGATTTGCTTTCTTTAGTCCGCGTGCGATAGAACCGCCGATCATTCCTAGGCCGACGATTAGCACTACCTTGTTTTTAGTATCATTCATTGCTGTGGTTGGTCAGATCGTTACGAGCTATTGTTAGAGCTCTATTTAGAGAGCGGGTACGAGCCTAGTATCTTAACTTCCACCCCGCCTTGCTTTAGAGAGGCAAACAGCTTTTTCGTGGTTTCATCGAGCACATGGCCCTCGAAATCAATGAAAAAGACATACTCCCATGCTTCTTTCTTCGAAGGTCGCGTTTCGATTTTTGTGAGGCTTAACCGATAATTCTCGAACGGCTCCAACACGCGAAATAATGCACCCGGCTTATTCTCTGTGTAAACCAGAATACTTGTCTTATCCGAACCTGTTGCAGCGGTGTCCTCTCGTGCCAAAACGAGAAAACGTGTGCGGTTATTTGACTTGTCTTGTATGCGACTATCCAAGCTTTGCAAGCTGTAAAGGCGGCCCGCCAACTCACTCGCTATAGCAGCGGTATTAGGGTCCGCTTGTGCGCGAATAGCCGCCTCGGCGTTACTTGAACATTCGATCTGCTCTGCTTTTGGAAAATTCTTTGCAAGGTAGCCGCGACACTGCGCGAGCGACTGTTTGTGAGACGCGATCCTTGTGACATCCGACTTCGTTGTTCCCTCTAGCACCAGTAAACTGTGCTCGATAGACACGATTTGCTCACCGATGATCTTAGCCGAGCTGTCTATAAGGCAGTCCTGCGTGTTGTTTATCGCGCCCTCGGTCGAGTTTTCGACGGGCACAATACCGTAAGTTACCTGCTCGTTCTCAAGCGCAGCGAAGACGTCGTCAATGGACGCACAATTCATTAAGTCTGCATCATTGCCAAAGTACTCAAGTGCCGCTAACTGCGAATAAGTTCCTTCCGGGCCTAGATAGGCAATCTTGCCGATCGGGCTTATGTTGTTGTTATGACTCATAAGTCTAGAACAAATAGTTTTTGTTAATAGAGAATTGTCTTTACCAGCACAAACTGCTCACGATTTCTCGATGAGCAGACTAGCTTGATGTTACTGCTGGGTTTATTCAGACTTATTGGTATCTGGATCGCTAACAGACTCAGAACTTACAACTGACTCAGCTTGATCATCAATTGCCGCTTCCGGCTCATCTGTTTCTTCAGGCTCATCAACTTGTTCGAGGCCCACGAGCTTTTCACCAGCCTTAAGACGGATCAGGCGAACACCTTGTGTATTCCTGCCTTGAATAGATACTTCAGTAACTCGAGTTCTAACTAGAGTTCCCTTATCCGAAATCAGCATGATCTCATCGGACTCAGACACTTGTGCTGCTCCGACTACAGGGCCATTGCGATCACTAGTCTGGATACCGATAACCCCCTGACCTCCACGACCATAGACAGGAAAATCGTCAACTAGAGTCCGTTTCCCATAGCCCTCTTCACAAACCGTCAGAATTTGCTTGGCGGCATCGGGAATTATAAGCGCGATCATCTTGTGCTCAGCATTCAACTTAATGCCTCTGACGCCCCTAGCTGTGCGACCCATCGCCCGAACATCATCCTCGCTGAACCGAATRGTCTTGCCGCTACTGCTAATCAGCATTACATCTTTAGAGCCATCSGTTATAGCCGTGCCGACTAGTTCATCGCCCTCATCCAATTCAATAGCTCGCAGACCTACGCTGCGCTGCCTAGAGAAGTTTGTAAGTGCTGTCTTTTTAACTGTACCGTTCGATGTAGCCATGAACACGAATTCATCTTCAGGATAATCCTTAACCGGAAGCATGCTAGTAATACGCTCACCCTCATCGAGTGGAAGAATATTGACGAGCGGCTTACCTCGAGCAGTACGGCTTGCCACTGGGATCATGTACACTTTTAACCAATAGACCTTTCCCTGACTGCTAAAACAAAGCAGTGTGTCGTGAGTATTCGCGATCAATAGGTGCTCAACTATATCTTCGTCTTTAACCGATGCTGCCGCCTTGCCTGTGCCGCCGCGCTTCTGCGCACTGTAGTCGGCAAGTGGCTGAGACTTCGCGTAACCGGTTCTAGATATAGTGACGACTCGGTCTTCTTCGGAGATCAAATCTTCAATAGTAAGGTCGAGTTGCGAGCTTACTATTTCAGTGCGACGTTCATCGCCATACTCTTTCTTCACCGCTTCCAACTCATCGCGAACCACACCTAGAAGCCGAGGCTCGTTCCCCAAAATATCTAGATAATCTGCAATATGTTTCAGCAGTTCAGTATAGTCATTTATTAGTTTTTCATGCTCTAGTCCGGTGAGGCGGTGTAGCCTCAAATCCAAAATTGCCTGTGCCTGTTCTGGGCTAATAAAATATTCTTTGTCTTTCAAGCCATATTCCGAATCCAAACCTTCGGGCCTGCAAGCATCGGCTCCTACTTCTCCTAACATTTCTAACACGCTGTCCGATTTCCAAGATCTAGCAAGCAGCTTTATTTTCGCCTCTGCCGAAGTCGGCGAGGCCTTAATCAGCGCAATGACTGCATCAATATTCGCTAGCGCTACGGCAAGCCCTTCCAGAATATGCCCGCGATCTCTAGCCTTTCGCAGCAAATAACTAGTTCGCCTGGAGACCACCTCGCGACGATGGCGAATGAAGGAATCGAGCATTTCCTTTAGGTTTAGTAATCGCGGCTGACCATCGACCAACGCGACCATGTTAATGCCAAACACCGACTGCATCTGTGTCTGTGCGTACAGATTATTGAGTACGACATCGCCCATCTCGCCCTTACGCAGTTCGATTACAATTCTAAGACCATCCTGGTCTGACTCGTCACGCAGCTCCGTAATACCCTCGATTTTCTTGTCTTTAACGAGCTCGGCTATCTTTTCAATAAGCTTGGATTTATTCAGCTGATAAGGAATTTCATGGACAATGATCGTCTGTTTTCCAGATTTTTCGCTGTCGATTATTTCGGCCTTCGCACGCATGTAAATACGGCCGCGGCCGGTTTTGTAGGCTTGGACGATGCCAGCCTTGCCGTTAATGATTGCCGCTGTCGGAAAATCCGGCCCCTTGATGTGCTCCATCAGCCCATCGATATCAATTTCGGGGTTCTCCATCAACGCCATGACTCCGGCGATAATCTCGTTTAGGTTGTGAGGAGGTATATTTGTTGCCATACCTACCGCAATTCCAGAAGAACCATTCACCAATAGATTGGGGACCCGCGTAGGCATAACATCTGGAATATGTTCTGTGCCGTCGTAGTTGGGCGAGAAATCGACCGTTTCCTTGTCCAGATCTGCGAGCAAATCATGGGAAATCTTCTCCATGCGAATTTCTGTATAACGCATCGCGGCCGCAGAGTCGCCGTCTATCGAGCCGAAGTTGCCCTGCCCATCTACTAAGGGATAGCGCAGCGAAAAATCCTGCGCCATACGCACGATAGTGTCATACACAGCCGTATCACCATGGGGGTGATACTTACCAATTACATCGCCCACAATACGAGCCGATTTCTTGTAAGGCTTGTTGTAATCGTTTGAAAGTACGTTCATCGCGAATAGCACTCGGCGATGAACAGGCTTCAAGCCATCCCTAACATCAGGCAAAGCGCGACCTACAATCACGCTCATTGCATAGGCGAGGTAAGATTCCCGCATTTCACTTTCTAACGCGACAGGCAAGACCTGTTTAGCAAACTCGGTCATAGGTTGACTACATCCTAAATAATGGGATAACTAGAGATTAATGAGGCATGGTTTTTTGCATGAAAACACAGCTATTTTTTTGTTTTCCTTACTCTTTTAACGGCCGATTTCAAGCTTTTCTGATAGCTAATTTGCAGTTTAAATTCAAGGAAGAATCTATCCTCACAAAAGCGTCAAATTGTACCACTATTCGGGGCTTTTGTGACAGCCGTAATGCTATTAATTGTGGTGAAAACCCCTGTTTTTTCAATAATTTCCAGCGCGGATGGCAAGGAATTTTGTGACGCGCTATTTCGAATTTTTCTAGGTATAATTCCAGCCCTGATTTTTTGCTTGAATCACTAATTATTGGCAGAGCAAACAGAGGCAATTTTGAGCATAACAACGCGTATTCAAGCCGATCTATTGGTTTCGGCAAAATGGGTCATCCCGGTACAACCTCAAGCAGCGGTTTTAGAGGACTATTGTGTCGCCATAAAGGGAAATAAAATTGTCGCTGTTTGCAGCCAGGCCGAAGCCGAGACAACGATCGATAGCAGCGAAATCTTACACCTACCCGACCACGCACTAATACCGGGCTTAATAAACGCCCACGGTCACTCGGCAATGACTTTGATGCGAGGTATAGCAGATGACGTACCGCTTACCGAATGGCTGGAAGAGTCAATATGGCCCCTTGAGGCCAAGTTCGTTTCGGAGAGCTTCGTACTTGCTGGGGCAAACCTGGCCATCGCAGAGATGATACGCTCTGGCACTACCTGCTTTGCCGATATGTACTTCTATCCTGATCAGGTGGCGAAAGCAGCCCTCGCCGCCAACATTAGAGTGCAACTAGCCAGCCCGGTTCTAGACTTCGAGACAGTGTGGGCAGCCGATGCTGATGAATACATCTCCAAGGCAACGAAACTGCACGATGATTACCGCCACAGCGAGTTGATCCATACTGCATTTGGGCCACATGCACCCTACACAGTGTCAGACGCGCCGCTCAAGAAGCTATCGACATTCGCCAATGAAATGGACTTGCCGATCCATATGCACGTACACGAGACAGCCAAAGAAGTCTCAGACGCATTGGCAAGCGACGGACGCACGCCGGTAGCGCGGCTTAAACAGCTAGGCCTACTCAGTCCTCGCCTCGTTTGCGTGCACGCCACCACACTATCCAATACAGATATAGCCTCTTTGGCTGAGGCCGGGTCTCATATAGTGCACTGTCCCGAGTCTAACTTAAAACTAGCCAGCGGCTTCTGCGAAGTCGCCAAGTTAAGTAAAGCCGGTATCAATGTCGCGCTAGGCACAGATGGTTGCGCTAGCAACAACGACCTAGATATGATCTCTGAGATGCGCACCGCCGCGTTACTCGCCAAAGGCGTGGCTGAAGATGCTTCGGCATTACCTGCCCACCAAGCGCTTGAAATGGCAACGATAAACGGCGCTAGAGCACTCGGCTTAGAGGCCATGATCGGCAGCCTAGAAGTCGGTAAGTATGCTGATATGACCGCGATCGATCTCAACACATTGAATAGCACGCCCCTGTACAATCCGATTTCACAGATAGTCTATGCAACACAGGCATCCCAAGTTTCACATGTCTGGTGCTCTGGGCAGCAACTGTTAAGAGATGGCGAATTCAACAACCTAGATATTCAAGCAATAAAATCCGCTAGTGCAGAGTGGCAAGCAAAGCTTTCAGCCGCTCATCACTAGTCAATCAGGCAGCAAAAATATGGAAAATGTAGACGAACTAGAAATTCGTAAATTCGAAGCCCTCGCAGCACGTTGGTGGGACCCTGACAGCGAATTTAAACCTCTGCATGAGATTAACCCACTGCGGATGAGTTACATTAGCCGCAAGGTAAATCCAGCGGGCAAGAAAGTGCTAGATATCGGCTGCGGCGGCGGAATCCTAGCCGAGGCTATGGCTCATCATGGGGCCAGCGTCACTGCGATTGACATGGCTGACGCCTCGCTCTCCGTCGCGAGGCTTCACCAGCTTGAAAGCAAACTCGARATCGACTACCAGAWGTCTTCGGCCGAGCAGTACGCGCAAGAGCATAGCGAGCAATTCGACATAATTACCTGCCTGGAGATGCTTGAACACGTTCCCGACCCCTCTAAAGTGATTCAAGCCTGCCACGACTTGGTGAAGCCTGGAGGAACCGTATTTTTCTCGACGATCAATCGAAATCCCAAATCGTATTTATTCGCCATCCTCGGCGCCGAATATATTTTRAACCTGCTGCCSCGCGGCACTCATGACTACGCTAGATTTATCAAACCTTCCGAACTCGCTGCATTCAGYCGAGACAGCAAGCTAGACCTGCAAGACCAGATCGGCATGGCCTACAATCCACTCACTCGCAAATACAGCTTAGAGGCGAATGTTGATGTGAACTATATCGCTTGTTATACCCGAGCCGAGACACAAACATGAGCCAGTCGCTACATGTAAAACTAGAAACCTCCATCGAATGTGTGTTGTTCGATCTCGATGGCACGCTCATCGATACAGCGCCAGATTTCACCCTAGTCGTAAACAAGCTATTGGCGGAGCATGACAAAGRKGCRTTATCACACGAGACTATCCATTTAAACGTTTCGAATGGCGCACGCGCACTGGTCAAAAACGCATTTGATATTGATGAGACGCATGACAGTTTTGCTGATTTGTTAGAGCGGCTGTTAGATCTTTACTTTGATCAGTTAGACTCCACTGTCGCCACTCTCTACCCGGGATTAGACAACCTGCTCTCGCAATTAGAGGAGCAGGATATTCCCTGGGGAATCGTAACTAATAAGCCCGAAAAATTTAGTGTTCGCCTACTGGAAAAATTACATCTAAGTTCGCGTTGCAGCGTCCTAGTCTGTCCTGATCATGTGAACGAAACGAAGCCACACCCTGAACCGATCTTGCTCGCACTAGAGAAGCTGGGTTGCGATAGCGAAAGAACGGTATATCTTGGCGATCACATTCGAGATATTCAGGCCGCCAAGAATGCTGACGTAATCGCAATCGCTGCCGCGTACGGCTACCTAGCCGCGGACGCCAAAGTCGAAGAATGGTACGCAGACTTTATCCTGCATTCTTCCGAACAAACTACCTCACTTTTGAATCTACTGAAATTTGCCTAAACATGACATTCACCTACGACGCAGAAAAGAACTTCCTAGACAAGAAAACCCTACTCATCACCGGAGCCAGCGATGGCATCGGTAAAGCCTGCGCGAAGACCTATGCTTCCTACGGCGCTACGGTCATTCTGCTAGGTAGAGACCAGAAAAAACTCGAAGCGGTATTTGATGAGATCGAAGAATTGCATCCCGGCAAGGCGATAATTCACCCGCTAGATTTTAAGACCGCATCTATGGCTGACTTTAAAACGCTAGCAGAGTCTTTGAATGATCAGTTTGAATGCCTCGATGGTCTAATACATAACGCTGCCTTGTTAGGCCCGCGCACGCCTATTGAGTTCTATTCTGAAACGGACTGGAACGAT
>JAESUT010000009.1 GCA_016762995.1 Gammaproteobacteria bacterium | reverse complement strand
GCGAGCTTGAGGAGTGTGTCTTTGCGTTGGTTCTGGTTGTTCATCTTGGCGATGTGTGTGGTGACGGGTGGGTTATATACCAGCCGCGTGCGCACAAGCCGCACACCCGCAGCGACCAAGCCAACCCCTTCACCAGCGGCGTCATCAAGGCGATCAGAACCAAAGCCCGCGCCCAAATTTGTGCAAGAGCCTCAGCACGAAGTTCGCGAAGAACTCGAAGTGGTTCAAGAGCCGGCCGATGAGGTTGTTGATCAAGCGGGCGACGAAGTTGTTGCTGATGAACCATCGGCGCAGAGCCCCATCGAAGTACCCGTCGAAAAAACGTCGGCGGAGCTGATTGAACAGGTGGTTGAAGAAGATCCTATTGAAACCCAAGTGGTGGTTCCTGATCCAGAACCAGTTCCAGAACCAGATCTAAAATCTGAGCCGACACAAGCTGAGATCATTCTTCCTGAACCTGAACCTGAACCTGAACCTGAACCGAGCTATGAGTTGTTGGGTGATGGCACGATGAGAATCGCCGCGACCGATACGGTCATTGTCGGTTCGGGGACGCAGGCGGACCCGTTTGTGCTTGACTGGGTGACGCTGCGGGCGATCGAGCGTGTGTACAACCCCAAGAAGGGCAAGGACGAGCTTCCCGATTGGCTCGATCTGATCGATGAGCAGTTCGTGCGGATCAAAGGCAACACCCTTGTGCCTGTGATTGCGACGACGACGCGGGAGTTGTGAGGACAAACACCTTGGCGACAGACAAGCCGAAGATTCCGACAAGTAAATCACTGTGAMATATTCTCTGCGGATTATTTKTWATTTTATTTCTTTTACTAACATGCACTTTTATTTTGATTCAGATTTTTTTATTATGTTGTGATATTTGATTTCTAATATTGCTCAACTTAGTCAATAATTCGTATAGAAGCAGAGCGTATACTAATTCTTTATACGGTGGTAAAAATAGACGGCAATAATCGGTAACCTCTACTGAAACCCTAGATTTTATTATTCAACTTGCAAATGTCGCTCGAATCAGCTGAAATTTGAGATCAAAGGCGCTAGGGTCTAATGTATCTGTAGAAGGCGTCCTCTCAGGCTTGATGAAGAACCGGCCACCCAGTCGATGGTAGCTACTGGAAATCTGGCTTTATTAGACGGAAGACTAGAGTGTTACTAACTGAGCAAAGGTAGGGTAAGAAGGCCTGCTGAGCTTGCTGTAATTACATTCACCCTGCCCATGTACGGTGTAGGAGATACTACAAAGTCGCTATTGGGCTCTACAAAGAGAATATGTGGTGAGAGCGCATTTAGTTAAAATCCCTCCGGATTAGGTTCCCCTGTAGCCGTCGATACAGCATCGAATCACTTCCCGGGTGCGGCACTGCATACCTAGAAAAAAATCAGCAGCATTTCTTAGCTTTTGTTAAACTTCTAAAGCTAGAGACCCCGAGAATGCCCGCTTGAGCTATTGTTATAATCATCCCAACGCCCCTGCCGTAGAGAAATGTGTTCGCTGTGAGGCTGATATGTGCGGAACGTGCGCTAACTTCCTCGACACAGGTGTCTTTTGCGAGAAGTGTGTTTCGACTGTGGAGACGGAGAAGTTCGTAACCGCTCAGTCTAATAAGCTCAATAAGGCCGAAATCGATCTCGTCCTGAGCAAGCATGCGCAGGACAAAGAGTCAGAGCGCGCAGGTAAAGAGAAGCGCAAGGATGGAGTTGTTCTCTGGCTTGGCTTCGGTGGTAGTTCCGCCATGATCTTTGTTTCTTTACTGCTTTATGCATCTCCCATGCTATTTCAATTCGACGCGGAGGCTGTTGCAGCATTCGAGACGTCCCAGGCGCTGGAAGAATGCCGCTTAGTGTTTGAACAGATAGGCTACGCGCTTGAAGATGGAGAAGAGCCGAATCCATCACTGCAGTGCGCGGATAGCAATGTGCCAAACATAATTGAGCGACAGGACGGTACGGTACGTGTATCACACCCCAATCCCCGCCAATACGGTTTAAGTGCGATCTATGTAAGTACAGAAACTCACGAGGTGGTGCTAGAAGTATGATGAACTCAAAGTACAGCAGGCAGCTGAAGGGCTTTACACTCATTGAATTGATGATTGTGGTCGCCATACTGGGCATTCTCGCTAGTGTTGCGCTTCCTGCATACGGTCATTACCGTAATCGAGCCGAGTTCACTGAGGCTCTGTTGGCGTTCAGTGTGTTTCAGAATTTCATTGTTATCGCGGCGGAGTCCAATCGCTTGACAGGAATGGCCGATATTCAAGAAGGTGAGAATGGGATTCCAGACTCTCAGCGGCGTGATGAGACAACTCACGGTATCCACGTGCATGGAGGCGAGATCAAAGTTACGTGGCAAGACGATGGTTCGGCCTTAGCTGTAGCGAATTACACACTTACAGCGCAAAATATAACTCCACCAATTCAGTGGGTTGAGGGCGGTAGCTGTATTCAATTGGGCTTTTGCTAGTAGACCTCAATAGAACCCCATCGCTTGCCCTGCGTAAGCAATGGGTGATTTCAATCCGTCAGAATTGTGCATCGAACCCTGCTTACGAGCGACACTGAAAAACCTAGATAGAAAGCACAGAACATACGGAGCATAGAGAATGGAATCTAGCAATGTTCAGATGGATCTCGCCTCCCTCGAGAAGACCTATGACCGGTATTCTTCCTTTTATGATTTGATATTTGGTGCATTCTTCTCCCCAGGCCGTAAAAAGGCCATTGCTAATTTGCAATTTGATGATGGTGCTAGTGTGCTGGAAGTAGGTGTGGGCACGGGCGCGTCACTCAATCTTTATCCTCGGCACGTTAAGATCACCGGAGTTGATATATCCGAAGACATGCTGCGACTAAGTGAGAAGCGCGCGCAGAAAGCATGTAGGCCTGTTGATCTTTACACTATGAACGCGGAGAATTTGGAATTTCCCGATAACTCGTTCTCGCACGTTGTGGCCATGTATGTTGTTTCCGTATCACCAGACCCAGCGATGATTGTGGCGGAGATGATGAGAGTATGCCGCCCGGGAGGGAAAGTTGTGGTCTTGAACCATTTTAGCGATGACGATTCGCTGATAGGGAAGTTTGAGAAAGCCCTAACTCCGCTGTCTTCTAAACTTGGCTTTAAGCCCTATTTTCCGCTGAATAAATTTAGACAAGAGTGTGATGCTATCGCGTTCGAAGAGTTGATGAAAACGAACTTGTTGGGTTATTGGTCGATACTGAAAGGGACTAAGTCTTGATCCGTGTTTACTTGTTGCTAACTACAACCCTTGCGTAGCTAGATTTACTATCTCTTGACCTTCAGTTGTTCCAATTAGGTTTTTCTGTTCTTTGGGATCRCTGCTGATCTCGAACAGCATTTCTCCTTTGCGTTCTGCGTAGGAGRTTCCCTCCCATAAATGCTTATAGATTTTATCTCCACGTTTTACTAGGTTTAGTTTCCAGCCGTTTGGGAGCGTGGATTGGTGCCGCGTAAGTCTGTTCTCGGGAGCTGGGTCAAACAAGCTCAGTCCCTTCATCTCAAKTGCGGTTTCAATTCCAAGTGATTCTATGATCGTGGGTGCGATATCTATGTGAGTCGCATAGTGAGTGTTCAAATACTGGCTGCCGGTCGGGTCGTAAATGAAGAGAGGAATTCTCGTGTGTTCCTCATAGAGGAATCGCGTATGTCCATAGTGCCCGTGTTCACCAAGGCCTTCTCCATGATCGGACGAGATATAGACGATGCTATTTTGTAGCATGCCCTGCTTTTCTAGCTGTGCGAATATCTGAGCAATAAAAAAATCGGCTTGCAAGATGCCATTATCGTAATTATTGATTTCTTGTTGATGGCGATCTTTCTCATCGACAAATAAATTTGTTATTGGATTGAATGAACTCTGGTGAGGTTTGTATTGATTAAACTGTCTATGTCGCATCCCTAGCTCATGAGTTGAATACAGATGAAAATAGAGGAAATTAGGTTGGCTTGCCGTGAGATCTAACCTTCCTAGTACATCGATAATTCCGGCATCATCGTTAACTGCATAGTCCTTGCGCGATTCTCCGTCGCTTAGAAAGTCGGCATCGTACATCGACCTCAGTCCACCCCATGCATGGTTGCCGGTTACTATGAAGCTGGACGTGTAGCCATTGCTGCTGAGTATATTGCCTAGATGCGTGCTATTCGATCGTATGTCGACAAACTCTTTGCCGGTGAGCAGGCTGAGGATTCCGCAAGCGCTCTCGGAACAGCTGGAGTGCATTGTTTTCACGAAAATCAGCTCACCCGATTCGGCTAGTTTACTTAAGAAAGGGCTTGTATTTCTTTGATATCCATAAGGTTTTAAGTGATCTGCGCGAAGCGCATCGACCATGATTATGACGATATTTGGTTTCGTTAAATCAGCATTTCGCCGCAGGTTTTGCTGGGCCACTGGGTCAGCAAATCTTTTATCCGGGAGGGTAGGGTCGAATCCAAACATGGGGATATAGTCGAGGAACAGATTTGAAATAGGCTCTCCACTCCAGATGCCTGGGTCTTCTTTATCAAAACCAACTTGTAGGAGAGCAACCGTAGCGACGCTGGCTAGCGCGGTATAGGTGGAGAGCTTAATCGCATACGGGCCACCGCTACTGCCAACATCGTAGTAGCGTAGTAGATAAAACCTATAGGCTGTGAGTAGTGCTAGGTAGGTCAGGGGTAGCGCGATAACTAAGATGTTTAGCGCGGGTAGAGTTTCACGCATTGTTCCGAAGTCGGCCATATACACCGTTATTAATTGTAGTGTGATATTACCCGACCAGGTTAAATTAGAGATTATATTGCTGGAGTAAATTAAGAGTAGGGTGAAGTCAAAAGCAGGAAGCACTGTTAGCAAATAAATGTGCATCGCTCTATGATTGCCTCGTTGATGCAAATAGAAACAAGGCAGCAGTAGTGAAGCTAAACCTACGAAAACAAGCAGCATGTGAAGCGCGACCACAGCCATAGAGTATTGAAAGTACAGCTGAAATGCGACTATAAAAATTAGGCCGATGATGATATGCGCTGCTAGAAGAAATTTTAGAAATCGCATAAGCGGTTTGTTCTCTGGTTGCCTCGCTTAGTGAGTATTTTCCTAGTGCTCTAGAGCCCTAGCAGTTTAGTCTTCAATGCAGCGCAAATAACCGCCGGGATTACAGCTGAAGAGGAGTTTGTTCTCGAGTTCTGAGTCTACTTCGAAACGATTTGTTTCTTTCATGAACGCATTCAGTGCGGTCTTCGGGTTATTTCCAGGGCCCCAGGGCCGGTCTCTATAAATTTGTTCTGGAATATCTTCGACAATGGTGTCACCACATATCAAATAGTAGCCTTTCTCAACGAAAGGAGCATAAAGTTGCAATTCCTTGTAGACATGCTCATGGGTGTGATTCGAATCTAATAGGACCATTGTCTTTCTGGAGCCACCCGTAATGGCCTTCACTTTATCAACAGTAGTCTGCTCAACAGACGAACCATTGATGAGATGAATGCGTTCGGAAAGTGTGCCATGAGAATTCAATCTCTCCTTTAAATCGTCAGGTATGAAGATGTCCACGCCAATGACTTCACCACCTCCCAAGACTTCTAGCAGGGTAGAGTAAAAAAGTAGTGAGCCTCCCCAAGCTACACCTATCTCGATGATGTATTCAGGGCGGGTCCTGAATATTATTTCCTGTAGTGCGAACATGTCTTGGGGGAGATTTAGCACGGGCTCGCCAAGCCAGGTTCCTTGGTGAATCCAGCGGTGCTGATCTGCTCTGAAAAGCAGTTCACGGCTGTCTTCGGTCAGTTTGGTGTCGGCTGCCATTTCCTTGGCGCTTTGTTTTTGAAGTTCACGAAATTCTTCTCGGCTTAAAATTTTGTCATTGGCCATGGCTATTCTGTATTCCTTCTAGGAGTTCTATGGTTTCCTTAATGCATGCGCCTACGCTACCTGATAACTCTAGGCCGCAATTCCTTATTTTCTTGTCTTCTACTTCGTAGGACAGTTGATTCATTATCTCAGTTTCTACAAATTCAACGTTGAGATCCGGAACATGAATTTTTATCATTTCAACTATATCATTAACGGTTAAATTATCTGTTAGTACATTGTAGATCTCGCCATTGAATAAATTCTTCTCAACGATAAAATTAATTGCCTGGAATGCGTCATTAAGGGCCAAATAGGGCCGTTTCTGATGTAGTGCTGTTTTCCACACAGTAATTGGTTTGCGCATAACTGCCTGCCAGCAAAATTTATTCACGGCAGTGTGAAAGCGCATACCCTGCGAGCTGCCGCATATAGTACCGAATCGACAGATGACATATTTCAGATCGCTATTTTCGGCGAGCTTTCCTAAATATTTTTCCTCGCGTAATTTGGTTTCGGCATAGGGGCTTTGCGGTTGCAGTTCTGATTCGGAACAGTCTTCGGCCACAGTCTCTTCTTGTGTGCCATAGACGCTCGTAGAAGAGAGGTGGAGCAGGGGCACGCTTTCTTGTATGCAGGCAGAGGCAACTTGCTTGGTGGCGCGAAAATTATTGCTCTCGACTTCTTCCTGGATGGAAAAGCTGCCGGCGGCATTGGTAATGGCGGCTAGGTGCAGCACAAAATCCGCTCCCTCAATATACGGTTCCAAGTTTTCCTCGGTGACATCTAGTTCATGGAACTGATAGTTAGCTGTGCTAGGAAGATTGAAAAGTGAGCTATAACGCTGAGTCATTAGATTGTCGAGCAGCACGATATCGCAATCTGGATAAGCGAGGGGGAGTTGTCGAAGAACGTAAGAGCCAATATGGCCCAGAGCCCCGGTAATTACAAATTTCATAGGTTTAGGTATTTATCCCGGCAGTTAGCGTAGAAGTTTTTCGTTTTGATAAGGCCGCTTTCCAAACTGTCTTCGATCGTCCAGTCAATTAATGAATTAATTTTTTTGTTGGAAATTATTGCATCGCCAACATCGATCTTCTTTCTTTCTTCAGGCCAAGGAATGTTGGATACCTTGCCGCTGCCAATGTGTTCGACAGTCTGTTGCGCAATTTCCAGTACGCTATAGTGTTGGTCGCCCGCGAGTAGCAGTACCTCACCCTTTGATTTTTGTTCCTGCGCAACTAGTACTAGCGCATTAACAACGTCATCGACGAATAGTACATTTCTCATTTGGGCACCATCGCCATAAACCGTAATGGCCTTATCTTGCAGGGCTAGACCGATGAAGTAGTTGTTGAAAGTGAACTCTGGGCTATGAATACTTGCGCGCGGCCCAAACACGTTAGAAATTCGTAACACTGTGGCATCTATCTGATGGGCTTTTGTGTATATGAGCGCGTATTTCTCCGCTACACACTTATTCGCAGAGTAAATGTCAGTGGGAAATTCAGGATGGTTTTCATCTGCGGGTTGATATTGTAGAGGCCCCAGCTGAGTTGTTGTTCCTAAATGAAGGAACCGCGCCTCTGGGTTGAACCGGCGAATTGCCTCTAGAAGATTGATCATTCCTTTGCTATTTACATCTTGGTCGAACCAGGGCTCCTTCATTGAGTGTGCGTGCGAAGTGGATGCAGCACAGTTAATGATAAGTTCCTGGTTTCTAACCTCTTCGCAGAGTTTCTCGAAGTTTAAAATGTCATTTACTCGAAGTGTTATCTCATCTTTAACACTGTCGATGTTAAAGAGGCGGCCGCCGGCATGGCTGTCAAGGCAATCATATACGGTAACCTGCGCGCCTAGTCCCAGATATCTATGTACTAGATTACTGCCGATAAATCCGAGCCCGCCTGTAATAAGTACCTTTCGGCCTTTCATTGATTGGTACTGATTGCAATTTTTTGGCATCTGTTTCGCCTGTCGTCAAGTCTAGTGAATCAATCCAGATAATGATCTAGTGTTTTTTGAATTCCGCTGTGTAGGTCGGTTTTTGCCGACCAGCCAGTGGCGCGCGTAAATTTTGCAGTATTCGCAATATAATCTCTAGCTTCTATAGGGGGGAGGTCGCTTGGGGCGTCAATGTTTTCGATTCGTACATCGTGCTGCAATTTCGCCCCTGCGCAGTTAGCGATCTCGGTAAATGCTTCCATGAACGTATGACCTTGCCCGCTTCCTATATTAAAGTGTTGCCCATTAGTTGCGTCAATTCTCTGAGCCGCAACCAGAAACGCGCCAATGATGTCAGAGATATAAGTGTAGTCGCGTATCTGCAGTCCCTCGCCAAAAATCGATAAGGTTTTATTCTGTATAGCTCTGTGAATCATCATATTTAATACGCCGCGGTCGGCACTGCTAGAATTCACGCCGGGTCCGTATACGTTTGCCAGCCGTAGCGAGCAAGACCGGATATGTCCATTGCTGGCATAATATGACAGGTATTTCTCACAGCATAGCTTGTGAATATCGTAGATGGTGATGGGGTTTTCAACAGCGTTCTCTGCGACAGGCAAATCTTCGGTCAAGCCTACAATGGTGGCTGTACTTGCGAAGATCACTGTTGGCTGAGCTTTTGTTTCTTTAATTGCCTCCAGAAGGTTGAGTAGAGGAAGCACGTTGTGGTGGAAATCTTGCTTTGGGTCCTTGTTCGAATTTGCCGAGCTGGTTTGTGCCGACAGATAGAAGATAGTTTCAGTGTCGCGAACAAGGTCGTTCCAGACAGTTGCATCTGCATAATCGATCTCAGTATCGGTTACCTTTGCCGGCCCATCAAGTGGGAGCAGCTTACGTTTATCTCTACTCGTGCGCGTGAGCGAGCAATCGATTGCAACCAACGAACTGGCCAAGGCATGACCGATGAAGCCGCTGGCGCCAGTGATTAGAATATTCGTGTTCTCGAATACTTGTCTGTCCATTATAAAGTTTTTCCTCTCGCCGAAAGATAACGCAGCGGCGCGTTGAAGAGGATGATCAAGAGCAATATTAGTTTAGTAGAGAAAGGCTGCGGAGAACGAAACGCGCAGGCTATAAGCTTTATAGGTACTTTTATGAAGGGGAAATGCCTGTCCATAAAGCTTAGTTGTTGGTAGAGCGTGCGTTGATAGCGCTTTATCCTATCTGCATAACTTTCGTTGCTGTAATAATATCTTCTGTATCTCGTGCCTGCGTTAATATTGGCAAAAGTGCCCAGCAGGGACATTTCGAACAGCATGATCAGGTCTGTAGCGACTATCGGTTCTAATGCCTTTATGCTCTTCATGGTGGCCGTTCTAGTTACTCCATAGAACGCTTCGTATTTTCCCCAGAATGTGAGTGCACAGCGTGCTGCGACATCGCAGCCTCTAGTATCGAAATGGGGTAGGTTTTTTTTGGGCAAATGATTGCCTTGCTCATCGATCCAGATAGTCTTGGCGAATGCGAGCACCACGTCTTTGTCATTTTCGAGAATTTCTATGCAGTCATTGAGCAAGTTTGCCGGCAAAATTTCGTGCCCTCTAGCAAACATAAAATAGTCAGTGTCAGCTAGGTCGAGCACTTTTTGGTAATTGCCGATTTCTCCAAGGTTTGTCGCATTCTGGCTATACCTAATCCGTGGGTCCATTGCCGCGTATTGCAGGCAGATGTCTGCGGTCTTATCATTAGATTGATCTTCTGAAAGATACACGACAAACTCCGTATAGCTCTGAGCGAGGATGGAATCCAGCGTGGCTGCTAAGAATTGTTCATTCTGATAGACAGGCAGTCCGATTCCGATACTTGGGTTCGACATCGGGATTAAGCTCCGTTCTCTTTCGCAAATAGTGACTGCCAGATATAGCTAAATGGCACGGCCCATGAGTCTGCCTTAACAGTCCAGTGGGCACTTGGCTTGTAGGCTAGCAGAAATTTCTTGCTAGCCTCGTTCACCTCGGATTGATTGTCAATATCGAGTATGTCTGTCAGAACGCCTTGTTTGAGAGCGAGCTCAATGACTTCATTTCCTTGAGAATGTCCGTCCAAAGATTGATCGTAGTACTTCCCGACGGGATTTTTTGCATAGAAAGCAGTGCAATGCTTGTCTATAAATGCCAAGTACTCATGGACTACTTCTTTGTCCATTTCCGCGAATGAATCAATGTTAATTGCTAGATCGAAAGTTCCCAGTTTCGAGGCATCGAATTCAGCAACACTGATAAATGTTATTTTCTTGAATGATGGTGCACCCAATACCTCTGAAAGGTAGCGACGTGAAAGCTGCAGGGCATTCGGCAGGTCAATGATGCAATACTGTTCGATATCAAAATTAGAGAGTAATGTGTGACAAGTGCGGCCGTAGCCTGCGCCAATCTCTATAATGCTGGAATTTTCAAGCGTGATTTCTCGTTGGATGAAGTCTACTTCCTTCGCTGCCTGCAAGTAATCAAGGCAGGCAGACATGCCTTTATATTGAATGCACAGTGGATTGCCTAGATCACGGTTCTTGGTGTTCCCAAGCAAGCGTATCTCGGCGCTTGAGAGTGTCGATGCTAGAAGAAAATTTACCGTTTTTAAGTAGCGAACACCATTCACCTCTGGGTTGAACAGCGCGAGTTTGTGATTGATCGAAGAAGATTTGAAGTTTTCGAAATTCGCCTCGATGTTCTCTGGAGACAGCTGCTTCTCATTGATCTCTTTCCAGAACTTATTTTGGTCGATGCTCATTGGGGCTCTCTTACGCTACTTGTGCTTGTAGAAATCTATTATCGCTGAACATACTGTGTCGATATTGTCGCCCAATTCGGGATACATGGGTAAAGATAAAATTTCTTTACAGTATGCATCGGTAATTTTCAAATCGTCTTGGTTCGATTGATAAACCTCTTGTCGATGGAGAGGTGTTGGATAGTGAATGCCTGCTTGTATACCTTGTTCTCTAAGGTGTCGCATAAGCCTGTCGCGATCGTTGATTCTGATGACGAATAGGTGGTACACATGGCCACAGCTATCTTGCACACTAGGTAGTATCAGGTCTAGGCCAGCTAACTTTCTATTATATATGTCGGCCAAATCGGAGCGGCGCTTATTCAGATGCGTCAGCTTTTTCAGCTTCACGCGTAGAATAGCCGCTTGTATTTCGTCTAAGCGGCTATTCCATCCATGTATACTGCTATTAAATTTTTCTTTCCAGCCATACTCACGTAGCAATTTGACTTTATCTGCTAGGGCACGGTTACTGCTAACCACCGCACCTCCGTCGCCGATGGCTCCAAGGTTCTTGGTTGGGTAAAAGCTGAAGCAGCCTAGGTCTCCGAAAGAGCCAACTTGCTTTCCGTTATAAGTCGCTCCGTGCGCTTGTGCGCAGTCTTCAATGACATAAAGGCCATGCTTTGTGGCGATATTCATGATGGCGTCAATTTCTGCTGGGTGGCCATATAGATGAACTGGAATGATTGCTTTTGTTTTGCTGCTTATTTTTTCCTGGAGTTGATTAATGTCCAATGTATAGCTTTCAGGGTCTACGTCGACGAGGACCGCTTCTGCGCCAGATTGGTGAATGGCGGCAGCAGTTGCGGATGCCGTTAGCGAAACAGTTATCACCTCGTCACCTTCTCCGACATCGCAGGCTTTGAGTGCTAATAAGAGTGCATCTGTACCGTTTGCTACCCCTGAACAGTATTCAGTTTGGGTGAACTCAGCGAACTCCTGCTCAAAAGCTTCGGTCTCGGGTCCAAGAATATAGATTCCACTCTGCAATACTTGAGAAATCGCAGAGTCGATAGCTTCTTTGTGTTCTACGTACTGTGCTTGCGGGTTGCTGCAAAGAATCATTAGATTACTTTAACCTCAGGTACATAGACGACCCACTTGCCGCCCCTGTTGTTGTAGGCAGTCTCTTTATTCATGATTTCTTGCATGTGATTCCATGCAAACAAGAGCATATGACTAGGCTGGTTTTTCTCGATCTCGTCGGAAGCCTTGATCGGAATATGCATGCCCGGACTAAATTTGTTTTGTTTTAATGGAGTTGTATCACTTATGAAAGCGATCAGATCCGGCCCGATATTGCAGTAGTTGAGCACCGTCGTGCTTTTCGATGTGGCCCCGTAGGCAATCACGGGAGATCCTTGCGCGGTCTTTATTTCATTGAGCAGCTTTACCAATTGATCCCGGGAACCTTCGATGTTGCGCCGAAGGGTCTCATAAGTTTCTGGCAGGGTAATGCCTAACCGTTCTTCATTGGCCAAGACAGTTTGAACGTCTTCTGTTACTTTGCGGCTGCCTTTTTTTGCTATGAAGTAGCGCATTGATCCGCCGTGCACATTTAGGTGCTCCACATCGAATAGCTCCAGGCCATGTTGCTTAATCATGTTGCTGACCGAGGTGGCGGAAAAATAGAAGACATGCTCGTCGTAAATCTGGTCGTATGAAACCTTTTCTATAATATCGCCAAGATACGGGTCCTCAAAGATGAATGCACCGCGTGGTTTCAGCAGCTTGGCAATGCCAGCTAACACCGAGTGAATGTAGGGGATGTGACAAATTACATTCGCAGAACTGATGGTGTCCGCGCGACCATGTTTCTCGATAATGTCAGCTGCCAACTTCTCATCGAAAAAACTTGAAATGGTATTAATGCCTTTCTCGCGCGCTACATTTGCTACATTCTCCGATGGCTCCACGCCTAGGTGACGAATTCCAGCAGAGGCAAGGTTCTGTAACATGATTCCATCGTTGCTGCCGATCTCGACAGCGAAGGGATCATCGCCGGTGAGATACTCACTCATCAGACTGTCAGCAAAATTCTTGAAATGTGCTGTCTGGCCCTTGGAGAGAGAGGAGAAAAATGCGTAATCTTCATGAAACATTCGCTCCCTCTGGGGTTGTTCTAATAGTTGTACCATGGAGCAGCTGCTACAGAAGCCTACCTTCATTTCAAAATAGTATTCTTGATCAAAGTCTTCAGGGGGCAAGAAGCCATTCGCGATTGGCATCTCACCAAACGAGATGAATTCTTCATACAAGGTATCGCAAATTCTACATGTGGCCATTTATTGCCTCTCTCTAACTCTCATTGCTGTGCTGGCTTTAATCTGTATCTACTTATTAGGAAAATATTAACAAATTCGGGGACATAGAAGAAATTGTAGCAAAACAATACACCATCAGCAGTGGATTTGTCAGGGTATAGGGTATTGGCATGAGACGCAGTAGCCATTGCAGGCAGAAAGGTAGTGTATGGACGAGGTAGGGTGARACTAGAGCCAGTAGGGTCCCAATCTATCAAATGTAGGAATTCCCTGACGCGCCGCTGATTATCTCGAGTGGCTACACTATCGACAAAGCCGTAGCTATGGATAAGCCCAGTAAATTAGGTRCCTCGCATACACACACGGGCGCAGGTGTGGCAGCGAGRCACTCAACTCATTTNYCTATCTGATTTCTATAGCGGTATGAAGGCTAGTGCATAGTTTCCATTAAGCGGTATGACTAGTTGATTTTGAACTGAGTCATAACACATGGACGCGGCACTCGGAATACCGGATGCGATGATCTCTGCGTCTTGTCCTGGGCGAATGCGAGAGACACTGCCGAAACGCACACTGCTGACGTACTTAGTACCGTCCTCGGTTACTACAATGCCATCGTTTCCACCTTCGGCTGCATGTTCGGTGAGGATCACTTCGCCATCCGTGTTGTAAGTTATCACCGCGGAGTCGCCTACGTTCACGACTACAATATTCCCGTTTCTATCTATAGCCACGCCGTTCGGTAGCGCT
The DNA here is from genome assembly GCA_016762995.1 of Gammaproteobacteria bacterium. Lineage (GTDB taxonomy): Bacteria > Pseudomonadota > Gammaproteobacteria > Pseudomonadales > Pseudohongiellaceae > UBA9145. The sequence goes on along the minus strand of JAESUT010000009.1, from coordinate 17,179 downwards.
AGGGGAGCTCCATCGGCGAATGTCGAGACCTCGCCATTCGGCGTCACCTTGTAAATTCTTTCCGGAGATCGTGTGTTAGATGCATAGATAGTTCCGTCATCGGCTACCGCTATGCCGTTCAAGATTGTTGATCCTGGAATTTCGACTGCATTTAACGGTTGCCCGCTAGCCAGGTCGAATGAGCGAACATAACCTACATCAACAGTATACAGGACGCCATTGCTCACAGCGCTGCCTAGGGGGTGATGCAGCTCAAGTCCATCACGTGTTGCGCCAATCCATTTAGGTGTATGCACACTTCCATCCGGATTTATCAATGATACGTAGCCATCGTTCTCAGTGCCATCGCCGCGCGTTGCATTGTTCATAGCTAATACAAGGTTTTTGTTTGGGTCGAAGGTGCAGCTCTCAGAAAAGTGAAAGCTACCGTAGACTTTTACATTGCTCGACATAGGGACGCGAACACCGGCCTCGTTTACAGAGCCAATAGGTTCGCCCGCTACAAAATCTTGTGCGAGGAGCTGCGAACTAAAACCAGCGATTAATAGGGCGGGAATTAGATTTCTTGATAGGGATTTCATAGTGCAGTTTTCTCCATAGATAAGGATTTGTATTGAATGATTTCGAATTTGCGTAGATTGGCTAATTAAGACCAAAGTAGGGGCGTAATTTCGTGCCCAGTGAGCTGCCCATGAAGGCGGCAACAAACCAGAGCCAGCCATGCAAACTGGTTGATCCTATACCACCGAAATAAGCACCTATATTGCAGCCGTAGGCAATGCGAGCGCCATAGCCAAGCAATATTCCGCCAACGACGGCTGCGACTATCGACCGCAAAGGAAGTCGGAAGTTAGGAGCAAATTTCCCAGCGAGGCCTGCGGCGAGAAATGCGCCCAACATAATGCCAATATTCATAACAGATGTAATATCAGTGAAAATGCTTTGCTCTAAGGCGTTGCTAAGTGCCGGTCGCTGCCAATAGGCCCAACTATTAATATCTATGCCTAGGAATAGTGCAATCTTGCCGCCCCATAAAGCGAAGGCAGATGTGACGCCCCAGGGCCGACCTGATAATAGTAGCGTGGATACATTTACCGCCGCCAATGCGAGTGCCCCTGCAATTAATGGCCACGGACCTGTTAGCCAAGAGTATGCGCGGTCAACATCTCTATCGTTCTTCAGGCTGCCATGGCGCTTGCGTTCATAGAGTGAACTCGCAAACCAGACGGCGGCGAACAAGCCTATGCTAATTAAAATAGCCCAAATCGGGCCAAAGTTCTGAGCGAGAGAGAAGGGAGCTACCCCCGGAACGTCCTGCCACATCGACCATTGCCATGTGCCTAAGACAGAGCCAGCGATGAAGGCCGCAAGTGTAATAAGCATTCGCATATTGCCGCCGCCGGCAGTAAATAGGGTGCCGGATGCACAGCCTCCGCCTAGTTGCATGCCAATGCCAAACATGAAGGCGCCACAGATGACCGCGATGTTAATCGGCGCAACACTGCCTCTCAGGCTCATTCCCCAAATTTCGCCTTGCGCGATCAATGGCGTAAATACTAGTACTGTAATCGCCAGCATGATCATCTGTGCGCGCAGTCCGGCGCCTCGACCTGTGTTAATTACTTCGCGCCAAGCGGCAGTGAAGCCAAAAGCGGCATGGTAGAGAATAATGCCAGCAGTTAGGCCGACGATGAATAAAGCGCCCTGGCGCCAGCCGTAACTGCTGCTTAAATAGACATACAGTGCGAGGGCCAAAAATGCACTCGCGATGATGCTGCCGCGATTGCTAGGCAATGCGGGCGTCGAAATGGCTGGGCCGGTAGCTGTTGTGTTCAAGGGAGGTCCTTATGGCTGTTAGGGCTGCACGATGGTACTGCTATTTTTGATATTGCCTAAGCCCTGAATGTGCGGCTTGCGAGAAATAGTCTACAGCTTTTTACCTGACTTTCTACATAAATAGACGACAAATTCCAAGCCGTGAAGCGGCGTTTGCCACGCGTCTCGTCGGTCAAATTATAGGAGAAACCTAGCTTTGCGTGTGTTACAAATTGTGGGAGTTTGAGGCTTGTTCCTTTGGCGCTCAATATCTATTTAGGGCGGTGTTAGCCGGCGCGTAGTAGCTAGAGAGCTTATTGTAATTCTAGGATATACCACGCATTGGTGGGTGAGGTGGAAGGGAAGATCGAGTATTTGATTTTCAAGTCGAATCTAGATGACCGACTAGAGCTTCAATGGCGGCATTTACCAAAACCAAGGCACGAGACAATTTTTTCGGAGTGTTTAGTTGGTGGCAACCATGTTGTCCACGTATTGTTTAATGGCGCGTAGGCCCTCGGTGCCGATGGTTGTGAATTCCATGCTGCTGCGGAATTTGTCGTTAACCTGTTCTGTATTGATGATCCGGGCATATACATCGGTGATTCGGTCGCTGAATAATTCGAGTGATAGGGCCATCTTGATCTCAGAGGACTTACCTAGCCTAATGGGGGTTTCAATTAACAAACCGTGATAACTGATATCTATTACTTCGCCGTGAAAATTTTCGCTCAAGACAATCTTTCCGGCTAGGTTCTGAAAAGCGACTGGCATATTTACCTTGATACGTGGGCTTTTTCTTCCTTCGCGGCGCGGCACTTCCATGGCTCGTGGTCGTGTCGTTGCATGTAATTCGTAGAGATCGACGGCATCACGAGCCCCCTTCACCTCTACTCGATTTGGTGGGCCGACTTCAATAAATTCCTTGCTCAGCTCGTAAGTGTTCTCGCTTATCAGTATCTGTCCTCGAAGGCAATGCGCCTCTATTCGCGAGGTTAAATTAACTTCGTCTCCAATAATTGTGTACTCATGATAATGTTTAGAGCCTAAATCACCGACGACCACAGAGCCGGTATTAATAGCAATACCAACGAAAAGGTCAGGCATGCCCATGGACTGATTGACATTGTTTAGCTCGCTCATGGCATTTTGCATTTCAACGGCGCAGGCTAGAGCACTTTCTACATCGCTCTCCCGTTCTTCGGGAAAACCAAACACGACTAGTATCGAGTCGCCCATTAGCTTGTCAATTGTGCCGCCGTAGCTGACGATGATATCGCCCATGGCATCGAAGTAACGGTTTAACATCTGCACAACATCAGTCGCGGGATAAGACTCTGCTATATTGGAGAATCCGCGAATATCGGAGAGCAGGATGGTGATTTTTTTTGTTAAGACGTCACGTTCAGGAAATCCAGCGTAGACGAGGATAGGAGAAAGTTTATTGAGTACTTCAGTGTCGTTTTCACCTGAAGCGCTTACCAGACCGGCATCTCTTAGAGTCTGCAGGATTTCCTGTGCTGCTTCGGTGGCGTTGTGTTGATGCTTGGACATTGCTGCGGTCAGTTCTCCCGATCACTTCTCGATCAATTACTTCCAGAAGGAGTGCATATTATACCGATTGTGTATTTATATACCATCGACCCCTCTTTCACTGAGACGTTATTTTCTACAAACCGTCAGCAATAGAGGGGTAGAGGTGCGATGTTTCTACTAAGGTACGTAGGCTTTACCCAATATAAGATCTGGGTCGGCGTCCGAGCGAGGCGTCAATTTCTGCGGGCGTCCAGCCTGATTGTCAGTGCCGTATAAATTGCCATCGGAATCAACAGATAAGGAGTGCATCTCTATCCAGCGGTCTGGTCCTTCTACTGGCAGGTTCCAGGTATATTTGCGTGTGCCATCAAGATTGAATTGGATAATCTTAGGAGGGTTGAGATCGGTAACCCACGCGCTATCTCCGTTGACCAATATATCTAGTGGCATGCCGAGGTTGGCCCAAGTAGCCTCATGTTCGTAAGTAGGATAGTTGCTTGAGCCAGGTGCCGCCGTCTGTCTGAAATTCTGAATTCTAAGTAGGTCTCGGTCCAAGACGAACAGGTTGCCTTCAGGGCCCATAGCTAGAGCGTGGACGCTGGCAAATTGCCCCGGTCCTTCGCCAGTTTCGCCAAATTCAGACAAATATTTGCCTGTTGCGTCGCGCACGACAATTCGATTGTTTCCGCCTAGGCCATCTGCGATCAAGATCTTTCCATCGGGCAGGAATGCTACATCCTGTGGTTGATTGAAGTGATATTCATCATCGCCTGGGACATTCTTCTCACCGAGAGTCATTAGCAACTGCGAGCCATCATTAGAAAATACATAGATGATGTGACCAGTTTCGTCGACGAGCCAGAGTCGTTTCTCAGGGTCGTAAGGATTCATGCGAAGTCTGTGTGGTCCTGGACCGTCTGTGCCGGTGAATAGATGATCCCATTGGTTCCAGACTTCAAGCAAATTACCTTCACTGTCAATAACATAGATGCAGTTTTGCCATACTCGACCACGACCGCGAAGCACGTTCCAGCCCATTGACCCTGCAAAGCTGGTGTATTCTGGGGGAAGCGGGTCAGGCAGTTGTGTCTCGCCGCGCTGCAGGACAAAAATTCGATCTTTCGACTCGACAACTATACCCGACGTGCCTCCCCAAGAGAGACCCTCCTCGGCGAAAGGTTGCATCCAAGTCTCAGTATTGAAGTCATAAGGGCTGGGGCCTACAGGCCCTAAGTCCTGTGCAATTACTGGTGCTGCTAATAGATTGGCCAAAATGAGGCTAAGTAGAATTTTCCGGTAGTGCATGATCGTTAAAACTCCCCTGATGGGTAATTATTGGTATTCGCGAATGTGTAGCGAAAGCTATCATCTGCAATCACGCAATTGAAAGACTTATTTAACTCACAGCTGATTGTGGCTAATCGCCTGAGAGAGGTGAGTGTCAGAACCATAGGGCATTCAGCGGTGCTAGACGTCGACATGTAAAGCGACAGGGGGTAGCATTCTGACTAGCAGTACTGGTCGATTTCGAATGCCTCGTACAAAGGGTAGTACAGGCTGGGAAGCCTGAATAGGAACTGATATGGATGATGTGAACAATTCTGAATACACTCAGTGATGCAATGGCTGTCAGCCTGTCGGAATAAGCGGCATAACTTTTGGATACTCAGAGATAGGAAAACATGAAAACAGCCAATAGTCAGAATCTCTATCGTTTAATTTCTATTGCATTACTTTTGCTGTGTTCGGCAGCGACTCAAGCGCAGACGTCCAACGGCCTGCAGCTCACGGCATTGGACCGCTACGTGCGGCAGTTCGATCCGAGTTACCGCTATAGCGTATTGGACATAGTGGCGGGGGAAGGCTATAGCACCTATATCGTCGAGATGACTTCACAGACGTGGCTGACTGAAGACGAGGTGAATCTGCCTCGGTGGGAACACTATATGACGATAACTGCACCACATGAGTTGGCAAGTGATATCGGATTCGTGACCATTTCAGGCGGCAGCAAGGGAAGCGATGCTCCCCAGTCAGCACCGCTAAGTGACATTAAGCGCGCTCTTGAATCCAGCACTGTAGTTAGCACTCTTTATATGGTGCCCAACCAGCCTCTGGTGTTTAAAGATGACGCAGAGAATAGACGCAGCGAAGATGCAATCATTGCCTATACATGGGATAAGTTTCTACACACAGGAGACGAGAAGTGGCCGTTGCGACTACCCATGACAAAGAGTGTGGTGCGAGCAATGGATACGGTGACATCCGTGATGGCCAGCACTGAGGCAGGTAATAGAGAGGTCGATCAATTCGTTGTGGCTGGCGGGTCAAAAAGAGGGTGGACAACTTGGACTACTGCGATCGTGGACAAGCGTGTCGTTGCAATAATGCCCATAGTGATTGATTTATTGAATGTGGAGGAATCGTTCAAGCACCACTTTTCTGTGTACGGGTCCTACTCGCCTGCAGTAATTGATTACGTGGCCGGGGGAAATATCGCCTGGATAGGCACACCAGAATTTGCAAGCCTGATGGATTTGGTCGATCCCTATGAATACAGGGCTAGGTTGGAGTTGCCAAAATTTTTATTGAACTCAACTGGAGATGAATTCTTTTTGCCAGATTCATGGCAGTTTTACTGGGATGACTTGGTCGGTGAAAAACATGTTCGTTATGTGCCAAATTCAAACCACGGTATGGGCGGCACTGATGTAATGGATAGCGTCGACGCTTGGTATCATGCCGTTGTGCACAACGTCACCATGCCTCGTTATTCTTGGGAAGTGGCGGGTGATGGCACAATAACTGTGTTGTCTTTGGATGAGCCGACGCAGGTTTTACTCTGGCAGGCCCACAATCCGAATGGGCGAAACTTTATGCAGCCGGTAATTGGTCGTGCCTACACAAGTACGGAGCTTACTGAAATTGAGCCAGGTGTTTACAGAGTAAAACTGGACCCGCCGGATGAGGGTTTTATTGCCTACTATATAGAGATGGCCTATCCGAGTGGAATAGATGTGCCACTTAAGTTCACAAGCGGTGTCAAAGTGGTGCCTGACACCACTGATTATGAATGGGAAATGGCTCCAGACAGTGCGCGGGAAAGGTAGTTAAAAACACCTTGCTACGAGTCGTCTAGTATCAGCCGTGATTTGAGTGCAGTAAGCGGGCTTGCATAAAACTTATGCCCTAAATTCCTGTAGGCCTCCAGCTTCTCACTAAGCTGTGGCACGGTTAAACTTTTTGGCCGTTTAACGTGCAGGGATTGTGAATTAGTACATTTTTTTCTAGACAGATAACCCTAATATTTAGTCATCGCCCAGTTAAGTGGTTGGTGGTCAAATATAGGAGGTCTGTTATGTCGAAATCCTTTAAAAGCTGAATTCATAATTCCCTCTGTGCGGTGGCGAACTAAATTTTTTTCTTAGACGATGATTGCTTTTAGTCAGAGTAAACCTCATGACCTTTCATTATGCGCATGATTTCGGCTGGGCTCATATAGGCTCCACCCCCGCCTTCAGCAGTAAATGCAGATGCACGGTCTTGCGAAATTCGACCGCGGACAAATGTAGCGTGATCGAATCGCTGCCAGCCTAGGCCGTAGTCAATCAGGCGCCTATCGGTGGCGCGTTCGAATTTGATTCGACAATCTGTTAATTGACACAGGGCATTTCCAATTATTCCGAAGAACGAGCGGTTTAGGTAGTAGACAGTGTGCGCAAGTTCATGGCCGATGATTCCAATCTGAGCATTGAAGGGTTGATTCTTTAATAGCAAAGCGTCCCGTGGTCCGTCTAATTCGCTGTCTATGATTACTTGGTAGGTTCTATTCTTCGCCGAACGAAGCATGCTGCTCCAATGGGGGCGCGAGGAAAGCGGTATCGACACATCATCAACTATGAAGTTGATTTTTGTATTACGTAATTCGGGATAATGCCTTAGGGCGAGTAGGGCCTGTAGCTCAAAACCTTGGGGCAGGCTCTTATTGTTACCAGATTCTATCAGTAAGGCGTCGTAATTCATTCGCTGTTCGTGTTCGAGATACTCTCTAATGGCGCGCCTAGGGCTAGGGTCGTCTTGGGCAATGAGGTTGTTGGCTAGCCCTGATAGCGCTAGCAATAAAAAGCAGCTAAGAGATCGCCCTAGCTTAGTATTGGAATGATTAGCTGCTATTTTGTAACGGGGCATGTTGTTTCTCTTAGGTTGCGTAAAGGATACAAGCTATAAAAACCCTTTCGGCTACATTTTTTGCGGCCATGAATTTGAAAAATGTGCGGTAGGTCTAAATTTGGCTAACAATTGCTAGGATTATCGGGTGTTTGGAGTAGTGTTGTAATTCTGTTTAAATCATTTAAAGACTAATGTTATGAGCAATGAAAAGCGAAACTATCCGCGCGTTGGCTTGCGCGGCGAGGCGAATATTCGTCTGGCAGGCATTGTGCGAAATGGCACTCTGATGAACCTATGTCCTGCAGGCATCGAAATTGAGTGCCGTCACCAGCTGATCGAGCAACTAAAAAAATTCAAGTCTGAGGCAGGGCTTTTTCCAGACTTTGAATTAGAGTTTAGTCTGCCGGTACAGGGGAGCTGTACTCGAAAAATCAAATCTACTTGTACTGTTTCTTATTGCCGTCGTCAACGTCAGGACAGCTATCACCTCGGTCTTAGTTTTCGAGCATTGGCTGCTCAGGATGAAAAACAACTCAGCGAATACCTTAGCCACCGAGTCGCAGCCTGATCAAGAGCATAGAAAGCAAGTTAGCGGGCGCTAGAGCCTAGCATCTACGAGTCGCACCTCTCATCTATTGCAGATTTCCATTCGTTGCAATATCCATTATCATAGCAGTATGAAAACAGCAGCTGCATTCCTACTGTTCCTCCTAATAAGTTCCTCAGCACTGTCTCAAGAGCAAGCGTTTAGCGATTGGGTGGCAGAGCTGCGTGAGGAAGCCGCCACACTTGGTATCAGTGAGGCAACTTTAGAGGCGCTTGATGATCTAGAAGAGCCACTACCTCGAGTCCTTGAGTTAGATGGCAGTCAGCCTGAGTTTGTGCAGACATTTACCCGTTATCTCGGTCTGAGGGTTACGGATAGGCAGGTGGAGCGTGGCCAACAATTACTGAGACAGCATGGGGCATTGTTAGAGGAAGTACGCCAGCGCTATGGCATACAGCCGCAATACCTCGTGGCGTTCTGGGCGATTGAGACTAATTTCGGCAGCAATACAGGAGGCTTCTCCGTCTTACAGGCACTCGCTACCTTGGCTTATGATCCACGTAGAGCAGAGTTTTTCCGCTCACAGATGCTTACTGCGTTGCAGATCATTGACGATGGCCATATTTCAGCTCAGAGCATGAGTGGGTCCTGGGCGGGAGCTATGGGTCAGTTACAGTTCATGCCCTCAGTGTTCTCTCAGTATGCTGTGGATGGCGATGGCGATGGCAAAATCGACATTTGGAATAGCCTGCCTGACGTTTTTAATTCCGCAGCAAATTTCCTCTCCAAGTCGGGTTGGAAGGGTGACGAGCGTTGGGGTAGGGAAATATTACTACCCGTAGATTTTGATTTTTCACTCGCTGGCACCCGCTCGCGGAAATCGCTGCAAGAATGGCGTGATATCGGGCTGCTACAGACATCAGGTGCTCCAATACCGGTAGCAGATATGCGGGCCTCGGTCGTTATTCCAGCAGGAGCGCAGGGTCCAGCCTTTCTTGCCTATGACAACTTTAGAGTTACGCGCGTCTACAATCCGCCAATTTTCTACGCATTGACGGTAGGGCATCTGGCAGATAGGTTTGCCGGTGGACCACCGATTCAACACATGCCGGAAAACGAGCAGGCAATGAGTATTGCTCAGGTTCAGGAATTGCAGGAATTACTCAATGACCTCGGTTTCGATTCAGGTGAGCCCGACGGTCGAGTAGGAAGTCGAACCAGAAGCGCCATTCGAGCGTATCAAGAGCAACAGGGTCTGCCGATGGATAGCTACGCATCGATATCGCTGTTGGAAGCCCTGCGCAGTTAAAGCATTTCATCATGATTTTATTAAAATTGGTTCTGCTCAAAGCGGACTTATTCAGAGGTATTCTCAGGTTTTATGAACATGGAAACAGACAGTTTCGCCCTTAGGCGGTATCGCCGCATGGCTTGGATAACCCTAGCCGCGGTCTATTTTTTAATACTAGTTGGTGCCACAGTTCGCGCATCCGGTGCGGGTATGGGCTGTCCTGATTGGCCGACATGTTTTGGTAGTTGGGTCCCACCATTGAGCGAAGCACAGTTGCCAGCAAACTATCAGGAAATATATGCAGAGCTAGGATATTCCGATACGCGCTTCAACGTGGTCAAAACCTGGACGGAATATGCGAATAGGCTGGTAGGAGTAAGCATTGGTTTCTTAATATTCCTAACAGCAATCTATTCCTGGTCCTGCCGAGCGCATGACACAAGGATATTCAAGGCGTCAGTTGCCGCATTTCTGATGGTGGGGTTTCAGGGGTGGCTGGGTGCCAAGGTGGTGGGCTCGAATTTGCAGCCTGGGATGATTACCGTGCATATGTTGATGGCCTTGGCGATCGTAGGCACGCTGCTCTATGCCCTCGCGCAGGCGCGCAGGGGGATCATGGCATCGCAGCCCATCGCGAACATAGACCCGCGCTTTGGAAAGTGGCTTTATGTCGTGTTAGCACTTACGGTCTTACAGGTGGCCATGGGTACACAGGTTCGAGAGATGACAGACATACTGCGTGAATCTCAAGGTGAAGAGTTACGTTCAAGTTGGATCGATGCAATGCCTTGGTTTTTCTATGTGCACAGAAGTTTCTCCGCTGTGGTTCTCTTCGCTAATCTGTGGCTCGCTCGTCTACTAGTTATGTCGTTAGGATGGCAGCATACGCTGAGTAAACTTACATTGGCTATGATCTGTGTAATAGTGACCGCTGTGCTTTCGGGGGCGACCTTGGGCCATCTGGGAATGCCAGCGCTTGTTCAACCGACACACTTATTAGCGGCATCCTTACTTTTTGGGTTGCAGTTTTTGATTTGGATGAGCTATCGCCATTCTCGAGATGGCAGTTCTGACTCGCCCTCAAAGCGTGAGTCAGAATTGCCGGAAGATCATAATGTTACAGTTTAAAGCCCAGGAACAGACGAAATGATCAACAAGGAATTTGACATAGTGGTTTTTGGTGCGACTAGCTTTGTCGGCAAAATTTTGTGTAATTATCTCGTGAATGAGTACACCGAGCCGAACTTGACGTGGGCCATGGCTGCCCGCTCAGAAACAAAACTCAATGAGCTGAAAATTTCCTTAGGCGAAAATGCAGCCGCGATTCCCCTTATTATCGCAGACTCTTCAGATGAGCAGGCGCTGCAATCCATGTGTGAGAGGACCGAATTGATTATCTCTACAGTCGGCCCCTATGCTCTTTACGGCGAGTTGTTGGTGAAGACTTGCTGCCAACTAGGAACTGACTACTGTGATCTTACCGGCGAACCACAATGGATTCGCCGAATGATTAGCCGCTACGAGGATGATGCGAAGCGAAGTGGTGCCAGGATAGTAAACTGTTGTGGCTTTGATTCCATTCCTTCCGATTTGGGTGTTAAGTTTCTGCAAGATCATGCGCAGCGACACTTTGGTAGTTATTGCGATGAGGTTAAGCTGCGCGTGAGGTCCCTAAAGGGTGGCGCATCGGGTGGAACTGTAGCTAGCGGCTTAAATCTGTATAAAGAAGCTGCTGCAGATCCTGAAATTCGCAAGGAAATGCGCGACCCCTATTCGCTGTGTCCGCCGGAGCATGCTTTTACCGCACGCCAGCACAATGTTTCTGTAGAGTTCGATGATGATTTCGATTCTTGGGCAGGCCCGTTCATTATGGCGTCGATTAATACGCGTGTTGTGCTTCGCAGCAATGCCCTAGTCGAAGGGTACTATGATGAAAATTTTAAGTACGACGAAGCAATGCTTACCCGTTCGGGGAAAAAGGGTGAAAAAGCGGCGAAGAGAATCTCCCTAGGCACGAACGTGTCGATGTTCTTAATGGCCTTCGCTCCCATGCGCTGGTTGGCGACTCGGTTCTTCTTACCTAGTCCAGGTGAGGGCCCGACTCCCGAGCAACAACTAAAGGGTAGCTATGACTTGCGGCTTCTCGGAAGGACGCGGCAGGGGGAGAGGGTGCGCGTTAAGGTGACCGGTGACCGAGATCCTGGATATGGGTCCACGGCAAAGATGCTGGCTCAGGCTGCAATAAGTCTGCGCCGCGATGTCGATGAGGGTGAGGTTGGTGGTGGTTTTTGGACGCCAGCAACTGTATTTAATGACAAGCTGATTGCACGCTTAGTCGACTATGCCGGAATGGGATTCGAGTTAGAGTCTATATCACAAGCAATGACGGCGGCCGAGGACTCGAGCATTGGGGCCGTTGACGAGCATGCCCCTCCTACTTAATTAATAGGGTTTCGTCGATCGTCGGGCAGCAGGCTTCTACACAATTTCACCTAGTTCTTATCGGTAGTTTCCTTTCATTATTCAATTTCAACTAGGTTGCGCCTGGCACACCCCCACGGGACCTTCAATTGGTGTAATTAGTCATTCACTGGTTATTTCGAACACCTCTAATTTCTGCCCTTTCTAAAAATGCATGTGAATACAATGGCTTAGCCTGTTGGCACAAAAAATGAATAGTATTGCGGTAGCCGGCACAAGGCAGCGCCTGTAGTTACACTGGCTCGGCCATTTAACTACTCTGTGCCTAGCTGCATCTTCAGTAGGAATGAATGATATCGGCAGTCGATCGGGCATAGGTAACCGCTGTAGGCTTTTGCGCTTGGCTTAACCCACGAATCCGCTATTTAGGGATTCGTGGGTTAGCCTTTTTTAATTTAGGCGCGAGAAAGTGCTTGCGTGTCGCACTAGCCTAGACGCGAATGAAGCAATAGATGGATAATGACACTAGTTATGGGACAAATTCACAGGGGATCAAGACGATGGAAAGGCTGTGGCCACAATTACGTAAATTCGGCGTGTTTCAACTCAAGTTATATATCGATGCATTTCGAGATATTCTGCTCAGCGCGTTGTCTCTGGGGGCATTTATTATTGATCTCATTCAGCAGAATAATGGCCCCGATAGTTACTTTGAAAAGGTGCTTCGTTTCGGTAGAAGAACGGAAAAATCGATCAATCTATTTAATCAATTCGATGCGCAGGAGAGGGGAGATCGCTCCGTCGATAGTATCATCGATGAGGTAGAGGATAGATTTAGGCGCTAGCCCCTTAGAGCCCTGTCTAAACAGAATTTCTCTTTCTACTTTATTTGAGTATTGAGTCCTTTGAGTTTTGCCATTTGATCGGTTATTGTCTTAGATGCTAGCCCCCGATCTTCAGGAAATCCTTTGCCAAACCCTCTTCTTCTTTTCGCCATACAGATTATTGCAATGCTTGCCGTCCTTCTTCTGGCTGCGGGTTACCTGAAGGCAGAGCCGCGCGCGGAAAGTGCTAGGGTATTTTCTCTGATGGCGGTCTTTATAATTTTCTATCTGCTGAACGGAATGGCAGGTCAACATATCGACCCGCAGTTTCAGTTAGATCTAAATCGATGGCAATTGATCATACAGATAGGAGTGAATACGATTCCTGGGCTGTTCATGATCTATTGCTTCTTGGTCTTTCAGGAGCAGCAGAAGCTTCCAGTCTGGGTGATCCTTGTATTCGCTACTCAGGTAGTGCTCGATTCTATTCTTTCGGGTGTGTCTTTTTACTCCAGTGGTGGCATCGGTTCGGGCTCACTAGCATTTTTAAGCACTTGCATGGATGTTATGACGTTGGCTTTCGTTGCTTCTGCAATGTACTGGACGCTGAAGGGCTGGCGAGCGGATTTGGTAGATGATCGCAGGATTCTGCGCTGGTTCATTATTGGCGTGCAGGGTGCACTGATATTTAGTGTCGTGTTCGTTGAAAACTTCCTGCTTGATAATGGTTCAAACAGCTATGCTACTGCTCAGGCAATTATTGTAAGTTCGATTGCATTTTTAGCTATGGGTATGTTGCTGGTGGCGATGCGTTTTGATTATGGTTCGCTCAGTAATGTGATTCGCAAGGTCGCCGAATTGGCAGAGGAAGTTGAGCCAGAAAGTAGGGCGCCATTTGATAATGACAGTTTCAACAAAGTATTCAAAGGAGGACAGCTGTACAGGGAAGCTGGGCTAACAATCTCGATGCTGGCAAAGAAACTAAATCTACCCGAGTACAGATTACGCGCCTTTATTCACAAGCAATTAGGCTATAGAAATTTCAATGCAATGCTGCATAAATATCGCATCGAAGACGCTGCTGATGCGTTGGCAGACAAAGACAAGCCTAATGTGCCAGTGTTGACGATAGCCCTTTCTGTTGGTTATCAATCGATCACYCCATTCAATAATGCTTTTCGYCAGATTATGGGTGTTACTCCCTCCGAATATCGAAAACGCGAAATCCTARCGTAAGCTTTCGTTATGTAATTCATCGTATCTTGATGTATTCGACATCATTACGGTGGACTCAGGGCGCAAGGATGTTTATTCTTTCGTTTCGATTACCGATACATTCCATAACGGAATTAACGGAGGCTATAAGGCGTGATTAACGAGTTATTACTGCAATTTGGGCACTGGCTGGAAGCGCAGCAGTACAGTCAGATGCTGGTTGCTGGCTACTACAGCTATAGCTGGCTGGAAGCGACGCACGTACTCACGCTGATGGTTAGTATTGGATCTCTGTTTATCATAGATTTTCGTATGCTTGGGTGGGTTATGCCCAATGTTCCTGCCTCCATCATAGCCGCGAGACTGCATAAGCCTATGATGGTTGGCTTCGCAATCATGTTTATTACCGGTGCCCTACTGGTATATGCCAAGCCTGTAGAAACGATACAGAGTCTGTGGTTTCGAATGAAAATGATCTTGCTTCTTTTGGCTTTTATCAATGCCTGGATTTTCAATAATCGATTGAAGGGCGCCGAAGGGAATTGGGATAACGATCCGGTAGCACCAAAAGCATTGAGAACGGGTGCAATAATCTCACTCGTTCTTTGGTGTGGGGTAGTTACTCTAGGGCGATATATCCCTTACGACTGGGTGGATTGTACGAATACCACGAACACAGCTATTCTTTGGGCGGCCGGCTGCGTAGACCAGCTAAACGCATTGTAAGTTAAAATTTTTAGCAGAATGTTGGTCTGATCCAGCATCAAAAATCGGGAGTTTGCATGTTAGGTTCGATCTTGAGTCAATATGCTAGAACACTGTCAGTGTTTGCAGCTTTGTTGGTGATTGTCCTAGTTGAAGTTCTGGGCATTCGTGAAGCCATATATCCTGGTTTAGAGGGATTTTTCAACTGGATGAACCAGTCCTCATGGCTTGGAGTCCTCGGCACCACTTATGGCTCTGTCTATGCCACGGTAGAGGCGGTGCACTTGTTGTCTATGGCTGTTCTAGGTGGGGCAGTATTGGTGACAGACCTTCGTCTACTCGGCGTTATTTTCAGAGATATCCCTTCCGAAACCTTAGTAACTGGTACTCACAAGTGTTTCAGGTGGGCTCTGTTAATGGCTATTCTAACCGGTATCTTCTGTGCGGCAGGTGTGGCCAACAAGGTCTATTTCATGGAAGTGTTTTGGATAAAGATGTTGGTTCTCTTTGCTGGGTCCTGCTTCATGTTGTTTATCAAGCAACCATTTTTGACAAGCCGCCCTCATGCAGAAATTGACCCTTGGATGATTCGATTGCTGGCCATTACATCGATGCTGACCTGGTTTACTGTAGCAGCGACAGGGCGTTGGATCGGCTTTAGCTAGACGCGTAATTAGGCTTTTTGGAGTGAGTATGAACGATAGTAGTAAATGGGATGACAAGGCAATCGCAGCGGTAAGCACGGCAGCGATTATGCTGGGTGCCTTACTGTACTATTGGATAGGCCAGGGGCAGTCTATGGTAGAGTTATTGGAATTGGCTTACGGCTCATTTAAGTTTTTTAATAATCCATTAATTTTTTAGGATGTGGCACGATTCAGGTTCGGCTCGGAAGAGTTCAGATTAGGCCAGCCTTCTTGTTGGGGCATTAAAAAAGGGATAGCCATTAGCTATCCCTTTTTGGTTTCTATTGATGTTTCTTGGCGCATTTGTGCGCTTTTCTAAATAGGCTATTTAAGCGGCGAATAGTCAGTCGCTGCCATATAGCGTCGCTCAACACCTGCTAATATTGGCCCATTCGCATTAGATGCATCGGCAACCGATTTCCATTCTGGATCTTGTCCAAATGCTTTCCATGAAGCATTTGCAGCTTCCTGACTAGCGTGTTCTAGGACATAGATAAGCGTGTCATCGGCACCTTCCTCGTCTATAGGTGACCAGAATCCGACTATTTTCATGCCATGATTTTCAAATATTCGAATCGTGTGGTCGCGAAAGCGGGTATGAAGGTTGTCTAAATTGCCTGGTGTCGCTGTGTAAGTCCTAAGCTCAAACACCTTCTCCTCCTCAGCGGCAGATGAACTGACGAAGATCCCAGCGCCTAGGCCTATTACCAATGATAGCAGGGAGAAGCCTACGGTTTTGCTGATTCTACTCACATTACTCTCCTAAATTCAGTCGTTTTTCAATAATCTGAACGAGTATAATCAAGCGACTAGTAAATAGCGACTAACAGCATTCCTCCAAAATATGGGCGTTATGGAGTGAGACTGCTCGCTATTCAAGCTGAAAATAGCCTGATATCCTGTTACAGCTCACAGAGTTGAACCGAGAATCACGATGAAGAAGCGAYTTATMGCAGCCTTGCTTGTTTTTTTGGTAAGCCCCGCTCYGCCTGTTTTYGGACAGTTTGCGCCGTCTTTGGATACCYTAAATGCATTGGCGCTTTCGCGTACTTTGTTAAGTGATAGGCAAGACCGCTTTGGTCCCTTAGATTCGCGCCTAATAGAGCCTCTCGAACAATTGGCTGATGAGCTAATGCAACTGAATCAATTTGATGAGGCGCATTCCTTACTCGACCGAGCCATGCAAATAGCCCGGGTCGAGGATGGTCTATATACCGATACTCAACGCCCCCTCCTTGAAAAGAAAATTGAAAACTTTGCTAACCGAGGGGATTGGGAGAGTGCTAGAGAGAGTATGGAGCATTTGTTCTGGCTTTATACCAATAAGAGTCGACGTGTTGATCTGGTTTTGGTTGACGATCTGCTGAATTTGTCACGAGTGCACCTACGCGCCCTGGCGGAAGATGATAGCTTTTGGCAGGGCTATCATTTCAGGCGATCTTCTCGGATTCGCTGGCTCGCGCTTGGCGTGGCTGAGACTCTTTGGGGTAAGACAGACGTGCGGCTYGTGCCGATAATTTACGAGCAGCTGCGGCAATTTCATCTTCAGACYAYTGCATTGTGGCGGGGTGGCTCAACCAGCTATTCGCTGCGAAAGATCGCGCCAGGCTCAGATATTATGCGTGATCGCTCGGACGTAAATGAGAGTTTTTACCTGACGGGACTAGGCTTGATCGATAGATTATTTTCGATCTATGCTGTGAACGATTCCCCTCAGCCAGAAGCTAGTGCGATGGTAAAGGTGTACCTCGCAGATTGGCATATTCTTTTTAATCAACCTCAGGTCGCGATAGAAACCTACCGACAGGCGTATCAACAAATGATCGAGGCGGGTGTGGATGCTAGGTTGCTGAATGAATTCTTTAGTCATCCAATGGTGATACCAGATACAGAATTTTATGCGAGTGTGGAGGTGGCGCTCGAGGCGCAACGAAGTCGGATGGTGACGATAGGCGAGGGAAGTACCGAT
>JAESUT010000138.1 GCA_016762995.1 Gammaproteobacteria bacterium | reverse complement strand
GAGAGAGAGGGATTCGAACCCTCGATAAAGTTTCCCCTATACGCCCTTAGCAGGGGCGCGCCTTCAGCCACTCGGCCATCTCTCCGTGATCTTTTTCGAATCTTGGATTCGAGCAATTAATTGGCAGGTTATCTCTAATGCCGACCCAAATACTGAGTCGAGCCTCCAATCCACCTAACCAAAAATCGCGGGCATAATAACACAGACCTAGACGCTACGAGAAGCGGGTTCTAAACTACTTCGTTTTCTTGAAAATAGGTGATTTCACTGGCATTGAAGCCGAGATCTGCAAGGATTTCTGCGGTGTGTTCCCCAAGTGCCGGAACTGGGCCCAAGCTAGGTTCATAACTGCTGTTATTTCCCGGTGGTTTGAAGCTTTTGACGGTTCCCATAGGTGTATCTGTGTCTATAAGGCGATTGAGTGCGTGAAGCTGAGGGTGATTCCAGACATCTAGCATGGTATTTACATTCGCGAAGGCTATTTGTGCATGGTCCAGTTTGGTGGCTACCTCCTCAGAGGTGAAATAGGCGAATTTCTCCTCGATTATCGCTTTTAAGGCTTCTCGGTTGGATGAGCGAGAGACATTCGTTGCAAATCTTGAATCGGTGGTGAGGCTAGGTTGCTCGAGGATGCTTTCACAGAATACTGCCCATTCTCGCTCGTTTTGAATGCCTAGCATGATGGTTTTCCGGTCTTGGGTGGTGAATGAACCATAGGGGTAGATGCTGGCGTGATCTGAGCCGGTTCTGCTAGGTGCCGATGCACCGTCGTAGGCGTAGTTTAGGGGGAATCCCATCCATTCGACCATGGACTCCAGCATGGAGATGTCGATGTTGCTGCCTTTGTTGGTCTTCGAGCGTTGAATGAGGGCCGCTAGTATCGCTGTCTGCGCTTGCATGCCTGCTGCAATATCCGCTATGGAGATGCCGCTCTTAATCAATTCTTTGTGGGTGCCGGTGATGCTGAGGAAGCCGGCTTCGGCCTGCACTAAGAGATCGTAGGCCTTCTTGTTCTCAAAGGGGCCAGCTGGACCATAGCCGGAGATATTGCAGACGATAAGTTTTTCGTACTTGCCGTGCAGTTGCTCGAAATCCAGACCCATCTTACGGGTTGCCCCTGGTGCTAGATTTTGTACAAGTACATCACTCGACTCCAGCAACCTCTGCAAAATCTGCCCAGAGTCCTTGTGCTTTAAGTCCAGCGTAAGGCTTTGCTTGGATCTATTCGTCCAGACAAAATGCGAGGATTGACCCAGTACGCGATCATCGTAGTGGCGTGCGAAGTCTCCACTCTTTCTTCGTTCTATTTTAATAACGCGCGCGCCAAGTTCTGCGAGTTGTCTTGTGCACAAGGGGGCGGCGATCGCGTGCTCGAGTGATACTACCGTTATACCCTGCAGCGGGGGTGTGTTGCTCATTGCGTCTTGGCCAGCACTGCCCATGCTTCCATGCAAAGATTGCCGGCGTTGTCTGCAATCCAAAGCTTCGCGGTACCCGTGTCGTCCGGTTTAGTGCCACAAACCTGAAATGATTCGATATCAAATACCGGTTTTATCGCCTTGAAGCTGAAGTTCGCTAAGGCTGCATTGGGGTAATTGTCGTTGAGTAATTCCAGCAGATAAGTAGCGAGTAGTGGGCCATGTACAACGAGTCCGGGGTAGGACTCTACATCCTTGGCATAGGTTCGGTCATAGTGAATTCTATGGCCGTTAAAAGTCAGAGCAGAGTAACGAAACAACAGAACCGGATCTGGAGTGACGGTCCGTGCAAAGTCGAAGTCTTCGTCGGCCTTGAGAGGTGCTTTCGCAGAGACGTTGCCGCTGGGTAGGTCCCTATAGACGATATCATGTTCTTCGATTAGCGCGGTGCCCAAGCTGTCGGATAGCTCATGTGCTACGCAGACAAAGCCAAGTTTGCCGGATCGACCTTGTTTTAATGTAATCGACTTAATCGTGGAAGTGCGTTGAATGCTTTCGCCAACTATTAAAGGCCGGATGAAGTTCAATCTACTCCCGGCCCACATGCGTCGCGGCAGGGGAATGGGTGGTAGAAAGTCGCCGCGGTGTGGATGTCCATCTTTCGCAATCTGAGATTGCTTTGAAGTCTGCAGAAAGTACAACCAGTGCCACAGCGGGGGCAGCGCATCGCCAAGTGAAAAGGCAGTATCAGGCCGGTCCAGAGTGGCGGCGAGGCCTTCCATAGGTGCTGTTGTTAGGGTGCTTGACGTGGACTGTACCCTGCCTATCCATTCTTGGAATTGCTGTTCTGAACCATTTTGCATTGTGGGCTTAACACTCCTCAGCTTTTCCTAGCGCTCTCTAACTATCCGGGCACCTTAAAGGGTGCTAACTTGATAGAATCTAATGGATGATAGTACAAGAAGCCAATAAAATAAGCTTAGAAAAGTATCTCGAAGCCTGTCTTAGAACTATCTCAGAGCTATCTCAGAACTATCTCAAAACCATCTTGAAACAGTAGTGGTAGCGCCCATGAACGTAGCTGGAGATTAACAGTGAAAGGAAAGTATTTTGAAGAGCTAGAGGTCGGAATGCTGTTTGAGCATCAGCCTCACCGTACGGTGACAGAGTCTGATAATTTAACCTTCTGCACTATGACCCATAACCCGCAGCCGTTGCATATTGATGCTGAGTTTGCGAAAACAACACAGTTCGGTCAGATAATAGTGAATAGCTATTTTACGCTTGGCCTAGTGGTTGGTTTGTCGGTTGGTGATACAACTTTAGGCACAACGATCGGTAATCTTGGAATGGACAAGGTGGAGTTTCCTAATCCTGTTTTTATCGGCGATACTCTGCGCGCGCAAACGAAAATCGTAGATAAACGAGAATCTAAAACTAAGCCTGATAGAGGCATCGTTTGGTTCGAGCATCTGGGTATCAATCAGCGAGGCGAAATTGTTTGTGAGTGCATTAGAAAGGGCATGATGCTGCGGCTACCAAAATGAATAGCCTGTACAAGACTAGTTCAAGTGCAGTAGCGAGGAGTGATACATGACATTGCGAAGATCGATTCACTTCGTCCCCGGTGGTAATGACAAGATGCTAAACAAGGCCTTAGGTCTTGCGGCTGATTCTTTAATTCTCGACTTAGAAGACTCGGTAACGCCGGAGCGAAAAGCTATGGCTCGAGATGAAGTCTGTGAATGGCTAGCCCATGCCGATTTCAAGAACCAAGAAAAACTCGTTCGTATAAACCCAATGGATTCAGAATGGGGTAGGGACGATTTGGAGGCGGTGTTGCAACACCGGCCCGACGGCATCGTATTGCCAAAAGTGTTAGACCTGAAGGCGGTGCATGCCGTTGATCAGTTGATCATCAATCAGGAAAAAATCACCGGTGCGGACTACAGCGACATTAAACTGTTGTTGATTGGCACCGAGATGGCAGCGGCGGTATTTAACCTCGCGGAAATGGTAAACCATGAGCGTGTTGACGGAGTCACCTGGGGTGCGGAGGACTTGTCTGTCTCCCTTGGTGCGAGAGCAAAGCGCGATGAACAAGGAAATTACCTGGACGTGTTTAGCTTTGTGCGTTCGATGTGCCTGCTCGCTGCAGTGGCGGCCAAAGTGCAGCCGATCGATGCTGTGTATGTCGATATTAAAAACACCAAAGGTCTTGAGCAAGAAAGCAAGGCGGCAGCGGACATGGGTTTCACCGCGAAGCTGACTATTCATCCAAATCAGATCGATATTGTGAATGCAGCGTTCACGCCAAGTGCGGCTGAGATAGAAAAGGCAGCCGCTCTGGTGTCGGCATTTGAGGCACAGCAAGCTCTAGGTAAAATGGCCTTTAAATTCGACGGCGAGATGGTCGATGTGCCCCACCTCAAGCGTGCGCAGCAAGTATTGGCGCTCGCGCGGCTTAATGATTCAGGGAGTTAATTAGTCGTGGATTTTACGGAGACACAAGAACAAGGCCTGATTCGAGAATCGATTCGCAAACTCTGCACTGCCTATCCCGACGATTATTGGATGCGGTGCGATTCCGAGAAAGAATTCCCAATAGACTTCTTTAACGAAGTGGCGAAGGCGGGCTGGATTGGCATAGCCATGCCTGAAAAATACGGCGGCGCTGGAAAGGGCATTCAAGGAGCCGCAATTGTGCTAGAAGAAGTCGCGGCTTCTGGTGCTGCAATGAACGGTGCAACGCCGCTACACCTATCAATCTTTGGCATGCATCCAGTCGTAAAACACGGCAGCGAAGCAATGCGGGAAAAATATCTGCCGGCGGTTGCTAGCGGTGAGCTGCAAGTCGCCTTCGGTGTCACAGAGCCGAATGCGGGCAGTGATACAACGTCAATCGAAACCTTTGCAAGAAAACACGGTGATCATTACCTGGTCAGAGGACGAAAGGTCTGGACGACTAAGGCGTTTGAATCGGAGCGAGTATTGTTGTTGGTGCGCACCACGCCAAAAGACAAAGTGAAACGCAAGACCGATGGCATGACACTGTTGCTGGCTGAACTACAGAAGCCGGAGGTATCCATCTCGGCGATTGAAAAACTCGGTCGCAACGCGGTTCGTACCTGCGAAGTTGTGTATGACGATCTGAAAGTCTCAATCGAGGACAGGGTAGGAGAAGAAGGTGAGGGTTTTCGCTATCTGCTCGATGGCTTGAACGCGGAACGCATTCTTATTGCCGCAGAGGCGATTGGTATTGGCAGGGCAGCATTGCGCCGTGCAGTTCAATACGCGAATGAGCGCGTCGTCTTCAACCGTCCTATCGGCAAGAATCAAGGCATTGCCTTTCCTTTGGCAGAGGCCCGCATGAGATTGGATGCGGCTGATCTGATGAACAAGAAGGCAGCTTGGCTAATAGATAACGGCCAGCCTTGTGGCGCTGAGGCAAATATGGCGAAGTGGCTGGCGGCCGAGGCTGGATTCTTTGCAGCGGATGCGGCGATACAAACACACGGCGGCTTTGGTTACGCGAGGGAATACCATGTTGAGCGTTACTGGCGCGAGGCAAGATTGATGAAGCTCGCGCCCATCTCTCAGGAAATGATTCTAAATTTTGTCTCAGAACACGTGTTAGGTTTGCCGCGCTCGTACTAAAAAAGCGAGTGACTTAGCCGCCAACGTCCGCCAAAGTAACACGTTATCGTTTTCGCGCTAGGCAG
>JAESUT010000194.1 GCA_016762995.1 Gammaproteobacteria bacterium | reverse complement strand
CGCCGGATAGGATAGGGAGTATCAATACTTCCGGTTCTTCCGGCAACTCGATGCCATTTAAATAATACTGCAGTAGAGTATCGTAGTCGCTGCAATCCCCGACCAAAACTGCGCCAAGGAGCTGCTTGCCATCATCGGACACGATAATGCGCTTGTAGGTCTGTCTCTGTTCATTCGCGTATTCGAAGCTAATAGCACCTTCAGTCGCTCCTTGTACATCGCCGATCGAGCCCACATCGACACCTAATAATTTTAGTTTGGTGCTCATGTCCGCGCCGGTGAAGGCGACCTTGTTTTCGCCTAGTTGACTGACGGCAGCCTCGGCCATGCGATAGCCCGGCGCAACCAAGCCGAATATTTTATTTCCAAGAAGCGCGCACTCGCCTATAGCATAGATATCGGAATCGCTGGTACGGCAGTGGTAGTCGATGACTATTCCGCCGCGCGGGCCGGTTTCAATTCCAGCATCTTTTGCTAGATTGTCATAGGGACGTATACCAGCAGAGAATACTATAAGGTCGACATCTAGATGAGTGTCGTCCGCAAACAGCATCTTGAGTCGACTCTTGTCGCCTTTCACGATTTGCTGTGTTGACTTACTAGTATGAACTTGGACATCCAGTTTTTCGATCATCGCTCTAAGCAGCTGGCTGCCCCGCTGATCGAGTTGTTGATTCATTAGTCCCGGAGCGAACTCAACTACATGGGTCTGTAGTCCGAGGCTCTTGAGTGCATTGGCGGCCTCGAGACCGAGCAGCCCTCCACCGACGACTACCGCCGAGGTGGCATTCTGCGATTCTGCCCTGATGGCGCCGAGATCGTCGATGGTTCGGTAGGCTAGACAGCCGGGGAGGTCCGCGCCCTTTATCGGTGGAATAAAGGCATAAGACCCTGTCGCCAACACCAGCTTGTCATAGCTGAACTTTCTTCCGGTACTGGTTCTGACGAGCTTATTGTCCCGATCGATGCTCTCGACGGGATCGCCGAAATGCGCCTCTACGTTTAATTCCTTGTAATGCTCTCTCGTCGTTAGTGCAAGGTCTTCCGGACTGCGTCCAGAGAATACCTCGGACAGATGCACGCGGTCGTATGCTGGACGTGGCTCACCGCCTATAACTGTAACCAGATGTTGTGCCGATTGCTCTACCAGTTTCTCGACATAGTAGTGGCCAACCATGCCATTTCCGATCACAACAATTTTCTTGCCCTGAGTACTATCCATTGCTATTAATGTCCTGAGATTGTTTTCACTGTCGCTGGCTCCGATTACATTGAGGCCGGCGCTAGTCTCTGCTAGAGCGACTAAACTACTGTGTTATGCGCACAAGTTTCACATATCAAATGCACATACCATGCCATGTGGGAACTAGGCGTAGGGTTTGTCTACATTAGGGGCGCACGCGCAACGTTGATGCATGTCTAGCTGACCTTATAGCCCAATATCAGGGCGAGAACAGAGGCGCCGCACCAGAATGGAGCTTCGGGTTTGTGCTGCACATAGAAATTGGACTTCTAGCTGTTCATCGCCGCAAGGAGTCCAAGTACAAGTAGGGCGAGAATGGAGCTCAATCCTTGCCAAAACCGCAGTGGGTTTCTTTCTAAAAGTGGTCGTTGATCTTGAGTAGCGAGTTGGCTGTTGGGCTTACGTAAATCGTAGAGGAATTCGGAGAGTTCGTGATATCGCTTGATGGGATCCGGGTGAACAGACTTTCGCAGTGTGTCATCTAACCAACTAGGGATAACATCATTGTGATCTCTACAGGGAATGTAATGTAGTTTATTAAAATCTATTTTTTTCTTATTGGCCGGCAACTCTCCATAGGGGAGCTCTCCGCCACTCAATAATTCATAACAGATAACACCTAGAGAATAGATGTCAGAAGCATTGCTGCCAGGCTTTTCAGCCAAATTTTCCGGAGAGGAGTAGTTCTTCGTTCCCAATAAGTTGCTGCGGTAGACCGGTGAATCAATCTCGGCAATGCCGGCTACTTTGACCGAGCCGAAATCAACTATCTTTAAACTGCCTTGCGCATCGATTACCAAGTTCTCTGGCTTAATGTCTTGGTGTAACATTTCCTGACGGTGAAACGCTTGTAAACCTTGTGCGATCTGTTCGACTATACTTCGAACAGCTTCGACCTGGGGTTTGGGGTTGTCATGTATCCACTGCCTCAATGTTAAGCCTGGGAGATACTCCGCGACGTGATAGAGGAATCGCCTACGTCGGGTAGGCTCGTAAACCTTCAATACGTGAGGATTATCGATCCGACGTCCCACCCATTCCTCCATCGTAAAGCGCTCGATGTAGGATGGGTCATCATCGTAGTTCACCGAGGGCGTCTTTAGCGCAACTTTTAAGCCGGTATCTTGATCAATAGCGAGATAAACTTGAGATCGATTACTGGCATAAAGTTCTCGCACAATCTTATATCCATCTAAGATATGTCCCTCATTCAAATCAGGAGGAAAGGGCAGTTCTGTTAGCTCATTGAAAACCTCGTCTGCTTGCTGAGTTGGCAGCTCGTCTACTCTCAGAATTTGACAGCTTACGTTATCCAGGCTGCCTTTTTTGAGAGCGGCACGCGCCAATAGTTCTGCTGCCTTATCGAGGTCTTTCTTGCAGGACAACACAATCGAAAGTAGCTCGTTATCCGAGAGATAGTCATGTATGCCATCGGTGCTCATCAAAAATACGTCATTGCATTCGATAGAGAATCGCTGGTAGTCGATCTGTAGATGAGTATCCACGCCCATCGCACGGCTCAGATAATTTTTCTCAGCCGATATCCATATACGATGATCGACCGTTAGTTGTTCCAGTATGCCCTGACGCAACCTGTAAATTCGACTATCGCCGATATGGAAAAGATGAGCGGTCGTGGATTTGAGCACCAATGCACTGAGGGTACTTACCCGACCGCGATGTGCGTTGGTTTGTGCTCCTCCTTGTCGATACAGCCAACCATTCAACGCGGTGCAGACTTGTTCGACAGATTTTTTTACAGACCAAGTTTCCGGCGTACTGAAATAATCCACTAAGAAACTCAAAACACAGGCAGAGCTAGCTTCAGCGCCATGCTCGCTGCTACTGACTCCGTCTGCTATTGCAGCAGCGATTCCTTTAGTTCTTAGCAGTGCACCTTCACCGAGATGAACTCCTAGACTGTCTTGGTTCGCATCCTTCATTCCCTTGTCGGAGAATGTGCCGATTTGTATTTGCAATACGATCGCCTGTAAGTTGAGTCGTGAATAAAGTTTAGCTTACTTCGATTAGCTGCACGGTTCCATCTGGCAAAACTTCCACCATCCCTTCCTCTGGCTCATCGAGAAAATACACGGCTATGAGAGTTAGGACCGCGCATGCGGCAATCACTATGAAAAACGTTGCTGCCGATGCGAATGATAGTACCGCCAGGAAAGTTATCGCACCCACATTGCCATAGGCACCCACCATGCCGGCAATCTGTCCTGTAAGCCGTCTTTTGACTAAGGGTACCATCGCGAAGACTGCCCCTTCGCCAGCCTGCACGAAGAAGGAACAGAACATGGAAACTGCAACCGCGAGAGGAATAGCCCAGCCCGAGTCGATCTGACTCATGGCAACATAGCCAACGCACAATCCAGTTAACGCTATGAGCAGGGAGTTTCGTCTGCCATATTTATCGCTAAACCATCCTCCGAATGGCCTAGACACCAAATTCATGAAGGCGAAGCCTGAGGCAAGCAGGCCTGCCATGACCGGGGAAATTTCAAATGTATCTAGGAAAAACAATGGCAGCATCGAGATCACGGCCAGCTCAGAACCAAATGTCGTTAGGTAGGCAAGATTTAAGATAGCCACTTGTTTGAATTTATAGCGATGTATCTCCGGGACATCGTCAGTGAAAATACTTCTATTCGCCGAGTACAGCATCCAGCTCTGATAGATATAGATTGCAAACAGTAGAATGTATACTCCCAATGAAAAGCCGGAATCAATTAATCCTAGAATTGTCAGTCTCCAATTTAGGATTGCCAGCGCACCAACTAGAGGTAGGTTCATTGCCATACAAAACCAGAAATCTCTTACACTCGTTACTTCTAAGCCGCCACTCTTATTGGGCTTGAAATAGGTAGAACCTTCCGGAGTATCCTGAACGCTAAAGTAGTATATAAAGGAATAGACGAATAGCAGAGCGCCGGTACAGGCAACGGCATAACGCCACCCGTCTTCTCCGCCGAATAGCAAGGCAAGTGATGGAAGAACCATCGCCGCCGCCGCGGAACCAAAGTTTCCCCACCCCCCATAGATCCCTTCTGCCAGACCTACTTGGCGAGCGGGAAACCATTCCCCGATCATGCGAATGCCAATTACAAACCCCGCACCGACGAATCCAAGTAGGAATCGTGTAATGATCAGTTGCTGGAAATTGTCCGCTAGAGCAAACGAGAAACAAACAAAACTGGAGAGAAAAAGCAGTATCGAATAAACCAATTTCGGCCCGAACTTATCGACAAGCATACCGACGATGATGCGTGCTGGAATCGTGAGCGCAACGTTAATCATGAGCAGCGCGCTTACTTCGGCGTCCGTCAATCCCAGGGACTCCCTTATGGCTGCCATCAAGGGAGCATGATTGAACCACACTAAGAATGTCAGGAAGAACGCGAACCAGGTTAGATGCAGAACTCGAATCTTCCCCGTGAAGGAGAGCAGGTTGAGAGTTGTGTTTGGCAATGACATCTAGGAACCTATTTTCAATAGTTAAAGATGTTCCGTGTTGCAAATGTTCTGCCAAGTTTTCAAGGAATCGGCAGAAGCCGCGAAGCGGGCGTATTTCAGTTTGTATTCAGGAATGTAAATGCGGAAATCTAAACCCCAGGAAACCAAAATGGTGCTTGGACTTTTTTTTGCTCCAAAAAAGTGCAATTCTCAGAGTTGCTTCTACAGACGATGCTCAGCAGTAGCCGTTTAAAGTCAAGGTTCAAGCTTGTCTAGAGCTTATTAGTGCCCACCTTGAAGCCGTTGCTATCATAATTGGCAGAGGGCTGGGAAGCTGCGCCGTGTGTAATTCCTTTACTTGTCGAATCATATAATGGGAAACGAGAATCAAAATTCGATAGAATAGAGCAATGAAAAGTAAATCCACAATTTCGTCAAGCTTGGAATCCCGAGTGGTCGTATTGCCTGAGAGCAGGCAGCTCGAAATCCTAGCCGACTTGTTTGAACGGCGGCGTGCGAAGGTGATCAGGGTTCCATTGGTTTCTATTCTCGATGCTCCAAATCAATCTCCGGTTGTGGCCCGGCTGGAACGAT
>JAESUT010000229.1 GCA_016762995.1 Gammaproteobacteria bacterium | reverse complement strand
TGATCTCTACACCGCAGAGCAGGTTCGCCTGCTCGACAAAATCGCGATTGAGCAGTTCGGCATTCCTGGCTTCACCCTAATGCAAACGGCGGCATCAATCGCCTTCAACAAGCTAATGGAGAAATGGCCGCAGACGCGCCATGTGCAGGTGTTTGCCGGCTCGGGTAACAATGCGGGCGATGGCTATTTTCTTGCCAGCCTGGCAAAAGAGCAGGGGCTAAGTTCTGAGGTTATCACCCTCACTGATCCCGAAAAACTGCGCGGTGATGCGAGGCTCGCTGCCGAATGGGCAGGCAAGCAGCAAGTTTTAATAACCCCCTTTGCTGATTTCGATCTCGAGCATGAGAAAGACCACGCCCATCCCGTTATCGTCGATGCGCTGCTAGGTATTGGACTAGACAGAGAAGTGATAGGCGACTACGCAAAGGCTATCGAATTCATCAACAATGCAGATCGGCCCGTGCTTGCGATTGACATTCCTTCCGGTCTTAGTGCTGACACGGGGTCGTGTCGCGGCGTCGCGGTCACTGCGGATGCAACGGTAACGTTTATCGGATTAAAGCAGGGTCTACTGACGAATCAGGCTGGTGATTATGTCGGCGAGCTTATCTATCACGACCTTGGTGTGCCCGATGGCGTCTTTACTAGTGAATCTTCACCGAAGCCGGTGGCGCACCGTATAGACATTCATTCGACAAGTGCGATGTTAGTGCCTCGTGCTACTGCCTCGCACAAGGGCAGTCACGGCCATGTATTGGTCATCGGCGGTGACTTCAGTTTCGGCGGTGCGGTAATAATGGCAGCCGAGGCGGCTCTGCGAAGCGGGGCAGGTCTTGTTAGCGTCATCACTCGTTCCGCTCATCGTCCTGCTTTGTTGGCAAGAAGACCGGAAGTCATGGTGCTTGGCACCGAAGATGAAAATGCCAATATAGACGATCTCATTTCTAGGGTAACGGCTATCGTGATTGGCCCTGGGCTAGGGCGCGGCGATTGGGCGCGCGGTCTTATGCAGAGGGCACTGGCTAGTCAGATTTCAGCGGGCACGCCGCTGGTTCTTGATGCCGATGCCTTGCATCTACTCGCCGAGAAGCGAGAGCAGGGTTCGGTCGGGAAAGGTGTCGGTGTAAAAAGGCATAACTGGATACTTACCCCGCACCCGGGTGAGGCGGCTGCGCTCTTAAATAGGTCGATTGGCGAGATACAGGGCGATCGCTTCGCTGCAGTGCGTCAACTGAATGAGGTTTGGGGCGGTGTTTGTCTACTCAAAGGGAGCGGTAGTTTGATCTGCAGCACCGAAAATTCGCGGCAAAAACTCTTCCTCTGCAGTGAAGGCAATGCAGGCATGGCAACAGGCGGTATGGGTGATGTGTTGAGTGGGATTGTCGGCAGTCTAGTCGCGCAGGGCTACTCGCTAGAGAACAGCCTCAGCGCCGGGGTTTGTATTCACGGTGAGGCGGCAGACCTCTCCATGCAGGCAGACGGTCAACGTGGCATGGCGGCGACAGACCTCATGCCGTACATTCGGCAACTGGTAAATCCTGCGTGGCAGTAGCCGCGCGTCTATTGTGTCCTAATTTCTAACTCGATGATGCTATAGCGACCGGGCAGGTTCCCAGGATCGATGCGTATTCGGCTCCCGGAAGCAACTCCGCTCAAATCGAAGGCTATCTGATTGCGGCCGATCCTCGTGTCGCGCAGCAATGTGTTTGCCTCAGAGTATCCCTGTCCGACTTCCGCCTCGAAGTAGATTGCCACACCTTGATTTTTGTCGGTTTCAAGCGTTAGGTAGAGCATTGCATCGGCGAACTCAAATTCTGGAAGAACAGGTAAAATGAAGTAAGGGTCTTCTTTTGTCGCTTCGAACTGCAATCGCCCGCGGCTGAATCTAACGTTCGTTATGCCTTCTGAAAAACTGACATCGCTTAAAGAATGTCGACTCAGCGAGTACGGAATATTCTCCTCGACCGTAGAGAGATGATTGCTGTTGATGTAGCGAATGGCATTGAGTCGGTCTGGATCATAGGTATTTCTCTCGGCATCGAGCAACGATGTATTTAGCAAATCTAGCCCAGCAAGGAACGCAACGTCATGCTGCACTTCTAGCAACTGCAATACGGTAGGTGAAATGTCTAATGGTGTAGAAAATATTTCTTTTTCAGCAGTAACGTCTGAATTCAGCACGTTGAAATACAGTCGTCGCTGATAGTCCGCGGGAAATAGTGAGAATGCATTATTGCGCATCGCAAGATGATCGGAGACAAGAACCACTACCGTGTTTTCATAGGCGGGATGCGCTTTAACTTGGTCGAGAAATTCTCCCAATAAGAAATCGGTACAGTGAACGGCGTGCAAAATTGAATTGTCGATCTGATCATATTCGCTACAACTCGCAGAGGGCTCGCCAGTTGGATGGTGGGTATCCACGGTAAGTAGTGTCAGATTAAAGGGCTGATCTGACGCGGCTAGGTTATTAAATTGCGTTATCGCATTGGAAAACAAGGAATCATCATATAGCCCCCAGCCGTTCACGTAGTCGGGATCTTCAAGCTCGCCAATTAATTCATCTCTACCCAAGGTTGTGTCAAAGCCATGCTCTCGCAGAAAGCTGCCTTTGCCAGCAAATTCGAGTGCGGCACCGCCCATAAAAACTTGCTGGTATCCCGCGTTATTTAAAATATCGGGCAAGCAAGTCGCCTTGTCGAGCATGCGCGAAAATAGAATCTCATTGCCGTTAAAACTCGACTCATACAGCAGCGGTGTGCCGCATAAGCTGGACACCAATCCAGCCATGGTCCAGCCTGAGCCCTCCACCTGCTGCATATTATTAAGCTGCCATCCTTCATCGTTCAATGCCTGCAGTCTTGGAGTCAAACCGGGGAAGAGGCTCTCGTCTGTGTAAATCGCCTCAACGCCTTCGAGAAAGACGAGCAATAGATTCTTACCGGCAGTCGATGTGAATTGCGTATTCGTCAATGCATCCTGTTCTAGACCCAATTCATCCCAGGCGATGGAATCGAGTGATTGTATCCGTGGCGACAGTGCGGAGCTCACCATGGCCACAGCTGATGTTCGCAGCCCAGGGTCCAATATTAGGGCGAGAACGAAAACCCCTGCTAGAGCGGATAACGAATAGTTAGAGCGAGGTAGTCGATCTCTAAAATAGTAAAAGGCGAACAGCACGCAGACTGTCCAGAGCACTACTAGAAACATCAAGGAGTAGTAAGCGGCAAGGCTTTCACGCAATGTGGTCAGATTGAAATGGAAAAAGTACTGCTGATTAAAGTAGCTCCCCTGCAGGTAGTAGCTTATAAATTGCGAGGCGTAGTAGAAAGACAGCAAATAAATTAACACCAAGCCAGTGGTGGTTTTGAGAGTGCGGTGCTCGATACGGCTGATCAACGCGGTGCTGGCAAGAACTATTAGGCTTACGGAAACGAGGGCAGAAAGTACGGAGAGAAGACTTCGGTCGAGATTGTAATAGTGAGCGAGGGCGACGGGCATGAAAAAAAAGAACAGCTGTATTCTCTGCATCGAGCTCATTGCTGATTCCTATTCGCCGGCTTTTTCAAATGACCCTTTGGTGTCCAAATTGAATTAAATAAAGAACGGCTAGAGGAGCAGCATGCCCCAGGTGAAAACAGTCAGTAGAAGCGCGACGAAGACTGCGGCGGAGCCTATATCTTTCGCTCTCCCAGCGAGAACATGAAACTCGCTACCGCCCCGATCGATGGTGGCTTCTAGTGCGGAATTGATCAGCTCCATTAGTAAAACAATAAACAGTGAGCCAACCAATAGCACCTGTTCAACTCGGGATTGACCTAGCCAGATCCCCGCCGGTGCAAGAATGCAGAAAATGACTGCCTCAAGTCGAAACGCTTCCTCATGCTGCAAAGCAGCCTTGAGACCGGCCAGGGAAAACCCGGTGGCGGCAATTAGTCGCGACACGCCTTTTTTCTTTGCTGGCAGTTGTGAATTTGACTCGTTTTCGCTCATTACTTGGCAACAATTCCTAGGATTTTATTGAAGAATAAAGAGAATTGAAGAACAAGTCTAACGCTATACATACCCCATCACTAAGTACCTACATCCAGTTCAGACCAGCCTAGTTCTTCAACGAGCTTCTTTAGCCGGGGCGGACGATAATTGCCATCTGCTAAGTAGCGCGACTTTACACTAGGGTGGATCTTCGTCGGCTTGTCGTCAACTATCAGAGGACGGTGTAGTCGCTTCTTGAAGCGATAAACATGATCACGAGACTGGTGCGTCTTGGCATTTATGCCATCGGTAAGCTCAGTCTTAATATACGACTCAGCTCTTAATCCTTCCTTCTCCGCCTCGCCTAACATCCACTCAAGCGGTGCGTCGGCTGCGATAAGCCCAGTGTCCTTGTCGGGCTCATAGGATCCACCGATATCTGCATGTACGCCTGCGAACCAAACCTGTTTTAGATTAACCCCAGTCCGTGGTGTCCAAAGGGTGGGTTCGAAATCCTGGCGTTGCTCATCAATCGCCAGCGCATGCCGTGCGAATGAAACGTTTGAGCCCATCTTCGTGTCGTAAAATTCATCCTTGCCTTCAAACATTCCCATCAAACTAAATGGGATTCCCAGCGCGCCAACGGTGTCCCACACGCCAACGAAGTGAATCTTGCATGAGGGATGGCAATGATTAGATCGAAATTCCTTAGCGGAATCTCCGTCGGGGTGATTTACCTTGCTTGCGCTTTTATAGATCTTCCATGCCTCGGCAATGTGCTGTGCGTCTGCTCTCTTTGGAATTCCGCAGTTGTTGATCAGTCCGCATAACGCTCGCACCGTGTAGGCGCCGCGACTAAATCCGAACAGAAAAATCTTGTCGCCTCTGCTGTAGTTCTGAACTATGTAGCGATATCCGTCTACGATGTTTTTATGAATGCCACGGCCAGTCGTGCCAGCACTCACTTTGCTGTGGTAGGAGCCTAGGCCCCAGTCATAGAACACGTGTTGTTTTAGTGAGCCAGAGGAGGGTTTGATCGCGCGAGCAAGTCTCAAGACATTAGTCGGGAAATCCTTCTCGATATCTTCCTCGGGTCGACTCCAGGTGCCGTCTGCGCAGATTACAATGTTGGCCATGTTTCTCCTTCTCCTCTAATCAAAAGTACGACGATGCCATTCCACTATGCCACGTCCGATGGCTTGTGGATTGTCTTCCTGAATATAGTGCCCGCCATACCCGACAAAATCGATTTCAACATTGCGGTAGTTATCACGCATCCACTCGGCGGCGGCAGGCCCACCGAGCGCACCAGGAGCGGCGTACTGCACCAGC
>JAESUT010000008.1 GCA_016762995.1 Gammaproteobacteria bacterium | reverse complement strand
AGTTTGGATACAGCTCTTGCCAGAAAAAGCCGATCCATACAGATTATCTAGACAATGAATTCAAGGGCGATATTCTACTATTTTCGCGTTGAGTGATAGGTGCTTGAAGTCGAAATTAGAACCGCCAGTAAGCTATTTTTCTCTCTTCGCTACGCGCCTAGACTGTTAGTGATGATTTCAAAGTATGTGTTCTATCTGCGTGCATTCTGAAAACTCTTATCAACTGTTCTATGTCGGCGAAGGGTTCTCTGACAATGCAGCGGTCAGTCTAAATGGGCTTATCGTTGAAGAGGAAACAAAAAAAAGGTGCAACTAAAGTTGCACCTTTTTTCATTTACTAAAGTTACTTATGACTATTCTGCAATGCGCTTCATCGTAGTGTAGCGAATTGAAGTGACTGCACCGCCACCCCAATTTTCAGTACGCGTTTCGTAAGTATCTTCATCGATCATGCGCATGAAGCTGTGGTGAGCGTGCGCGCTAGACTCGACGTCCATATTCGTGCCATCAGTAAATCTGAAATCGATCACGCCTTTTTCACCAGAATCTCTGAAAGTCATTGAAGGCTGATTGCCGATCGCACAGTAGTGGGTATGAATCAGTTCTTCCTTACCGTTCTGATGGTACATGCTGACCATCTCGGCAGGAGTGCCTGCGCCAAATGTCTGCATCACAGAGGAGTTGCCAATATTCTTGAAAGAGACGGAAGTCGCGGCAATAGCCGCATCGGCCCTATTTTGACCTACAGGAACGACCTGAGCTTCGCCAGCCCAGTTTCCCTCGAGCTTTAGCATAGTCTGAAAAGCTTCATCAGCTGAGAAGCCGTCGCCTGCTAAGGCAGTGGAACTAAGCAATAAAGCAGCAGTAGAGAGTGCGGCAAAGTGTAGTTTTCTCATGGATTCAGTCCTTGATGTTTTTTGATGTTGCTACAGACTATTCCCGCCTCTAGGGCTTGTCAATACAAGTATCGGCTGCGCGAGACGCCTCGATGTGTGCCTTAAAAACCATTCATATTGTAGGGAATTAGTAAGAGCATTGGTTTGTTCCTCGCCTTTGCGCTCTGCTGCCTGAGAAATTAGTGCAACCGCGCTGATGTCTACGGCCTGCGTCAATGCCGCGCTCATAAGTAGCAGTTTGCCCGCTGTATTAATCCCGGCAATCGAATCTTCTTTCGATGCTGCAACGAAATAGAGGCACTAGAACACAAGGTGGTTTCTCGACAGCTTTTCGCATCTCAGCTGAGTAGCAGAAATTCTATGATTCGCTATACTGACCACCGCTGCCCGGTCCAGATGCCGAGGTTCGTATTCTACAAAGAACGAGAAGGAAGCATCCATGTCGTCCAAGCTATTATCAGTTCTCTCACCCCTTACTCGCATTTTGCTCGCAACCTTTCTACTGAGTATTGCATCGGGCTCATTTGCTCAATCCATCACAATCGGCGTCTCGATACCCTCGGCGACTCATGGTTGGGCAGGGGGACTGAACTTTCATGCAGAGCAATCCAAAGCTCGTCTGGAAGTTGAAAACCCCGATTTGAAAATTGTTATCGTAACGGCAAACAGTGCCTCCGAGCAGGCAAACGATTTGGAAGACTTAGTGGCGATTCATAATATCGATGCGCTGGTGATTTTGCCTTTCGAATCGGCGCCTCTTACGGGTCCGGTACGTAACGTCAAACGCCGCGGTGTCTTCGTAACTGTCGTTGATAGAGGCTTGAGCGAAGAAGGTATCGCCGATGTCTATGTGGCGGGCAATAATGCAGAGATGGGCCGAGTGTCTGCCGCGTATATAAAGGAGGCGCTAGACAATACTGGTGACATCGTAGTGCTGCGTGGTATTCCGACAGTAATTGATACCCAGCGCTTCGACGGATTCATGACGGAGTTAGAAGGCAGTAACATAAACGTACTGGATCACAAATTTGCAAACTGGAATCGAGACGATGGCTTCAGTGTAATGCAGGACTTTCTTGCGCGCTTCCCCAAGATCGATGCGGTTTGGGCGCAGGACGATGATATCGCTATCGGTGTAATTCAGGCAGTACGTCAGGCAAGGCGTCAAGATGATCTCTTTATCGTTGGTGGCGGCGGTATGAAAGACATGGTGAAACGCGTCATGGATGGCAATGAACTAACGCCTGTCGATGTGCTGTATCCACCTGCCATGATTGAGACGGCAATGGAGTTAACAGTATTGAAGTTTACTTCACAGATTCCAGTCAGCGGCGAGTACATTCTTGGTTCTCCGCTTATTACTCAAGAGAATGCAGCCGAATATTATTTCCCCGATTCACCGTTTTAAAGATGGGCGTCATAAGGGGCAGAGAATCATTTTTTCAAGATCAGTGAAAAGACAGTGAAAGTAACTTATGAGAACGATTAAAGGCCCGGCCATTTTTCTGGCGCAGTTCGCTGACGAAGAAACACCATTCAACTCACTCGATGCAATAGCTTCTTGGGTTGCCGAGTGTGGATTCAAGGGCGTGCAGATCCCTAGTTGGGACGAACGATTATTTGACCTGGCGACAGCGGCCCAGAGTGTAGATTACTGCGATGAAGTGAAAGGAGTTCTCGCTGCGCATAATGTTGAGCTCACTGAGCTATCCACTCACCTTCAAGGACAGCTGGTAGCAGTACATCCAGCCTACGACGAAATGTTCGACGGTTTCGCTGCCGAGCATGTTAGAGGTAACCCAAAAGCGCGACAGAAATGGGCAAGCGAGCAGATGTTATTGGCGGCAAAGGCATCTAAGAATCTCGGTCTTAGTGACCATGCGACCTTTTCAGGTTCGCTAGCCTGGCCGTATTTTTATCCTTGGCCACAGCGCCCCGCGGGCCTGATTGAGGCCGCATTCGACGAACTCGCCAAACGTTGGTTACCGATACTTGATGCATTCGATGATGCCGGTGTGAACGTGTGTTACGAGATTCATCCCGGCGAAGATTTGCACGACGGCATAACCTTCGAGATGTTTCTCGAGAGGGTCAACAATCATTCGCGCTGCAATATTCTCTTCGACCCAAGCCACATGGTTCTGCAACAGTTAGACTATCTAGCATTTATGGATGTGTATCAGGATCACATAAAGATGGTCCATATCAAGGACGCAGAGTTCAACGCGACCGCTAAACAAGGAGTCTATGGTGGATATCAGAGTTGGGTAGATCGCGCAGGAAGGTTTCGCTCACTCGGCGACGGTCAAGTTGATTTCAAGGCCATATTCTCGAAACTTGCCGCTTTTGATTTCGAAGGTTGGGCTGTATTGGAGTGGGAGTGCTGCCTTAAGCATCCCGAAGACGGTGCCAGAGAGGGCGCCGAATTCATTCGCGATCACATCATCCATGTTACCGACAAGGCCTTCGATGACTTTGCGGATGGCGGCAGTGACGGCGCGGCCAACAAAAGAATTTTAGGAATCGACTAGCAGTCGATGCGGACTACAACATGACGGACAACACGGCAGTTCAGCCTAAACTTAGGCTCGGCATGGTGGGCGGCGGACAAGGCGCCTTTATCGGCGAGGTGCATCGCATTGCAGCACGATTGGATGATAAGTACGAACTGGTTGCAGGCGCACTTAGCAGCGACTCGAAGAGAGCGGCAGCGTCGGCGATTGAATTAGGCATAGATGCTGACCGAAGTTATGCAAATTTCGAGGACATGGCCGTGCAGGAGGCCGGTCGAGAAGACGGCATAGAAGTCGCCACCATCGTCACCCCGAATCACCTGCACTACGCCGCCGCTAGCGCGATGCTGCGCGCGGGCATTCACGTCATCTGCGATAAGCCTCTTACCGCGACCCTGGCTCAAGCCGAAGAGTTAGCCGAGATGGCTATTAGCAGCGATCTATTATTCGCCGTCACCTATAACTATAGCGCTTATCCTATGGTGCGATTGGCGCGAGATCTAGTAGCACAAGGAAGGCTTGGCGATATTCGCATCGTGCAGGTTGAGTATCCGCAAGATTGGCTGGCGACTAATATCGAAGACGAAGACCAGAAACAAGCGCTCTGGCGAACCGATCCTGAGAAAGCTGGCGCGGGAGGCTGCATAGGTGATATTGGAACTCATGCATTTCATCTTGCGGAGTTCATCAGCGGCTTGAAGACAACTGAGCTGCTCGCCGATCTAAATTCATTCGTGGGCCAGCGTAAGCTGGATGACAATGCCAATATTCTTCTGCGCTTCGACAATGGCGCCAAAGGTAGCCTCTGGTCGAGTCAGATAGCAATTGGCAATGAGAACGCATTACGTATTCGACTCTATGGCGACAAGGCTGGTATCGACTGGTCGCAGGAGAACCCCAATTACCTAAGCCTCACGACTCTCGGTGGTAATAAGGAAATATTATCAAGAGCCAGCGCCAGCATTCCCGCGGCGGCGGGAGTTATGACGCGCCTGCCTGCGGGACATCCGGAGGGTTTTTTCGAAGCCTTCGCGAACCTCTACAGTGATATTGCCGAGCAGTTGAATGCGCGTAAGAGCGGTCGGGATAGTGACCCTAGCGCATTGCTAGTCCCCGGCATAGCGGATGGATTGCGTGGTATGCAATTCATCGAGAAGGCAGTTAGCTCGAATATTGAAGGCAATATCTGGCAGAAATTAGGATAGGCGCTGAGTGCATCGCACTCACTAGCAACAAAAACAGTGTACAAGAGAAATCCGCCATGAGATCCACGTTCAAATCCCTATTTCTGACTTTGCTACTTATCTCTGTGCTGGGCTCTGCCTCTGCTAAAGATGTCAGCAGCAATGCTAAAGCGGCGGATACTTCTGCCATTATTGGCGGTGCGGCGGCTTTACTATCGACCTATCCATGGATCGCCTATCTCGCTTATGACACGGGCGAGCAATACTGCGGCGCTAGTCTTATATCTCCAACCTGGATTCTTACGGCGGCACACTGCTTCCTTAACGAGGCGGGTGATGAGATCGATATCGAAACGGGTGCAATGTCTACGGTTTTTCTAAATACAGACACAACTTCCCCTCCTGCAACTGAAGCGATAGAAGCAGCGATTGGGCAGATAATCGTGCATCCTAATTACCAGCCAAACTTTGACACGAGCCCGAATTCAAATGATTTTGATATAGCGCTCGTAGAAATCACAGCCGCCGTGGATTTACAGCCGGTGTCTTTGCTCGCAGCAGATGCGCCTACAATCGATGCAGGCATCGAGGCGATAATTATGGGCTGGGGTGCAACGGCAGTAGACGAAGACAACGAATCGATCGATCCATCGGACATGCTTTTGCAGGCGAAGCAATCGATAGTTGATAACAGCACTTGCCTAGATATTTATTTCGACGGGATTACCGACAATATGATCTGCGCCGGTGGCAGCACGGCTACACCAACTGTCGACACCTGTCAGGGTGATAGCGGGGGCCCACTCAGTATCGCCAGTGGCGATTCATTTGTGCAGGTAGGTATCGTGAGTTTTGGTGGTATAGGTGGGCCGGCATGCGGTGATCCTGAATCACCAGGTGTCTATTCTAGCGTTTCTGCACTTGCCAGCTTCATTCAAGAGCATGCTACTGATGCGACCTTTACCACATTGGCGCCTAATGCTGGAACCCCAGCACCGGTGTTAGCAATAGTGGTAGACGGCAAAGCTGTCACGATTAGTTGGTCTAAGGTGCCTGGTGCAACTGGTTATATACTCTACTACGCGCCATTCCCCTCTCAAGCCCCGGTAGGTAGTCTGGATGTAGGGCCGCTAGTTACTCTTTCTGGGACTCTGGAGGTGGGCACGTCTCTCTATGTTGCGGTGCAACCTTACAATACAGCAGGTATGATCGATGTTTTCTCGAACGTAGAAATATTCACAATCGAATAAAGTGTGGTTAGTTATCCGCTTTAGTCTTGTTAAATGAATTAACTGCTGCTTCCACGCCATTCACTACAGCCCTCGCTACTAACAAACAAGACAATTTTACGCGCTGTAGCAAAGGCAGTGCGTTGCTAGTATTCCAGCGACGGCGCCAAATTCTCACATTCTCATTTTTATGCAATAGAGCGTCGAAGCGGTGCGATATTTTTGCTAATAGCATTGCCGCAAGTATTAGGAACAAGAAGCCTGGGATGATGGGCAAGATCAATCCAACGAGGCCGACTAGAGTAAGCAGGCCAACTAAGATTAAACAGGCTCCCTTGAACAATAATGGTAGCAAACCGTTTACTGATTTCTTTTCGTTCATGACTTCTGTCTCCGGGAGTAAACTTTTCATCACTTTTATCTATTGTCCTATTCAATGCAGCATCCATACCAACAGTTAAGTCATTGAAATAGTTAGTATAAAATTCTACTGCAATAGAGAATCTCATGAGAAGTTGGTGAAATTGACTACTAATTCCCAACGATCCATTTTTCCTTTTTGTCTCGCACTAGTGCGCAATCGATGCCTTTTCATCCAATCTATGATGTAGAATGGCGGCCCGTCAGTCACCAGCTTTCTACCAAAGTAATTATTCCATGCCTCTAGTTCGCCTCGATAAAGTTGCTCTCAATTTTGGTACTCATATCCTTCTCGATGAAGTCAACTTCACGCTGAAGAAGGGCAGTAAGATTGGATTGTTAGGCCGTAATGGTGCTGGCAAAACCACCTTCATGAAAGTCATTGCGGGTTCGATGCAGCCTGACAGTGGTGAGCGCTGGCTTAGGCCCGGAGTGCAAGTTGCGTGGTTAGAGCAGTCGCTACCCGAGGCCGACGAGCAATCTGTTTATGACATGGTTGCGGGCGGGCTGGCGGAAGTTGGCGAGCTCCTAAAACAGTATCATCACCTGATTGCCGACTACGAGAATGCCGACATGGCAAAACTCGAGCGCGTGCAGGGAGAGCTGGAAGCGAAGGAGGGTTGGAGCCTAGGACAAAAAGTAGACACAATTATCACCCAACTCCAATTACCAGCGGATAAACTCATGTCGGAGCTATCCGGGGGTTGGCGCAAGCGTGTGGCTTTGGCACGCGCACTGGTAAGAGAGCCAGAATTTCTTCTTCTCGACGAACCGACCAATCACCTCGATGTACCCGCGATAGAATGGCTAGAGAAACAGCTACAAGACTATAACGGTGCCGTTTTACTCGTTACTCATGATAGAACCTTTTTACAGAATGTAGTTAACAAGATCGTAGAGATTGATAGAGGGCATTTGTACGAGTTCGAAGGAACATTCGAAAAATTTCTCGAATTTCGCGAACAACAGTTAGCCAGTGAAGAGAAAGCGAATAAATTATTTGATAAGAAACTGGCTGAAGAAGAGGTCTGGATTCGACAGGGCATCAAGGCTAGACGCACACGCAACGAGGGCAGGGTTCGCGCGTTAGAGGCGTTGCGGCAGGAGAGAGGCTCGCGCAGAGAGCTAGAGGGAAGCGCGAAGTTTAAGCTGAACAGTTCAGAGAGTTCAGGAAAGATTGTGGCGGAATTGGAGGGCATCAGTCACAGCTTCGGTGACCGACCTGTTATTAAGAACTTTTCTACCACGGTTATGCGTGGCGACCGTATCGGTATCGTCGGTGCGAACGGCGCGGGCAAGTCGACGTTGCTTAAGATTCTGCTAGGCAAACTGACTGCACAGGAAGGTACTGTAACGCTGGGATCAAAGTTAGAGGTTGCCTACTTCGATCAGTTGCGCGAACACCTCGACATGGAAAAGAATTTGATCGATAACGTGAGCGGTGGTTCCGACTACATCGAGATCAATGGTCATAGCAAGCATGTGATCAGCTACTTAGGCGACTTTCTTTTTGCGCCAGATAGGATTCGTACACCGGCCAAGGCACTCTCCGGTGGTGAACAGAACCGGGCGATACTCGCGAAGGTGTTTAGCAGGCCTGCGAATATTCTGGTGCTAGATGAGCCAACCAACGATCTTGATATCGAGACGTTGGAACTGCTAGAAGACATACTATTGAAGTTCGAAGGCACGGTGCTACTTGTTAGTCACGATAGGCAGTTCATGGATAACGTGGTTACCAGCCTCATGGTGTTCGAAGGCGATGGACAGATCAGCGAGTATGTCGGCGGATACAGCGATTGGGCACGCAGAGGGAACAGTTTGTTCAGTTTCGAATCCAGCGAGAAGGCAAGCGCAAAATCTACTACAAAATCAAAAGAACAAACTATCGAGGTCAAAAAACCCAAGAGCAAGAAGCTCTCCTACAAGGATCAGCGCGAACTTGAGGCGCTGCCTGCAAAGATAGAAGCGCTTGAGCTTAATCAGTCTGAGTTAGAGCAACACATGTCGCAACCTGAGTTCTACGACAATCAGGACGACGGTGGAAAATCTGTCGAGGAAACACTGAAGCAGGTGGCAGATGTGCAGAGCCAACTTGAGAAAACGTATGAACGTTGGGAAGAGTTAGAGAAGTTGCGAAACGCTTAAACGGCGCACCGCAAATTTTCTTTCAGAGTGGGAGTCGCATGCCTTCGGCTGCTATATTGTATCCCTGCGATCTAACGAATTTACTCTCGTCACTTTCCGTATTCAGCAGTGGGTTCGTATGGTTAAAGTGTATGAACCAGACTTTCGCACGCTCCTCGGCCGGTAACTCGCTCAACGCTTCCATACTTTCCGAAACGAAGGGGTGCGGGATTTGTGACATGTCGCGGCCAGGCAATTCACCGTCGTCATAGAAAGTCGCATCGATCAAGGCATAGTCCACTGATCTTACGAGTTCGGCGAGATTTGTTTCCCACACAGACCACTTATTGATATCTGGAATGAACACAGCTTTCTTGTTTGGTCCGGTAATCTCATAGCCCACCGTCTCGGAAAATTCGTCCCTATGGGGAACGAGAAACGGGGTAACGTCGATGTCGGGAAAACTTTTCCCCTGCCGATCCTGCAGCGCCTCTAAGCGAATATTTTTATTCTCAACCAACTGGCTCCATGGACCATTGTTCTCTAGAAAGCTAAACATGCGCGGCATGGCGTAGACCGGCTGATTGACAGCTGACATCGCCTCAGTTCCGAGGAACATCAATCCGGCATAGTGTCCAATATGAGCATGAGTGAGAAACACGCCGGCAAGTTGGAAGCGAGCATTGGGTGCTTCTAGGTCTAGTGCGTACAACTGTGCCGGTAGATTAGGCGTAGCCTCGAAAAGGTATTTCTGCCCAGAATCAGGGTTTATAACAGCAATTGATGTTGCACCTCGGCGTAGGCCCGGATCAATCCAGCCAGGGAGGCAGTGCTCTGCATAACAGCCTATCTGTGGATAGCCGGCATCCTGTGCAACACCGAGTATGTAGATATAGGGTTCGTCAGTTTGCGCAAACGAGGTTGTGGTCAAAAGGATTGAGCACAAGGCGGTGGCGATTCTGACAAGTGGCTTCAATTGGCTTCGCCATCTACAGCTGTTTCGATAGCGGCTTTGAAATAACGCGTTCTCCACAGTAATACCGCTAACGCGAGGAAGGGAACGGCAACCAACAGTCCGGACGTTACTCCGCTGCCTCTTTCATCGAGAAAGCTCCAAATGAACATGCCTACTGCAATCTGCGCGGTGTATAGAGCGGCCCAGGGAAACATCCACGTACGCATTTTCAAGAACCCCCAGAAGCCTGCACCGTAAACGTACCAATGCAGTAAGCCACCGACCTTCGCAGCCCAGCCCGTGAAGAGTAGACCGAACCACACCTCCTGGTCTTCAGACAGTGGTTTTAGGAGTACATCCCAAGGTAGGTAGATGAATGTCATATACGCACAGAACAGCATCAGTGCATTCATCCAATGCGGGCGGCTCTTCAGGTTGCTTAGTAAAACGTTAAAGAATTGCATGTTAGTCACCAGTTGGGATGATTGTGTCGCCGACTTTTAATTCGCCGTCTTCTAGGATGATGGCTCGTAGGCCGGCCTTCTTCTCCAGATCTGGCAGAACCGCACGGTGGACGGTGGCGGCGAGAAAAGCACAGGGCTCGCAGTCTTCTACGCCCTGACACAAGGTATTGCCTAGCTTAAATTGTTTGCCAATCAAACCGTAAAGATCGATGCCGCTGGTCAGAATATTGCGGCGAAAATCCACGTAATCAATCTCGGCGTTATTCCTCTCTAGAAAACTATCGAGCTCTTCCTTGGAGATCAGGCTTATGTGATTCGCTGGTACTTCATCTCCTACCGCGAGAATTTCTAGCGCGCCCCCGTGATAGCGATCACCGATAATACCCTTGCCCGCTTCGAGTTTCGCGGTAGATATTTCCTGTGGCTGTTCACGCCGAGTTTTTGTTACGAAGATTTTCTCTACTGTAGCGTTCATGTAAATTTTTCTCTTTCGCGTAATTAGAAAACACTAGTTGCTGGACTCGACACTCATGCTGATACCGTCGGTCATAGGAATGTCGCCAAGACTGGCGAGGTCAAACCCTTCAATACAGGCTACGTTGTAGCCATATTCGTTTGGTGCTTTGCGCCGCTGGTGGTGGGTGTAGATTCCACAAACCGAACAGAAATAGTGTCGCGCGACTCGGCTGTTCCACTGATAAAGGCTCAGTTTATCGGCTCCCTTGGTGACTGTAAGATCCGCTAACAGGACAGTCGCCATGATCGCGCCCTTACGCGAGCAAAGTGAGCAATCACAGCGTTTGAGACCCTCGGGGCCCGCCTCGCTGCGTACTTCGAATTCGACCGCGCCGCAATGACATTTCCCCTTCAGGGTTTGCATCATTTACACCTAGTTAGTTCGAGAGTAGGGCCATAACGGCACCGGCTGGGTCTTTAATCACGCAAAAATTGCTGCCGCCCATTCTTCGTGGCCCATCCAAGATCTCACCACCCAGTTTCTTGCATTTCTCTGCGCTGTCAGCGACGCTTTCTACTCGTACATAGATTAGCCACTGGCTGGGGATATTGGCGTTGCTGTCACGAGAGTGGCAAACGCCGGCAATCGTATCATTAGTGCCAGGTAGGTTGAGGTTGAAGTCACTGTAGGAACCCATGTCCACATCGTTACTGGACYAGCCCACTACCG
Organism: Gammaproteobacteria bacterium; assembly: GCA_016762995.1. Taxonomy (GTDB): domain Bacteria; phylum Pseudomonadota; class Gammaproteobacteria; order Pseudomonadales; family Pseudohongiellaceae; genus UBA9145. The sequence goes on along the minus strand of JAESUT010000008.1, from coordinate 21,517 downwards.
AGGTATAAAATTTTTGTAAGTGCCCAGCATCGGGAACCGTGAGGTCCATCCATTCGACTCGGCCGATATTGGACGGCTTCTCCTCGACAACAGTCTCGGATTTTTCTTCTGTGTTTTCTGTTTCATCAACCATGGGCTGTTCGTTCCTTAATAGGGGGTTCTTGTTAATCTTCTTCGATGATGTGGGTTGGCTGTCCATCTATGCTTAGCTGATTCTTCTCGCGCCAGTAATCTTCGATGCCTTCATCGTCCTTGGATGCCAGCCATCTATCCATATTATCGCGCYCGCCCGTAAAGTCATAGAAGGGTACGCCGTAGCCGCAGGAGGTCTGCACTAGATCGATCTCAAAATCCACATACTGCCTGGCACTTTTATGGGGCTTGAAGAGTTTAGCTAGCTCAGCCCATTGTTCATCTCTCGGATGAGCTACCACTGCCTTGCCGTATAGACGCAGGATCTTGGGGTTGCCATCGAACGCGCAGAACATCATGGTCATGCGCTCGTTCTGTGCCAGATGTGCAGCTGTCTCGTTGCCGCTGCCGGTAATGTTTAGCCAGACGATACGATTCGGTCCGAGAATTCGCAGGCTATCCCATCCCTTGGGAGAGACATTGATCGTGCCATCGTTCGCAGCAGTACCGACGAAGAAGAGTTTCTGGTGTTCGATAAAGGCAATATGTCCTGGGTTCATTTCATCAAAACGTTGTGCCATGTTGGTTTCTCCTAGTATGGGGGCTGGGTCAATGTCTCTTACTGGCGGAAGATAACCACAACGATAACGATTGAAGCCTGATCTGTCGATGACGGATCAGGCTTCGGGTGAAAGTCTTACTAGCTAAATATTTGCTATTCTAATGCGTCTTAGAACGTTTTAGTCAGGAAGGGCAAACACATACACGGCATTTCCTGAGCGCGGATATTTGATCTCTGTAAGAATTACCGCTGGCACCGAACGTGGGCTAGTTCCACCAAGCGCCGCCGTTACCGCAATATATTGCTTGCCATCTACAGCGAAGGAAACGGGGTGACCCTGAACAGAGGTGCCCAGTCTAGTCTCCCAAACGATCTCGCCGGTAGTTACATCGAAGGCCTTAAAGCGTCGGTCTAGGTCGCCAACGAATACCAAGTTTCCGCCAGTCGACATCGTGCCAGTATGAAACGATGCGCGCTGCTGATAGCTCCACACCTCTTCCATGGTATCTACGTTATAGGCGCCGATCTTGCCGAGGTTGCCATCCGTTCCTGGCATCTCGAAGAATTTACGGCTAGCAGCGAGTCCGCCGCCACCCTGCACTAACGCCACTTCTCGTGCGGCGTTCTCCAGACACGTCTGGCTCAGCGGAGCGATCAATGTGCCAGTAGGCGGATGGTAGGTCATCGAATGCCAATCCTTACCGCCGGCGCTGCTAGGACAGGCTGACGTCCATTCGTTTAACTTCGCATTTTGAATGTCTTCACGGTAGGTAACCAGTCCAGTCTCATCGTCGATGTCGGTAAAGGCATTCTGAAAAACAGTTTCCTTGTAGGCCTGAAATTCACCCGTGACTCTGTCGTTCTTCCACAGAATCCCGTACTTACCCAGTGAGAACACCAATTTCTCATCGCCACGGTTCACTAGGATGCGTTCAAATACCTCATCTAAATCTAGCGCCTCAGCGGGTACGTGTTGGAAGAACCAATCAAGCTCACCCGTGTCAACGCTCACAGCGACCGTAGAATTTGTGAACAGACCCACGTCATTGATCGTCAGGTGACGACTAACTGGTACCCAAGGTTTCTGCTGTGCTGTGCCCCAGTAGGTCAGCTTGAGATCAGGGTCGTAACTGCCGGTAATCCATGTCTCGCCACCCGCACGAAACAGGTCGGGTAGTTCGCCCCAGGTATCACCGCCGGGCTCATTCGCCTTGGCGATAGTATTGAAGCGCCATTCTAGCTCGCCGGTGTTAGCGTCGTGTGCACTGATGTAGCAATCTTCGGGTATGTAGCGCGCACAACCTGCGAGGCCGAGAATAACCTTGCCGTCGGCGACTATAGGCCCGCTGGAATTAGAGAAGCCCTTGCTGGCATCGGCAACCTCTGTCTCCCAGACCTGCTCGCCGGTAGCCGCATCGAGTGCTATCAAGCGCGCATCGGTAGTAGCCTGAATGATCATGTCATTGTAGATAGCGATATTGCGCATGTCTTGACGGTTCGCTGGGCCTGCCCAGTTCTCCCAGATCAATTCGCCGGTAGCCGCGTCCAGAGCCTGGATTACGTTGCCTGGGTTAATCAGATACATGATGCCGTTATAGACCAACGGGGCAGGTTCCGAATCGCCTTCATACATGTTCCAAACCCACGCTAGAGTCATGCCGCCGACGTTATCGGTGTTGATTTGACTCAATGGGCTGTAACTGTGGCCGTAGTAGTTGCGGCGGTGCATAGGCCAGTCGGCTGGGTCTGGATTCTCCAGCATGGCATCGGTAACAGGGATGAAGTTTTCTATGGTGCCGGCAACCGTAACACCCTGCGGCGGCTCTGGTTCGGGGCGCGCGCGCCGTGCAACAACCTGAGAGATATTGTCAGCGATTTCAAAATCGGTGCTCGCGGTGAGCGCCTCGGTAATGGTGTCTACACCGTTGGAAGACAATATATGCGCAACAATATTGGTGTAGTCCTCGTCGCTTATGCCGTCGTTCCCACCGGGGGGCATATTCGCCTGAATATTGTTCAGCAGTAGCGCTGGAGTCTGTGTTCCCCAGCGCTGCACAAAAGAATTCCCGGTGAGTATCGGGCCTAGTGTAGTGCCCTCTAGGTTCGCACCATGGCAGGCAGCGCAGTTGCTGGCGAATGTCTCAGCGCCAATTTCCGCCTGTGAGTTAAAGGTCACGGAGGCTGCAGATGCCGTAGTTTGTTGGCTGCTCTCTCCGCCGCAGGCCGTTAGTAGCAGAGCTAGGGCAGACGCGACAAGTGCGCGAGTAGTGTTCTTAGAGATTATTTTCATGCTAGACCTCAATTAATTTCTGGCAAAAACCCAGCCGCGCAACTCGCCGGGAGGATTCGATTCGCTGTGCACTTGGATATACAGCTCGTTATTACGCAGCGCCGTGACCTGCTCATCGCTGAGCTCCAATACGGCGCTGATCTCGCCGCCAGTCATCTTTGTCACCTCGAGCTGGTGAACCACTGGGCCGGGCTGAGCCGGTGGACCATTGTGCACATGAGCCATTGTGGCAGCCGAGTTCATGCCGGCGAAATTGCCGCTGACCGTGAGCATATTGCCATCGAGTGTCAGAATCACCTCACCCTCGCCAGTAATTGTAGTAACCGTTTGTGGGGTAGTAGGCATTGGCGAAAGCCTCGCCCGAAAAGTTTCCGATTGTGCCACTGCACTCACAGAAAAAATCAGTGCGAGAGTGCAAGAAAGAGTACAGACGAAGGATGTTACAAGTGATGGAAAAGTCTTATGGCCGAGTTTCATAGCTACCTCTTGGCGCGGTTATTCTTAGGGTGTTGATAGCAATTAGGTTAACTAAAAGCAGGTAGGGAAATTACCACTAACTGAGGGAAATTGTTATAGGCGGTGGAGGGATTATTTTTTGATCAGTTAGTGAGCATTGGTTTGGGCCACTAATTACACTCCGAGTTATGGAATTATCTAGTTACTACATGCCAGATCACGTAGAACCAAGACAAAAACCCATGAAGAATTGCCCACAATACAGATTCATTGACACTCCAAGAAATGGCAATTGCTAAGGCGGCACCGAACGTTATTCCATATCTTGCTGCTTCGCGACCTGATCTAGCCATAACAGAATTTCCCTGAAGATATTGCCAATTGTGTTGGCCTAACTTTAATAACTAGACTCGCCCACTATTTTTCTTTTTCTGTTTTTATTAGAAAATATGCTGCAGCAAAGCTACCAAATATAAATACCGGATACCTCATAATCCCCAACAAGTTCATATAGCCGGGTGGCACTAGAACATTTATTGCTTCGGTGTACTTAGATGCCATTAGTCCTGAAAAAACTATACGGCCAGCGTAGACGATACAAAAACCCGCATACAGCCCAACCAATGTATATGTTTCTCGCGCATTCAGATTCCGACCAACGAAATGTGCTGCAATTATGAGAGCAAAAGTAACGGACACCCAATAGTTGAATGCTGTGTCAATGTGCTCAATTGAAATGAACAGGAGTTCATGAAGTCCTTGTTGATCGATCTCTACAGTGTCCATCTTATGGCTTCCTATATCGGAGGATACGGCAACAATTTTTTCTAACGGGGTGTCAATGCTTCGAAATGCATCTTTTTGACCTGATTGTTATGTGGTGGAGATATGCACTTTTACGCCGAGGCTGCCTAAAACCTTTTGCACAGTTTCGTACCTAGGTTTTGCCCCAGGAGAGAATGCTTTGTAGAGGCTTTCTCGACCTAAGCCAGATTTTCTAGCGATCTCCGACATACCTCTAGCCTTTGCAACATGACCCACCGCAGCAAGGAATATATCGGGATTTTCATCTTCTAGTGCTGCTGAAAGATACTCAGCAATTAGCTCTTCGTTGTCGAGAGATTCGCTAACGTCAAAATCAGTTACTTTAACCATACTTATGACCTCAATTCCGACAGTATTTCTCTAGCTCGTTCAATATCTTTAGATTGGTTCGATTTAGTGCCTCCGCTAAGGAGGAGAATTACCAAATTTCCTTTCTTGGTATAGTAAATGCGATAGCCTTTCCCAATATGTATTCGAAGCTCATGTAGTCCGCCCTTAAGTGACTTGGAGTCACCGAAATGTCCTAGGCGAACGTTCTCCAAGCGAATAAAGATGCGTGCTAGGGCCTTTGTATCCTTAATCTTGGAGCGCCACTTTACAAAATAATCTGTCTCTTTAAGTTGATACACATTAGCAGTGTATCCGCATGGATACATTCAGTCAATGACAGCTCGATGTTGGCCTACATAACGACCTTTTTTATTTGATTGTTATGCCTCGTTTACACAGAGTTAAATGGCTGTGTCAAAGTGGATTTCAAAAGGAAGGCATTTCAGCGAAGAGGCAGATTGGAACGAGCTTCTTGGTTAAGTTATAAAGTTATTAGTGCCCCCTTCCTTTCCTGTTAGTTTTCCTCGGCCCATACTCGATTAGCGCTTTCAAGCGCCGCCTCCCGGATCTCTTGTGCCAGTGCGCTATCTTTCATTGATCGGGCTAGGGTCATGCCACCCACGCACAGTGCTGCCAACGTCAATGCCTGTTTTCTTGTCCCCTCATCATTGCCGCCAATACATTGTTCAAATAGCCAGACCATTGATTCGAGGAGTCCTTGATATGCTTCGCGAACAGACTCATTTGCTCGTGCAACATCAGAAGGCAACGCAATCATCGGACATTGACCGTCAATATCGCCCATGTGTTCATCTGACAAATAGCTTTTGACCATCTGCATGACCATTTCCGGGCTAGGTGACCTAGGATCGACTCCGGCATCGGCTCTCCATTCGGCACCCCTGCCCATCAAAAAGCTAGAAACAGCTTCCCCATAGAGTTCCTGCTTGCTTTTGAAGTGATTGTAAAAACCTCCACGAGTCATCCCTGCTGCTTCCATGATTTGATCGATGGTAACGTTATCGAAGCCGTGGTGGTTAAACAGAATCCTTGCCGCTTCGACTATTCTGGCTCGTGTCTGGCTTTTATGCTCTGAGCTATATGGCATGCACATCCTCCCCGAGTGGTCATAACTACAAACTAAATATGTTCTTTAACATATTTAGATGCAAGTTATTATCAATCCAACATTAATGTTTTAACTTCAAAAAGAGGAAGTTTATTATGCAGAAATATGTTTTTGCTTATCACGGTGGCCCCAAATTCATCTCCCCAGAAGAAGGTCAGGCTCATATGGTGGACTGGCTGGCTTGGATGGAAGGGCTTGGTGAGGCGGTGATCGATCGCGGTCTAGCTGTGGGAAATTCTAGAACGGCCAGCTCCACAGGTATTGTTGAAAATGGAGGTTCCAATCCGTTGTCGGGTTACTCCGTCATTCAAGCTGCCGATATGGATACGGCACTAAAAATGGCAAGTGAATCTCCACATATTACTGTCGGCGGCACTATCGAAGTGGCGCCGGTAATGGACATGTCAATGTAATGGGAAATTTTGACTACGCAGCTCTATTGGCTGCTTGGCACGGGCCTTACTCTTTATCAGCAAACAGCTAAAGTGCGCATAATTAGCTGATTTATACCTGGCCCCCGCGACTCCATTCGCTGGGTAGTTAATCTCTTTATGGAACCAAAGGAACGATTATGGAGTTACCAATTTCAACTTTGTTTGCATCAATATTCACTGTCCCACTTGAACCACAGGGGACACTAATAACTTTATAACTTGGTGAAGTTTGGTGTTTCCATATATGTCCCCCTTCCTTTTGTTTGCTCCATTAGGAGGCTGTTAAGTTGCTTCCCTTTTCACTGGGAGTTATTTCCCAGTGCGGCAAGCACAAGTCGCGCCATCTCGATGTGTCCCTCGGCCGTAGGATGGAAGCGAATGCCTGTGTCCGCAACATTGGCACCGTTGACCCAGCGCTCATTTGTAGCGCAGGGCCCATGACCCTCGGCGAGAACATAGGCATCAGCGATAAGGCTCTGCCGGCTTGAGGTGGCGCTCACGAAGGCGTTCTCGAGTTTCTGACCGAGTGCGGCCAGATAGACGGTGTCGTTGGAACTCAACTCAAGCTCGCGGCAGTTTATTGCATCAGTGGGGAAGACGCGGGGATAGGTCACCAGCACAATTCTTGCCTGTGGTGCCTTAGCCTTGACGGCATCGAGCATGGCACCAAGCTCAGTAGGAAGTTGGTTTACAGCCTCCCGTATAGCTGCTTGATCGAGGTTGGCAGTGCAGTGTTCGTCTGGCGCTTTTCCGGCGCAGGCGAAGGTTGATGAGGTGAAGCTAATGTCATTGCCGCCGATGGTGATTGTCACCAGCGCCGTATCACGGCTGACGGCATCAATTTGTGGGGAAGCATCGCCTTGAGGCGTGTTAAGGATATTGGCAGTGGTCGCACCGTTGCAGCTTACATCTGTGAGCGAGAGACCCAGCGCGGCTGCGATGAGGTGCGAGTAGTTGTGATCAGAGCGTCCACAGGTCCCCAATTGAGTGGCAACGCCCGGCCCTGCGGCGAACGAGCTGCCAAGCGCGACATATTTGGCGCCCTGTGCTAATGCTGCAGCGGGCGTATTCTGCGCGAAGGCCGCAGTAGCAGTAAGTAGTGAGCAGCACAGTGCAATGGAGGTGGTTATCTTTCCCATGTAATTCTCCTAGATTAATAAAAGGAATATAGCTCCCCTAATTTTCTGTATCAAGCCATCCTGCTTATCTTCGCGTGTTAGAAGTTCCAGCCATGCACAAGATACATAACACTCTGAATAATAGCAGCAGGGTGTAGTCGTCTGTCCTTTTCATGTCTTTGATTCTGGCTCCTAACTGACTGAAATAAAGAGTATTCCAGAAGGCTTCTCGCTTTGCCAAGACTGCTATCGCATTTCTCGTTTGGTCATTTCTCTGGCTCGTTTGCGCTGAACCGTTTTTGTAAGTGACGGATTACTGCGTTGTTAATTTCTCATTAGAAGCCAAAGCGAACACTCTCTCTGAGAAAATGAGAATGGCGCTGCTCACTGGCAGCTAAAATTCTCGGCGATCCAATTGTCTGGGTCGTTCTCCCCGCCAACGGGCCCGCTGTATCTCGCCTGCTGTGGGTACGTGCAGAGCAGTCTTTCGTCATCGATGCGGCCATCGGTGCTATGCGTAGCAGTCAGTGATTCGGGTGCATTGCCATTCTCGACCCAGTCGACCAATGGAATGAGCTTGTCCCAGCTGTTAGGTCCGGGCCCACCGCCGCAGTGGCCCATACAGGGCGCTAGAAATAGGCGGGAGGATTCGTTGGCGTCGTTGAAGCTGCCTTCGAAAGTTGCGTCCACCATATCGTTGAAGTAGTTAATTGTCGCTGTTGCGACAGAGAGTGCATCGCTGAGTCCATGATAGACGATGAGTTTTCCGCCGCGGCTCTTTAGGAAGCTTGAAAGATCAGGGTCGGTCGCGTCCATGATCGAGCTCATCAGTTCGGCTTCGCCATTGGTGAAATCATCTACACTAAAATCTATCCAGTGGAACTCCGGGTTCATGCCATCGCGGCGTGGTGAGTAATTGGGGTCGCTTAGATTCGGAATGGTTACGCCTGGGTCGTCTTCATAGAAGAGGTAGTTAACGTGGTCACCAGCAGGGCCTCTTAACATGCCGGGAGTCATGTCATTGCTGGCGCTGGGTACAAACAAGCCGACCCAACTGAGCTCAGAGCCTTTGGTCTTGCCAGGATAGATAATGGTGCCGTTGCTATCATAAGGGCCGCTATAGAAGTCTGCGATGGTTTGGATCTGCGCTTGATTGAAACAGATGCCATCGCTTGACGATGAGGGGCACATGAAATCGGATAGGTCTGTTCTCGGATCGAAGTCACACTCTAGTGGGTTATTCAGCACGCCATCGCGAATGCCATCGTTGGTATCGCATTTTTGCAGTACTGCGTCATTGAGTATCTGAACGAGCTCTACGCTGTCTCGTTGTCCGTCGCCGTTGCTATCGATAGCGAGATTGCCAGCGAAGTTGTCCTTGAACAGTCGTTGTAGATTCCAGGTGCCTGCCGCGTTCATTGCCTGATAATAGTTAACTGGCGCGCCGGCGACGATGCCATCGAAATCGTTCGGGTATCGCTGCGCCTCCATAAGGCCTTGCCGGCCGCCGGTAGAGCAGCCTTCGAAATAGGAGTACTCAGGGGCTCTGTTGTAATAGTTGCTTATTAGTGTTTTGCCGGCCATGACTGTTAGGTGTACTGCGCGGTAGCCGAAATCGATTTCCGCTTGACGGTTGTTATAGCCGAACGCCGAGCCGGGTTCGGTACCACTGTCGTGACCGGTGTTGCTATTCGTCACTGCATAGCCTTCGGCCACTCTGTGATTGGCGAAGTCCAAATCGCCGTCCTTGCCGCCATCGCCCCATTGTAGGAAGCGCCCGTTCCAATTGCCGATCAGGGGCAGCTGCGCGTGAAAGTGAATGGCGGGTGAAATGATGCCGCGCACGTAGCAATAGGGAGAGTCCGATTGGTCGTTCTCTCTTAACGTGGCTTCAGTGATGGTAAGATTGCGTATTCGCTGCAACGCCTCACAAGCTTGGGTTTGCTCTAAAGTTGCTGCCTGGGCCAAGCCGCTGTTAGGCAAGGCAGCTAAACTAGCAGCTAGGAACAATGCGGGTAGATAGGCGTGCTTTACAGGGATCAAAAAGGAATGGGGATCGGAAGTCTCGATTTTAGTCATGGCAATACCTTTATTGTTCTTCACTAGATTTGGTAGATTGTTCTCGAGCAATAATTCGACTCTAACATTTTAAGCACTGATGAGTAAAAGCCATGTGCGGAAGATTTAATTTGATTGATAGTCCCCAGGTGCAATGGCTCTGCAAGACTCTGGGCATAGAACTCTACGATGAACATGAAAGTCGCGATATTGCACCCGGTGGCAACATCGCTATAGTTCATGAGCGCGGGGGAGAGCGGGTGGTTTCTACAGCCACGTGGTGGCTGTTTCTTGATAATGAGACGCTGAAGCCTAACTACAAATACGCTAGTTTTAACTCGCGTTCAGACAAGCTTTTTAGCAAGCGCGCATTAGCCTACAAGCCTTTTCGGGAGTCCAGATGTCTGATCCCAGCGAGTGCCTTCGTGGAAGGCTTGGGCGATAAGAAGACCTACCATAAGATCGAGTTAGAAAATTCAGCTATCGCGTTCGGCGGTTTGTTTAAAGAATATCTGAGCAAGGAAAGTGGCGAGGTAATCTATTCGGCGTCGATTATTACACTGCCTCCCCTGCGGCCGCAATGGGACGAGATTCATCCCAAGTCATTACCGTTGATGATAGATTTCGAAGATGAAGATTTAGTCGCAAGGTGGTTAGACTCCAGCAATGATGATGTTGAGCAGTTCGCACCCTTGCTAGAGCCGACAGTTATAAAGCCGATGAAGATAACGAAGATTGATAAGCCAAGTCGCTGGAACCCCATTGAAAAAAGCTTCATGATTGTGAAGTAGATAAAAACCTAAGTCAAAAAAGAACAGTCGAGTTAATCCTATGGAAAAAATTGCAAGTAAAAAAATGTTCGGCGGTGAGCAACGTCGTTATAAACACAAGTCAGAGACACTGTCCTGCGACATGCATTTTTCGATCTATCTTCCACCGCAGGTGAGCGAAGGACCTGTGCCCGTTCTGTATTGGTTATCGGGGTTAACGGGGACTGACGAGAATTTCGTGATAAAAGCGGGTGCGCAGCGCGTCGCATCAGAGCTTGGCCTCGCCATCGTTATGGGAGATACCAGCCCAAGAGGAGAGGATGTACCCGACGATCCGGAACAGGCTTATGACTTTGGCCTTGGTGCTGGGTTTTACCTTAACGCCACCGAAGCTCCGTGGAGCAAAAACTATAGAATGTATGACTACATCACTCAGGAGTTGCCGGCTCTGATCAATGAAAGCTTTCCTGTAGATCCATCGCGGCAATCAATATTCGGCCATTCTATGGGTGGTCATGGCGCCTTGAGTATTGCGCTGAAGAACCCAGACAAATATAAATCTGTGTCTGTCTTCGCGCCTATAGTATCTCCTATCAATTGTCCTTGGGGACTCAAGGCCTTCTCAAATTATCTGGGCAACGACAAGTCTACCTGGCAAGAGTATGACTCCGTCTCCTTGATCTCCAAAGCGACAACACATCTCCCGATGCTAGTCGATCAAGGCACGGCGGATGAGTTCCTCGAGAATCAGCTCAAGCCGGAGCTACTGCTAGCGGCCGCCAAAAAAGCAGGCTACCCGTTACAGTTCATCGAACGAGAGGGCTATGACCACAGCTATTTCTTTATTGCGAGCTTCATAGAAGAGCACTTACGTTTTCACGAGAAGATTTTAAGAGCATCGTCCTAGAATAGAGTTGGTTTAGATTGCGAGCCAGATAATTAGGCCACACAAAGCAGCGGTTAGCTGGCTGCGCCGGTCTGTTAACGCGAACAATACTGGGTCTTCATCGAGTTTGCCGCGTCGTGCGAGCGCCCAGATGCGCCAGAGCAAGTAGAGAAGAAGAGGGCAGATGCCCCACAGCAGCAAGGGATTGCTGTACAGTTCGGTAGTCGCGGGCGCGGTGATGTAAAATGCAAATACCGCCACTGCAATTAGGCTAGAGCTGCCACCGATGATGGCTAGCGTCTGTAGATTCTCTACACCGTAGCCTCTCCCTTCGATAGTGGATTTTCCCTGATTCTGCAGGTTCAGGAATTCCGTATAGCGCTTCACCATCGCGAGCCCCAGAAACAAGAAGAATGAAAAGGCGAGCAGATAGTAGGTAGTAACGACCGAAATCGCCGCCGAACCTGCGATGATTCTCCAGGTATACAAAGAAGCGAGAGTCAGTACATCGATGAGGAACAGGCTCTTCAGCAGCAGACTATACAGCGTCGTCATCAGCCAATAAGTTAGCAGTACGGCAATAAATTCAGTAGGCAGCCACAGGGCGATAAGGAATCCGAGAGCCAACAATAACGGAACGCCCAGATAGCCATAGGCTAGAGAAAGATCGCCAGAGGCGAAGGGTCGCCGTGATTTCGAATGATGCTGTCGATCGCTATTCAAGTCGAGCATATCGTTCAGCAGATACACACTTGACGCGACTAAACTAAAACTCAGAAACGCGACACAAGCCTGCAGAAGTAGGTTCGGTTGATTCAGTTGGTGAGAAAGAATCAACGGTAGAAAAATCAACGCGTTCTTGAGCCATTGGTGGGGCCTGATGGCCTGCCAGAATTTCTTCATTGTGGATTTCGGCGTGTCGAAGTGCTGAATTTTCTCGCTCCCGTGCTGCAGGTTTTCAGCGAGTGAATTCTTGCAGTTGACGAGAATGACCTCGCTGGCCTCAAGCCACACGGCGATATCGGCTTTCGAGTTGCCTGCGTAGATGAACCCGCCTGCTGGGTCTAGCTGCAATATCCGAGTTACCTTGTTCTTCGATTTCAGGTTAGTCTCTTCGTCGCTACCCATGGCGTCGATGAATAATCCCAAATGATCGCTCACCTGCCTCACCACTAATTGACTCGATGCCGAGATGAGCACGATGTTACGCCCGCGCTCTACCTCTTCTTTTAGGTAGCTGTGGAACTCAGTGTTCAGTGGCAATAGTTCTACGGGGATGTGAACGCGTTTGGACAACTGGTGTTTTAGATTCGCCTTTCCCTTAATTAGCCAAATTGGAATCAATAACGCTTGGAGAATGTTTTTCTTGAACAACAACAAAATCGACTCAAACAGCAGGTCTGTTTTGATTACAGTGCCATCGAGATCGACGTAGAGTGTTGGCTGGGAGATTGAGTTTGGCACGTTGAGCCTGAAGGAGTTCTCTGTTTAGAATTTTAGTCGCTTGAAAACGAATTCTGGGATCGCACCGACTATAAACATGATAACTCGCCAGTAGCCGGGTGCGTACACAGTGTGGCTACCGCGGTGGATGCTTTTCACAATTTTTTGCGCGATGCGTTCCGGGCTAGACCACAATGGGCCTTTCGGAAATTGCGCCGTCATAGGTGAATCTACAAGGCCTGGTCTTATGTCTACGATATTGACGTTGTGTGCTAGCAGCTTGCCACGCAGACCCTGCAAGTAAGTTGAGACAAGGGATTTGGCGGCGCCATAGACGAAGTTAGGCTGTCGGCCTCGGTCACCCGCGACAGAGGTAATGACAGCGATTGTACCCGCCTGCTGCTCAATAAATATCGGAGCGAGTTCGGTTAGCAATGAAATAACGCTGATCCCGTTTGTGTTTATCTCTTTCAGCGCCTGCTTGAAATTTGATGCAACCTTCTCTTGATCGGGCAGGGAGCCATGGCAGATGAGTGCTATGTCGATGCCGCCTAGTTCACTGCAAGCGCGGCTCAGCGTTTCCTCGTGTTTCGCAAACTTGTTGAGATCAAGCACGCTGTGACTCACCCTTGATGCCCCTCGCACGAGCAAATCGCTGCTCAGTGTCTCCAGCTGATCTTCTCTTCGAGCAATCAGATGCAGCGAGCAGCCTTGTTCCGCGTATATTCGCGCGGAGGCTTTTGCAATTGCCGACGTCGCGCCGATAATAAGAACTTTCATTGGGTCAATCCCAGTCTATTTGATTGTAACGACGCGAAGCGATTGCTCGGGTCGTATTTGTTTTTGATGGCCATAAAGCTTTCCCAGTTCGGGTAGCTCGCCTTAAACACTTCCTCGCTCATGCGTGCATCCTTAGCGAGATAGAGTCTACCATCGTGAGCCAATACGATCTGATCCAATTCATCTAGCAGTGAAAACAGAGCGGGTTCATTCTTGAAGTCTAGTGTCAGCGTATAGCCGGCTTTTGGAAAAGACAGTAAATTTTCATTCGCCTCACCAAATTTCTTCAATACGGTGAGGAAGGAGCCTTTTCCTTTCTCGGAAACTTTCTCTAGAACAGTTGTTATACCCTCAAGTGCGCTATCGCTGGGAATAACAAACTGATATTGCAGAAAGCCATTCGACCCATACAGACGATTCCAATTCGAGATACTGTCGAGCGGGAAGAAATAACTGTCACAGTCTAACGTGGCGGAACTTTTCTTTCTTTTTTGCAGCTTAAAGTAACTCGCGTTAAAGAGAGACATTGTCGTCTTGTTGAGCAGAAATGATGGGGTGGAGAACGGAACGCCTAGGCCGGATCGCTCACGGTACAGGGTATCAGTTTTCCTGCTCTTTGATGGTGCGTGCTCGCCTAAGTACAAGACGGAGCGGCCTAAGTTTTCGCCTGTGGCAAGACAGTCCAGCCAGGCCACTGAGTATTTACTGCTGGCGTTGTCTTCTATATGTTCGAAGCATTCGGCCAGGTTATTGGCAACGAGGCTTCGCTGGCTAATGTAGCTACTCGGGATAGAAACGAGTGACAGGTTTGCCTCGACTATCACTCCAGTGAGTCCCATGCCGCCGCAAGTTGCGCGAAATAGCTCGGCGTTCTCCTGCGCGCTGCAAGTCACCAATTCCCCCGATGCTAGCACGAGGCTGATACTCTTAACGTAGTTGCTGAAGCTGCCGTCGAGGTGGTGATTCTTGCCATGGACATCGGCAGCAATGGCGCCGCCCACGCTCACAGCCTTGGTGCCTGGCAGCACGGGAAGAAAAAGCCGGCGTGGTATGCAGACTTTGAGTATGTCGCCTAGTTTTACGCCAGCGCCACAGCGCAGGGTCTTCTTCTGTTCATCGAGTTCGAGGAAGCTATCTAAGAATCGGCTACTGACTAACTGCTCTGAGAGTGCGCTATCGCCGTAGCTGCGACCGGAGCCTCGACCAATGCACGAGGCTGACTTCTTCTGCGATGAGATAAATTTCTGCAACGCTTGCGAATCTGCAGGCTGGATCAAATCCGCTGTCGTCTTGGGGTAACGACCCCAGCCCATGGCTTCCATTAAACTTATCCGTAGCCCTCAGGCCTGCCGCGCAAATACATAGCGTTTATCAAGCCGGTACTTTACACCATATCCGATAGACAATCCGATGACGGCGCCTACATAGCGTGCGGTCTTGCTGCCTATAAACGCGTCAAAGCCGAGCTCGAAGCCCCAGAATATTGCTGTAGTTGCGAGCCCTGTCAGTCCGTACAAGGTGAATTTTCCCAGATTCTCGCGATGGGATGTGGTGATGAGGCGAAAGATATATTTCTTATCGAGCAGATACTTGCTCACTAGCCCCGCGAGAGTGCCAAGCACCATTGCCGGGTAGATCGCGAAGGCGCCATCGTAGACTCGAACGACTATTTCCTGTGTCGACAGATTGAGCAACGTGGCGAAAACGGCGAATAAGCTATATTTGAAGGCAATTGTCATTGGTTGGGTTTGCAGTAAGCAGGTATCTTTGTCGTTATCTAGCTGAGGTTATCGGCCTGAATGGAAAGACTGTTATGCTCGAAGTAGCACGCTACACTTATAATATTTAGTTCTACTAAACTCGTCCAGAAGGTTCTATGTCGGATATTTTACTTTTCACGCAGGCTCTCGCCCGAGATGCCGGCAAGCTGATTGTCGATGAACGCGCCAATGCAGCGCTTACTCACGAGTATAAGAACGGTGACGAGTTAGTTACCAATGCGGATATCAAAGCAGATCAATTCATCTGCGCGGCTATTGCGCAGCAATTTCCAGACCATCAGATTCTCTCTGAAGAATCGTCACCCGATCTCGGTGCGGTACAGGAAATCACTAGCCCCCTGTGGATCATCGACCCAATCGACGGCACGGTAAATTATGCACACGGACACAACCATTCGGCAATCTCCATAGCCTATGTGGACGGCGCCCAGACCAAGGTGGGCGTAGTGTATAACCCATTTAGCGAAGAGCTGTTCTATGCAGAATCAGGCAAGGGTGCTTTCCTTAACCACAAAGCAATATCTGTATCGAGTGAGACTGATCTTAGGCGTTCTTTGATCGCGACTGGGTTTCCCTATGACAAGTCAACCCTAGCTCCGATGATCCCGCGGCTGCACGCGGTACTGGCCAATTGTGCGGACATTCGCCGTATTGGATCAGCGGCATTGGATATCTGCTTCCTCGCCATGGGCAGGCTAGAGGGTTATTACGAAAGCTTGAGTATTTGGGATTTCGCCGCCGCGCGACTGATAGCTCTCGAGGCTGGCGCCGACTGCGGCCATTTCAGTGAGCTGCCGCCTGGTATCGATCCACAATTCTATGACCGAGACATCCTAATTGCCAATCCTGCCATCTATCCGCTACTTAGAGCGCTTCTGCAGGAGGCAGATAACGCCTCAGGCATCGACTGAGATAGACCGGAATAAGCGCGTAATCTGCTTGATAAACCTATCAATTTACTCGATGAAGCGAATTGGTTTTCGTTGACTGAAATAGGCTTAATTCGTAGAGTGGGACTAATGTGCAGCGACATTGTTCGCGCTGTGCCATCTCGAAGCCCGGATCCGTTGTATCACGCGGCCTTCAGAGGTAACTGATAAGTGAAAGTTGAGGAGAGAAACTAGTGAAGAACGTCAATCTACTAAAGGTGGCAGTCGCATCGCTTCTGTTTATACCTGCAATCAGCAGCGCGGCAGACAGAGTGGGAGATTTTTCACTCTTAGATCAAGATGGCTATCATCACAGCATGAGCTGGTACGGCGATCATAAAGTGATTGCTCTATTGGTGCAGGCTAACGACAGCCAGGCCGCAGCGGATGCTGTGCCGGCGTTCGATGCCTTGAAAGCAAAGTATGACAGCCAAGGTGTTGAGTTCATGATGATCAACCCTATGGGAGAAAATAATCGCAGCATTGTACAAGCCCAATGGTTAGAATACGGCGTACAAATTCCCATCCTGATGGACGATGCACGGGTAATCTCCGAAGCTCTAGGCATCGAGCGAACTGGCGAAGTTCTGCTTTATAACCCACGCTCCTTCATGGTTGAGTACCGAGGTAGTGTCGCGTCATCAGAGAAAGCTATTCAAGAGATCCTGGCCGGTGATGAAGTAAGCACTGCCTTGGTCGCAACGAGTGGCCCGGCTATTAGCTATGCGACTACGACAGCACCTTCCTATACGGCAGATATTGCGCCGATATTGGCAGACAACTGTGCAACTTGTCACCGCGAGGGCGGCATCGCTCCTTTTGCGATGGATAGCCATACGATGGTTCAGGGTTGGTCTCCAATGATTCGCGAGGTCTTGATGACTAAGCGTATGCCACCGGGTCAGATCGATGGCCACATTGGCGAGTTCATCAACGATCGACTGATCACTGATGAAGAAGTGAGAAATATTATTGCATGGGTCGATGCAGGAGCACCTAAGGACGGCGATACTGATCCTCTAGCAGAATTATCTTGGTCCACGTCCAAGTGGAGCTTGAGTGATGTACCCGACTTGATAATCAAGGTGCCTTCGCAGCAGGTTCCTGCTACTGGCGTCTTAGATTACAGAGATGTAGCGGTAACAATTGACCTTGGTGGTAAAGACCGTTGGCTACGTGGCAGTGAGTACATTCCGGGTGATCGTACAGTGCTGCATCACACCATCAACTCTCTGAACTTTCCTGAGGAAATTGGTCAACGTCTGGGGCAGTTGGGAAGCAGCAATCCTGACAAGGCCAGCATTACAGCTTATATCCCAGGTGGTACGGCGGCATTCAATCCTCCTAATACCGGCGGCCTGTTGAAAGACGGCTCAGTCTTGAATCTTAATCTTCACTACACAACCAGTGGTCGCGAGACTATCGATGAGAGTGAAATTGGATTGTGGTTCTACCCAGAGGGTGAAATACCTGCAGAGAGAATGTCAGGTCGATGTGCCTGTATATTCCCTGACACGTGGACAAACATCCCATCGAACGACCCAGCCTTTGAGCAGACGGCGACGATAACTATAGGCAAAGATGCGAACATTTATAGCTTCTTGCCACACATGCATTTCCGCGGCAAGTACATGCGTTTCTATGCAGACTACCCAGATGGCTCAAGTGAAGAGCTAATCAATATCGCGCAGTTCAACTATGCCTGGCAGATGAGCTACACCTATGCCGAGCCTAAGTTTGTGCCAGCGGGTACGAAGATTACGGCAGTAGGCGCGTTTGATAATTCGGCGCAGAATCCTGCGAATCCTGATCCGGAAAGAACGGTTCCTTGGGGACAGCAGAGCTGGGACGAGATGTTTTTCGGAGCCGTGCAATGGAAAAACATCGACCAAGGCGGCAATTAAGTACACGTTGCTGAACTAGGTTGTGGTACAAAAATCCGGTCTCGAAAGAGACCGGATTTTTTTGTGTTGGGGACGCAGCTCAGTAGAGAGCGAATTGCGGCGTTAAATTTTTTCTCTGGCTCGTTATTTACAATGCGTAAACGCCTCGCCCGAGAAAAAATTTGCCTTGCACTTCGAACTCTACTGAACTGCTCGAGATCGTGGGGAGTGCAAGGCTGCAAGGAAAATAAATAGGATAGGGGGAGGGCTAATCAATGGTCGCCATACATTCAATTTCTAGCTTGGCACCCAAGGCTAAACCATTGGCACCAAAGGCACTCCGTGCTGGTTTATGGCCATCAAAATAAGTGACATAAATTGCGTTCATTCTTGACCATTCTTGCATGTCATCGATCATAATTAGACATTTAACAATCTTGTCCATCGATGAACCGTACTTTTGCAACAATGTGCTAATGTTCTCCATGGTTTGACGAGTTTGACCTTCGATGCCGCCGGGCGCTAAATCTAAAGATCCTGGAATAGTGCCAATCGCCCCAGATAGATAGAGCATATTATCTACCCGCACCGCTTCGGAAAAAGGCAGTTCGGCCATGCTGGGGTCGCTAGATTTTAGGTATTCGGTATCGGCTAGAGCCGTGTTGGTGAGAAATAAACAAAACAACAACAAACCGAACAAGGAAGGATTTGTTTTCATAAGATTTCCTTACTAGGAGATTAGAGAAAAAATAGTTTAACATTATTTTTTAATATCCCTATAAGCTCATAAGAGTTATTAAAAGCAAATTGGTTTGGAGTAATCTAGACTGAAAAATTCAATACTGTAAATCGTAACAGCAGAAACTAGGTAAGGGAGTTAGATTCCAGTTCTTAGTTCTTTTTTTCAAAGGAGAATGTGGTGATGAAGCGGAGAGATTTTGTTCGAGGCCTTGTGGGCATGACAACCGTCTCGGGCATTCTAACGAGTCAGGGTTGTGTGCAAACTGGCGGCCCCGGGTCTAGAGCTAGCAGCATGATCGCGGATGGGTTTTCCCAGAGACAATATCAAGATGCAATTGTTATCGATGCTTTAGCAAGCCCGATCCAGTTTAATATCCCACAGAGGGATTTCCCGCTTACAAGTTCTGACCTTGAATCAGTGAAAGCCTCAGGAATTACAGCACTAAACCTTACGGTCAATCGAAGAGCTACTTCAGAGCTAAGCTCATTTGAAGCTACTCTGGCGCGAATGGCACAGTGGGAACGAGAAATAGATACACATCCCGACGTTTTTTCTAGAGTACGCAGTGTTGCGGATATTCGAGCAGCAAAACAAAACGCCACCCTTGGTCTTATACATGGCTTTCAAGATACCGTGCCCTTTGGAGAGGATCTACAGCGAATAGATACCTTCCATGGATTAGGTGTGCGTATTGCGCAGCTAACCTACAACATTGGAAATAAAGTTGGATCTGGAAGTCTCGTGCCTACAGACAGTGGTTTAACTGAATTTGGACGGCAAGTGGTAGAGCGTATGGATGATCTAGGCATGCTTGTAGATCTTTCCCACTGCGGGCCACAAACAACTATTGATGGGATTCGTGCATCAAGAATGCCAGTAGCAATTACTCATTCTGGTTCAAATACTATCTTTAAGCACCCACGCAACAAAGATGATTCCGTGCTCAGGGAGATGGCTGATCGAGGTGGTGTACTTGGCATCTATCTAATGCCATTCTTGAACCCTGCGGGCCCTCCCGACATAGATGACATGATTACTCATCTCGAATATGCAGTAAATTTATGTGGTGAAGACCATGTGGGTATTGGCAGCGATCAAGGGATTGTTCCTCTTGATATTGCTGGTGACTTTCCGGCGAACTTCGAAAGAGTGTCTGCGAGCCGACAGGCAGCAGGGATCGCCGCTCCACGAGAGGATATCCCTCCTTATTTACCCGAATTGAATAACCCTCAACGTATGCAAATAATCGCTGAAAGGCTTGCTGATAGAGGCTATTCAATAAGGCTTATCGAGAAAATACTTGGCGATAATTTTCTTCGGCTGTTTGAGGAAGTATGGGAAGCGTGAATATTGAGGGCAAGGGGCAGGGCAAAACAGCTTATAAGCGGAAGCTAAATTTCTAGTTACAACCGGGGTTCCGCACTCATACCTGTTCCTCTATCGCGCCATCTCAGGCTACAAAATTTCGAACATATCATAGGCAATTCCCCCTGGGGTTTGTTTACTCTTGCCTACACATACTATGTGGTTGAGCCAGTCGTGTTTCTCTGACGCTGTTTGGAAGATGGGGCGGATACGCCAGTAGAGGCCATCTGATTTTTCCCTACGGCAGCGGCGGCTATTGCAGTCGCACCTAGTTTGGTGAGTTGTCTTCTGCTTAGCGATTCCTGATCATTCTACATGTGAGCCCCCTTTGCGGATTTATTCACAATGTAAGGTCGAGATATCAGCTTGTCACAAGCTTTTGGGTTTTAAACTTGTTGTCGAAGCGGCGCAGGATCGTGGGCAGATAGAACAGGTCCAGCAGAAGAGCGAGTACGACTATAGGAACCAGCAGTTTCGCCGCCTGTTGGAAGTAGATGGTATTGGCGGCGATGA
Source organism: Gammaproteobacteria bacterium (assembly GCA_016762995.1). Taxonomy (GTDB): domain Bacteria; phylum Pseudomonadota; class Gammaproteobacteria; order Pseudomonadales; family Pseudohongiellaceae; genus UBA9145. The sequence continues at coordinate 1,091 of JAESUT010000008.1, read as the reverse complement.
GGATAGTAGTGCCTAGGGCCAACACGATGGTGGTGATAGACAGCGCTGGGCCGGCGGTCTTGATCGCGTAGTCGATAGAGTCGGTCTGGTCTATTCCTGCGCGCCGCTTCTCAAGATAGTGACTCAGCAGATGGACAGTATCATCGACTACCAAACCGATGCTGATACTAAATAGCATCATCACGAACGGGTCCAATTGTCCTACAAACAAGGCCCAGAATCCGAACACCATAGTGGCGGGTAGTAGGTTGGGGATGATGCTCAGCATGCCGAAATAGAAGCTGCGCATACCAATCATGAGGCTGATAGTGATCAACAATAGACTAATTGAGTAACCCTGCAGCAACTCGATGGTCACCAATTCATCCATGCGCGAGAACAGAAGTATGCCGCTACCGTGTAGTAGCTCTGCCTCAGGAAAGTCTTGATGAAATTTCTCTGTTACTCGAGTGTCGAAATCGATCAGCTCTTGGTTCGACATAGGCACGGCGTTGATGAACAAGTTGATCATAGAGAAATCGGTGTTCACGAAATTGAACAGTGGAAAGTTGTTGTTCTGAATAAGTGCGTAGGCAAGTAGGTAGTTCGCTACGGTATCGAAGTCATCCGGAATTCTATTGAACGCTTCATCGTGATCGTTCTGCACGCGGTGAATTGTTTTTACAACGTCCACAACACTAGCGGATGACTCCACTTCTTCTTGTTCATTCAACCAAAAACCAAACTCTTCCACCCTGCGCAGGAAATCCGGTTCGATCGCAGACCATTCCGTCTGAATGTTGATGCCGTAGTTGAGTGCTGAGCCGCGATTGTAGTGGCTGCTCACCTCGTCGTAGTATTGTTTTATGTCGGCGTCGGCGGCGATAAAGTCTAGGCGGTTAAAATCCGTCTCGTTCAAAGGCAATAGTGCAAACGTCACAATCGCTAAGAACGTGCAGCCCCAAAATATTGGTACATCCTTGCTTCGCGTAATTTCACTGATTCTGGCAAGCGTGCCTTCCATGAAGGAAACGCCGGTGCTGGCGAGCACCTCTCTTCGTGAGGTCATCGAGATCAACACGGCCGGTAGTAATAGCAGCGTGAGTAGATAG
>JAESUT010000193.1 GCA_016762995.1 Gammaproteobacteria bacterium | reverse complement strand
TTGACCTGTTTGTTATGTGTTGCCTTCACCGATCTTTAGATTCCTTCCAAGCCTCGATTCCACCTTCCAAGCTAGATACGCTAATCCCTTGCTTGTTTAGAAAAAATGCGATTTTTTGACTTCCCATTTCCTTGCCATGCAATAGACTTCTGCTTCTGAGTCGCTGTTTAATGTGGATGCCCAGTTGGGAAGGTCTTCAGGATCGACGTATGTGGCCCCTGGGGTCAGTGTCGAATCTTTTTCAAAATCTTCTTTGAGACGCACACCCAAGAGTACAAGGGTGCCTTGAATTTGCTTCTCAGAAAGCTGTTCTAGGCTAATGGTTTTCCCAAAACTAGGGCGCTCATCGTTGCGAAACACGAAAACACCTTCCTGCGAAAGAGTGAAACGCAATTAAGAAAGTTATGCAGAATACTTTGTACACTACTTTATACCTCCTTTTGACTTGATTGTTATGCGTCGTCGTCACCATACTTAGATTACCACTTTACTAGGCTTTCCCAATATGGATGATATGGCTTGCCCAAGATTATGGAATCGGTAGTATTTGCGAAGTCACTTTCGAATCCGTTCTTTCCTATTGTGCGCCACCAACTTCTAGTTCTCTCCGTTCCCAATAGCAGAGCTATGACTTCGGCTTCTTGGTTCCAGACTTCCTCATCTAGAATGCCTGCTTTATATTGGCGATATGCAAATTCACGCCGTGTAAATGCCATTATCAAGAGACTGTCCAATTGGACCTTTTGCTCGAAGCTCATTTCAATCGAATTATCAACGATAAACGAAGACAATTCCGGGTTCTGCAACCACATGGATTGCTCAAATACCGCGCTTTCAGCAAGGCTTTGCCTAGATTGGCTGTTTATCGCATCAGTGTTCTGTTCTGTTTGAATCGCCAAGTATAAGATAGTTACCAAGATAGCTACGGAGCTAACTATCTCGGCTATAGACGCCCATTTTGTCCAGTTCATGTCTTTCATATCAAAATTCAGATTTTCCGGCATCTTGCTTATTGAATGTCAGTAATGCAGTGAATGCGCAAAAGCACATAACGCTGTGAATAATAGGAGCAGACGCGTAGCGCTGTTTCCTTTTCGATTTGATTATTATGTGTCGTTTTCTTCGATATTTGGGTAACTTTCAATATTACTATCGAGCCAATCTATAAATGATTGCGTATATATTTTTGCGTCTTTCATAAGTCCGTAGACTTCCAATAACTGAGGCGAATACGTAATTCTTTGTATTTCTGCATTGGTTCTGGCTACAAGGAAATCATCATCGATATAGCCTTCTTTATATCGATTGTATGTGTCTTCTAGTTGCATCAAGTGTGCATAGAGAGCGTCTGACATGAGGTCTACTTGACGTTTAGATAGCTCTTCTCCATCTAGTACTTTGTGCCATGCCACACCGAGGTTTTCATTGAGGACATTTGTTAGGGCCAATTCTCTATATCCTGCATTTAGTGAATGTATGCTATCAGTTCGTCTTTCGGCTGTGCTCTGTTGAATTTGATAACCCACATACACTAATGATAGAACTACAGCTATTGCAGATACAATTTCTGCAACTAAGGCGAATTCTTGCAATTTTCCTTTCATTTTCTTTCTTACCTAACCTTCAGCTTGCTGGAGAGTCAACGAGACACATAACGCTTTGAATAATAGGGGCACGTAGTGCCTCCTTTTTTATTTGATTGTTATGTGTTGGCTGACTCATCATTATTTGGAGCTGTTCGCAAGTTCGATTTCTTGATCCATGAACTCAACAAATTTTCCTGTAAAACTAAATCTTCCTCGCTTGGCCCACCACTCTTGGAAGCCTTTACTTTTAGACCAGTAAATTGCGATAGTTCTAAGTTCGTGCCAATCATCCTCATAAATTGATTTCTGCTGGTACATAAAAAATCCAGACGACAAATACCAACATGCTTTCAGGGCCAAATTTGAGAACTGTAGATATTCGCTCTTAGACAATGATCCAAGGCCTTTTCGTCCATCAATCATAAGCTCATTGAGTTCCGGCGAGCCTATCAATAAGTCTCCAAAATTAACCATATTTTCAGTCAGGCGTAATTTTGATTCTACTTTTGAGGCTACCGTGCTCGCACGAACCTGTGAAGCAACATAAATCAGCGAGCCTATAACGCCAATTGCACCGAGTAGTTCTGCTATTGCACCAACCGCATCCCAATTCATTAAGTGTTCTCGATTCCATGTATTACAATGATTCTGAAAGTATCAAAACACATAACGTCTTTAATAAGGAGATGCGCGTAGCGCATATCCTTGATTTGTTTGTTATGTGTTGGCCGAGATTTTAAATTTTTCACTATGGTTTGATTTGGTTTGAACAGTTTTTTTCCTGGGATCATCGCCGCGCAACCATGGGTATGTTTCGTTTGCTGGGGTTATCACCCCATCCGACTTGCTGATCTCTTCGTCTAGATACTTGACAAGATGTGGAGGTGGAATGTGCTTGAACGACTCCCACCATTGACCTCCACCCGGTGACATCAATAACTCTATATAGATTCTTCGCATAGCTACCAATTCGTATTCCGGAAGAATGCCGCTCTTGTATAGTATCCATATACTGTGGAACCCGTGCAGCAGTGAATGCATTTTTGAATGGAAAGACCCTTGTTCAGCAGGGGGAAGGTCACCAAAATAATTCAGTCCATTACGAAATACTTCGGCATCTTCCTTAGTTTTTGTAACACTATCTACGTTGTCCAGGAACCTCAATATGGCCGCTTGTAATCCTTGGAATTCCTCTTGTCGTGTATTCTGATGAACTTGAATGGCCAAGTATATTAGCGTAATGATAATTCCGACTGCCGAGACTAGCTCAGCGATAACACCCCAGTCAGAAATTTCCATGAAACTACCTCGATACCAACAATTAGTACATTAGCTTTTTTAGGTCAGATGTTTCGAAACACATAACGCTTTGAATAATAGGGGCGCGTAGCGCCTCCTAGTTGATTTGCTTGTTATGTGTCGGACGAACTTCCAAAATATTTCCTAATCAAAGGTTACCAGCTTTCTACACCCATAATTTTTGGTGCTATTGACAGCCACCAAGAAGAGCCCCAAAGCATATAGACGACAATGGCAGAGGGCGCCCAGACGGCACCCCAGATCATATACGCACGAGGTATTGTGCGATGCCGTAATAGATCATAAGCAAATAGTGGAAAAATTAGGAGCAATACGTACAAGTTTGGCGCAATTGGGTTGAATGGCATGGTGTTAGGTAACCAGCTAATACGATCAAGTGCAGCTGGTATAGGTATTACTGTTGCGAGAATCATTAACCGTTTGTGTGTCCCTAGATCCTTTTTACGAAAATAGAGTGCCAATGAAACGATGATTGGAAAAAGAATACCAGTTCGAATCTGTGCAAGAGCAATATTAGAAATTATTTCTTTGCGCTGGGCAATAACTTCGCTTGGAACGTTTGAAGGATCGAGCCCCCAAACTAGACCAAAATTTGCTGGAACCAAGAGAAACCCAGTTGCCACCATGGCAGGCATAAGCACCATTGAGCTCATGCCAAGCCGTTGGTGTATTGCGCCATGCTTAGTTGCTACAAGACTTGCTTGAGTAAGTAAGAGCAGTATCCATGTTCCCATTAGGAAAGCGTGCACATGTAATACAGTTAGGAAAGGTGCTCGTTCACCGGACTGAACTGCTGCAATTTTCCCGATGGAGGAGGGTATGAATCCTGTTAAAACAATAAGGAGGAAAAGGCCTGCCATAAAGACAAACATCCATCGATCTGCATCCTGCCAAGCTGGTTTGTTACCCGAAAGATGTAGCCCTTCTGCTGCTAGTGTATTAGACGCCATTGTTCATCCCCTTCTATTATATTTATAGGATAGATGTACTTCACTACCGTTAGAGTGATATTAGCTAATCAAAATGTCACGCAATATGGTTTAACAATCCCATGTGTTTATGTACAGTATTTGGCGCATAGAGACACATAACGCCGCCAGCAGGGGCAGACAAACCAGAGCGAAGCGGCGGTCTGGCTGTCCCTCTGGCTGGCCTTGTTATAGGTTTGCCTCACAATACCTGACCTATGGCCTTTAAGAAGTAGCTTTTCCAGCGAACCTTCTTTGACGATTCGGGATTTTCGAACATAGCGTAACCTTCTTTAATATGGCCTTTTTCAAAGTATTTTAGTGGTTTGGCTTTACCATTAGAGAGTAACCTATTTACCTCGGTTTCAGACAATTTGAATGCAAGACCTCCTGGAGACCAGGATACGCATATTGCCTTATTAACATAAAGTGCAGCGCCACTGAAAAAGTGTTTAGTCTCCAGTTCGGCAGATACCTCACCATCAATATCGAGATCAAATATTAACTGAGATAATTTTTCAAAATACACTTTAGCCATATGTGATTATTGACCTATAACATGTGTATACGACGCACGCGCCCTTTGTTTTTCCGTGAGGCCAAGTCTATTCCATAACCCGTTGAAAAAGAATGCTCTATCTCTATGTCGGTCAGTCTCGCCTTAACAAAAGGAGGGCTCCTCATATTTTGGGATGCGCGACCATGTATCTCTGTTACGGGGTTTCTTCTATCTACAGCAACCCATACTGTAACTATTTGAATTAACGGTCAATTTTCTTTTTCTTCCTTGCAAAGGGTGCTTTAGCTGGGAAATAAATGAGCACTCTGGTTGGAATCCACTTTCCCTACTATCCTAAAAGTACTAATGAACTTGCATCAAGAGCGTGTAATGAGCAGTGAATTTATGGAAGAAGTTAGGGCTGATATGCGGATGAGAGGCTATGCATTTGTCACTGAGAAAGCCTATATGTTGTGGATAAAGCGGTTCATTGTTTACACGGACAAACAGCACCCTTCAACGGTGGATGTGTCGCAGATACAAGCCTATCTCACGCACTTGGCCATGACGCTTCATGTTAGCGCCAATACGCAAAAAATCGCTCTTAACTCTCTTGTATATCTGTTTCAGAAATTTCTCAAAAGAGAACTTGGTTACCTTGGCTTTAAACTGGCTACAAAGCAAAGCAAAGCAAAGAGCAGAACAGTTCCCACTGTGCTGTCGATTGGTGAGGTCTCTGCAATCCTCGAACAACTGGAGGGGCGCAATAAGCTCATGATCCAGCTCCTTTACGGAAGTGGCCTGAGGGGGGCGAATGCCTAAGACTGAGGGTGATGGATATTGACTTGGAACGGTCCTCACTGACTGTTCATAATGGCAAGGGAAGAAAGGATCGGGTCACGCTGTTAAGTTTCAAGCTAAAAACCGTACTTGAAGAGAGAATCGAGAAACGGGTAGAACTTCAAAGAATGGACAATGCGCGCGGCGTAGGGCCGTT
>JAESUT010000231.1 GCA_016762995.1 Gammaproteobacteria bacterium | reverse complement strand
CAATTGGAAACAATTTGGATTGTATTGATACTGCTCATCGCGACGCGATTCGGCGGTATCATTGCAAATAAATTTAATCAGCCTGTACTAGTAGGAGAGCTTCTGGCAGGTGTTGCTCTTGGGATAATTGCTGCGCAATTGAGCGATAGGTCAATTGGTGTTGAAATTTCTTCAGATCACCACCTCATGGCGCTTGCAGATCTAGGTATATTTTTTCTCATGCTTTTGGGTGGGTATGAAATGCGCCCAAAGGATCTTGTAGAGTCCAGCTACAAGGGCCTGGTTATAGCCGTTACAGCAATGCTGGTTCCACTACTGAGCGGATTTGCGTTAGCTTGGTATTCGATCGCAGCTAGCGAACTTCGATTTGCACAGTCTCTATTTGTTGGTGTGTCACTCGCAATAACCGCAGTTCCAGTCACTATAAGAGTGTTCATGGACATGCATATACTGAAGTCAGCACTGGCCAAACTCGTTGTTTCGGCGGCAGTGTTTGATGATTTTCTCAGCCTTATTCTACTCAGTGTGCTAGTTGCCATTATCAACACTGGCCAACTACCAACTGTACTGAGCCTTGCTTTTATTCTAACGAAGGTAGCAGTATTCCTAGTGGTGGTATTCTTCATTGGAAGTCGACTCATGGCACCGCTGGCGCGCTATGCAGCGTCCCTAAAAATAGAAGAAATGAACTTTAGTTTCCTACTGGTGATCGCAGCGCTGTTTTCGGTACTGGCAGAACTATTGGGATTACATTTCATTCTTGGAGCGTTTGCTGCTGGATTATTCTATGGTAAGCACACCACGAGCAAAAAAATCTACTTAGACCTCCACAGCAAATTGAAAGCTATTACTACAGGTTTTCTCGCGCCTCTATTTTTTGCTTCGATAGGCCTCGCGCTATCATTTCCTGCCTTGGTGGAAATCCCGCAATTCCTGATGTTGTTGATTGTTGTTGCATTTGGTGGGAAATTGCTCGGAGCAGCACTTCCCGCGGTAGTCTTCGGCTATTCGCCCCGTCAAGCGTGTGCGATTGGTATGGCCATGAATGCTCGCGGAGCCGTGGGCTTGATAATCGCCGGCATCGCCTTGGATGCAGGTCTGTTTGTTGGTGGAGAAACTCTTTCTCCGGTAGTGGACAATCTATTTTCTGCAATCGTAATCGTAGTGATATTGACTACCGTGCTCGCACCAATAGGTTTAAAGAAATTATTGCCAGAAACAGACTCCTCGATGGCAGATTGACTTCATTTCTTGATCTAAATCAACTCTTCTACAACTACCATTCTAATGCCCCCGCTAGCCCGTTGACCTGTGTCTTACACACAGCCTTAAGATGCTGGCTAAGTTAAGTTTAAGACTTAACAGTGACATTCAAATATTTCTACACGTACTTGAAAGGTCGAATATCCTCGCTGGCTTGTAAGTCGCTATGTGTCATAAACGAAGGGGTGTGTTCTTGAAGGTCAAACAATTAGCGGATGCGCTGGAAACATCCCCGCATACTGTTCGATTCTATACAAGAATAGGCATTCTAAATCCACGCCGTAGTCGCATCAATGGATACAAGGAATATGGCGAAAAGGAGAGAGACAGGCTGCGGTTTGTGCTTTGCGCAAGGAATCTGGGCTTCTCAGTGGATGATATTCAAAAAATGACCAGTGAGGCTGAGAATGGCAACTCACCCTGCCCTTTGGTAAGGGAAATAATCAGAGCTCGATTACAGGAAACTGCACTGAGGAACAAAGAGGCCATTGCTCTGAGACTACGCATGAAACTAGCCGTAGCTGAATGGGAGAAGAAACCAGGCAAAGTGCCTACCGGGCACATGGTTTGTCATTTAATAGAAGATTTTGAATCATAACAAAGAGTCGAATTTGCTAACAAATAGTTCTGGAGAACGAGATGTTTGAGAAATCGTTTTGGTCGTCACCCCGGGCAATACCGGCACTCTTTTTGATCGGAGCTGCTTCATATTTTTTACTTATGGAACACCGTCAACACCTTTTTCAGTGGTTGCCTTTTTTGATTCTTGGCCTGTGCCCACTGATGCACATGTTCATGCATGGTGGTCATGGGGGCCACGGAAATCACAATCAACAAGGGCAGGGCGAGAAGATTGGCGATACCGCTCCTGGTAGCGCAGAAGAGAAAGCCTACAGGCGTGGTCTGGAAGAAGGCAAAAATTCCTCGAACCGTCACCACTAAAGGTCAAGAAAATGGATAGCAACTCATCTTATGGTCTATGGACGCTGGTTATACTGAACTCGGCCATTTTCATATTCTTTGCTTTTAGTTTTGCAAAGCCACAATCAAAATCCGACTGGCGAAGTCTGGGCGTATTCTCTGCGTTTATAGTGGCATTGTTCACCGAGATGTATGGATTCCCGTTGACGATATATTTTCTTTCTGGCTGGCTGACCGAAAAATATCCTGGTATCGATTTTTTTGCACATGAGAACGGACATCTACTGCACACACTATTAGGGCTCGAGGGAAACGCGCATTTCGATCCGCTGCATATTGCAAGCAATATAATTATCGTTCTAGGGTTTTTCTTGCTCTCGTCTGCGTGGAGCGTTCTACACAAGGCCCAACAAAACCGTACGTTGGCTACCGAAGGGTGGTATGCCCGATGCAGACATCCACAATATGTCGCTTTCATCATGATTATGTTTGGGTTCTTGTTGCAATGGCCAACGTTGCCTACGGTTGTAATGTTTCCGATTCTAGTGATTGTGTATGTGAAATTGGCAAAGCAGGAGGAAAAAATTGCTCTTATGGAATTCGGGGATGTCTATCAACGCTACATGAATATTACGCCCGCGTTTGTACCAAGGCTTAGCGTGGTCGACCAAATACACAGTGCTAAAAGCGATTAGCATTAGCAGGTATCAATATAACAATGGGGAAAGAAATGATAAATATTGGGAATATGAAAACATCTATTGTCGCAAGTACCTTGATTGTAGGGATGCTCTGTGGGACCAATAGTATTGCTGCTGAGTCTCTAGAAGAACTTAATGAAGAGCTTGAGAAATTAAAGGAGCGGATTGGACAGCTGCAAATTGATAGTGTGAGACACAGCGAAGCGGAAGAGTGGCGTTATTCCGATTCCTTGGTTCACCTATCGGGCTATGCTGACGTTGGCTATCAGGACTCGGACTCTGAAGACGGTAGTTTTAACGTGGGCCGTTTTGCACCAATTTTCCACTATCAATATCGCGATATTGTCATGTTGGAAAGTGAGCTCGAAATCGAAGTAGGTGATGATGGTGAGACTGAGGTTAAGTTGGAGTATTTATCAGTGGATGTTTTTCTTAATGACTACATCACCCTTGTAGCTGGAAAGTTTCTCAGTCCCATCGGTCAATTTCGGCAAAACCTACACCCCTCTTGGATAAATAAACTGGCATCTGCGCCTACGGGCTTTGCGCATGACGGGGCTGCGCCGGTTGCAGATGTGGGCTTCCAACTACGAGGAGGTTTTCCACTTGGTCGGACGCGTACTAACTACGCGCTTTTCGTTAGTAACGGTCCGGTTTTGGTTGCGGAATTTGAAGATGGGGAATTTGAGCTAGATGGGATTGAAGCCGAGGGCGCGGGCTCGGATGAAGACGGTGAGAAAGTTTATGGGGGACGCTTCGCTGTATTTCCTATGTCGAGTTTAGAGTTGGGATTTTCGCTGGCATCCGGTAAGGCGACAGTTAGCGACATACATGAAGGTGATAGTTCTATTCTTGGCGGAGAAGGCGCACGTGATTACGATGTAATCGGCGCTGATTTCGCCTACCAAAGAAACAATTTCTATCTGCGTGGGGAGTATGTGGAATCGGAAGTTGGGGGGACAGCATTTGGTGCTGCAGCGTCGGAAGGAGCAATCTGGGAGACTTGGTATACACAAGCTTCATATCGTCCTGGGCAATCCAAATTTGAGTACGTCATGCGCTATACAGACTTTGATTCACCACACGACAGCGCCGATCAAGAACAATGGGCAATCGGCCTGAACTATCTCCTTACAAATAGCGCTATCTTCAAACTCGGCTATGAGTTGAATGATGGATTGACCGATTCAGAGGCTGATGAGGATCGCTTAACAGTTCAACTAACCTACGGATTCTAAGGAACCACTATGAATACTATTACTGAAAAGATGAGATCAAGTGAGAAAGCGGCCGTTAAATTGGTAATCACGTTAGGTTTTCTTTGGGCGTCATCTGCTGCATTGGCTGCTGATTTTCCCGCTCCGGGGAGCCTAGCTGACGGCGCTCAGACCTGGGCAGAAAATTGTACGCGTTGCCACAATCTTCGTTCGCCAAATGAATTGCGTGATGACCAATGGATCTCATCAGTATTTCACATGCGAGTCAGGGCAGGACTTACCGGTAAAGAAACTAGAGATGTGTTGACATTTATTCAGGCAGCAAATGCAACGGCTGCGCAGGTGCGAACACAGGCAGAGGCCCGTGCGGAGGCTCAGCAAGATGAAGCCCAAGAAAAATAATTGACCTGAAGCGTTGAGCCGCTGAATTTTGGTGCGGTGAACCCATATTTGTATAAGGAACATTTATGAATATAGAAACGTTAAGAGACGTATTACTTTGGTCTCGTAAGCTTCATCTTCAACTGCAGGAGTGCATGGAGCACTGTGCGGATACCGCAGTTGGAGAAAGAGAACGCATGCTTCTTGTTTATTTGTCAGATCATGAGAATAAGTTAATCCAAGTATTGGATAACTTCGAAAAAACGGCTACTACCAGCGCCTTGAATACGTGGTGCTACGAGTATATTGATAAAATGCCGATTATCGGTCACCAGCACTGCTCGAAACCACTTGCTAATATGGCTATGGAGGAAATAGTGACTGAAGTTGTAAATCTACATGAGCAGATAGTCGAACTGTATAAGCATCTGCTCGCTCGAAGTATTGGCGGCTCAGCCCATGATTTACTACAGAGTCTAGTTGATATGGAAACCCATGAGTCGATGCTCATGGTCAAGAACTCTCTTCGATTGGCAGATATGTAGCTCTTCTGCCAGCAATTCGAAGAATCGGGTTAGTAACTAACTTTCTTAAGCGATGGAGGAACATATGGCTATAGTCCCTTACAAATTGGCAATTGCGTCGGCATTAAGCGTTTCGGTAATCTGGATTACGTGTATTCTTCTTGTAAGTATATTCCCTGGCATGATGTCGAGTATGACAAGTTTGATGTTCCATATAGATATGGGCTCTATAGATTGGCAGATTACTTCTGTTGGGGCAATTGTTGGCTTGATTGTATGGGCATTGACTGCAGGTTTGGCGGGCTGGTTATTAGGCTATGCCTATAATAAGCTATAGTACTGCAAGTAGTAGTAGCCAGCTTTTGTAGTGGATCTGGAATATTCGGAATTTTGGAAAACCTGTTCTGAAAATTAGTAGGCAAAAGATTCCCCGATGTGTTCTGTTGCTTGAGGCCC
>JAESUT010000061.1 GCA_016762995.1 Gammaproteobacteria bacterium | reverse complement strand
AGAGTACGAAATCGGTACTGAGAAAAAGCACCATAGAATCAATCATGATGGTGTTCCTTTACGCTGCCACCGATTTTATGGTCATGGTCGTGATGGTGAGTATAGACGGCAAGATTCCCAGAGGCGCTGGCCCCGAATAGGCTTAGGTACGCGGGGTCATTGGTGACGTGTTCGGGCTTACCGTGGCAGCAAATATGATGGTTAAGGCAGATGACTTCATCGGTCGAAGACATGACCAGATGAAGGTCGTGAGATATCATTAACACACCGCAGCGATGCTTATCACTAATCTCGCTAATGAGCTGATAAAGCTCTGCCTGGCCACCGAGATCGACGCCCTGTGCAGGCTCATCGAGAATAAGTAGCTCAGGTTTTCGCAGTAACGCGCGTGCGAGTAGTACCCGTTGTAGTTCACCGCCGGATATGGCTGTTAGTTGCTGGCCCTCGAGATGGCCAATATTCAGATCTTTCAGGGTGTTGCTTAGCAACGCTTTGTCGTGCCGATTGGCTAACTGAAGGAATCGGTTAACAGTCAGTGGTAGCGTGGGCTCCACATGGACTCGCTGTGGCATATAGCCTATTCGTACGCCCGGCCTGTGGTAGATGGAGCCTGAGTCGGGCTGGAGTAGCCCAAGGGCGATACGTACCAAGGTGGTTTTGCCGGCTCCGTTTGGACCGATCAGGGTGACTATTTGTCCTTCCTCTATAGTGAGGCTTATATTATCGAGAATTTTTTTCTCGGCAAAACTCTTGTTGATTGATTTTGCCGCGAGGAGAACTCCTGGGGCATTAGTATCGGGAATATCCATTCGAATTACTCGCTACCGCCTCTGCAATCTGCACTATAGATGTTATTGCTTTCTTACTTTTAGGTTTATTGTCTTCGCTTTCTTACTCACGTAGGAGCAGGCAGGACAATGGGTTATCATAGCATTGATGTCAAACTATCCTTTGTGGGGCGAGGCTCTTGAGTTCGTGGGGCCTGCCTGAAAAATTCCCAATGCCTAAATTCTATTTGATTCTATTGTTAACCGCCCTTCTTTGTCCGGTAAGCCGCGGTGATGTGAGTATCGTTACAACTATAAAACCGCTGCAAATGATTGCCGAGGCAGTTGTGCAGGAATATGGCAGTGTTTCTTCGATCGTGGATGCGCAGCAATCGCCTCATCACTTCACCGTGTCGCCCTCTGATCGCATCGCCTTAGCTCGGGCAGACATTACTGTATGGATAGGCCCTAGCTTTGAAACCCGCATTAGCGATTTTTTTATGCAGGCCCAGCTCAAAGCAAAGACAATTACTGTTATCGATACGCCCGGGCTGCGAGTGCATACCATAGGTAATGGGCAGCTTGATGCGCACCTCTGGCTAGATAGTTCAAACGCAATACGAATTGCTACTGCGATAGCCGAGCGGGCTGCTGAACTGGACCCCGTCAATGCGGCATCCTACAGCCAGAATCTAGAAAGTTTTGGCGTAGAAATTGAAAGCAGGAACCAGCAAATTGAGCAGAGGTTCAAGGCGCCATCTAAAGCGAACTACGCGGTCTACCACAATGCGTATCAATACTTTGAACAACAGTTTGGCCTGCAGCATGACATGGTTATCTTGCAGGATCCGGAAGTTCAGCCAGGCATTCGTGAAATTATTCAGCTGAGAAGCCAAGTGAATGAACAGCGACCGTCTTGTTTGTTGTTAGATTTCGACTCGAGTCTGGAATTAGTAAATACTGTACTGAATGGTCACGAATTGAAGTTAATCACCGTTGATCTGTTGGGCAGCAATGTAGACTCTAGCGAGAATACATACAGCGAATTCATCTCCAACCTAACAGATGATTTCTACCGCTGCCTTTACGAATAGGCGTAGCATAAAACCAAATTTGTACGAACTTGTAAAAGGAAAGTAAGTTGGCCGAATCAAAACAGCTCATTCTTGTAGATGGATCCTCCTATCTGTTTCGTGCATTTCATGCATTGCCGCCTCTAACAAATAGCAAACAGCAGGATACAGGGGCAGTGAAGGGAGTCATCAACATGATTCGCAGCCTTATGAAGAACTATGCGGACAGTAATATTGCGATCGTGTTTGATGCTAAGGGGAAAACATTTCGTAGCAAAATTTACACGGAGTACAAAGCCAATCGACCGCCAATGCCAGATGAGCTGCGCTCGCAGATACAGCCGATACACCAGATCATCGAAGCTATGGGTCTGCCTCTGCTAATTGTCAGCGACGTAGAAGCCGACGATGTAATTGGTACGTTGTCACAGCAGGCTACCGAGATGGGCATCTCTACTCTTATTTCTACGGGTGATAAGGATCTAGCTCAACTTGTGAATGACAAAGTCACACTTATTAACACAATGACAAACGAGCTGTTAGACAGTGAGTCCGTTGTTGGTAAATTTGGTGTTGCACCGAATAGAATCATCGACTATCTCGCTCTCATGGGCGACAAGTCAGACAATATCCCAGGTGTGCCAAGTGTCGGCCCTAAGACAGCTGTTAAGTGGCTGCAGGAATATGGCTCCATGGAAGGAATAATCGAAAATGCGGAAGCTATAGGCGGAAAAGTTGGAGAGAAACTGCGGGATAATATCGATCTGCTTAGGCTCTCTTACGAGCTAGCAACAATAAAAATGGATGTACCTCTGGATGTCAAAATATCGGAGTTAGTTGCCGCAGAAGAGAACAAACAGAAGCTACACGAATTGTTCTCGGAAATGGAGTTTAAGTCGTGGGTAAAGGAGCTAGAAGGCCAGGGCGTAGTTAGTTCACTAAAGAGTAAGAAGGCCGTTATCAATGAACCAGTAATCGAAGAAGTTGACGTGTCGGTTGCAGAAGAAGAATTAGAATATAAGTTAATTGTAAATAGTGATGAGTTCGCATCCGTAATCGATCAGGTTTCAGCATCATCGAGTTTCAGTATTTCATTGGAAACGATTGGAGAGCATTTTCTTGATCAAAAAATACTTGGCATCGCAATCTGTATAGAAATAGGAACGGCATTCTATATTCCCTTTTTGCACGATTACGATGATGTGCCAGTCCAGCTCGATAGTGTAGATTGCCTCGCGCAGTTAAAGCCAATACTGGAGAACCCATCGATCATCAAAGTTGGCTTCGATCTGAAACATTTAGATCATGTGCTGAAAAACTATGGGATTAACTTACAGCCAATTAAGAGCGATGTGCATCTAGCGTCCTATGTCAGCAACTCTGTCGCAACGAAACATCAACTACCACAAATAACTAGAAGCTATCTAGAGGTGACGCCTATAGATATTGGCAGTCTACTAGGCAAGGGTCGAGGTAAACTTAGCTCTGAACAAGTAGCGCTTTCGGACTACTCACCTTACGCCGCACAAAAAGCGGATCACATTTTGCGCCTGTCTGCCATTCTGCAGCAAAACTTGCGTAGCAACGGCCACCTGCTTGGTCTGTATCAGTACTATGAGCTGCCATTGATCGAGGTGCTGAATACAATGGAGCGTAATGGCATTCGCGTTGATGCAGTTGCACTTGCGAAACAGAGCAAGCAGCTCGGTAAACAGCTAGAAAAATTGCAGCTGCAAGTCTTCGAGATAGCCGGAGAGGAATTCAATTTGAGTTCCCCGAAACAGCTGCAATCAATATTTTATGAGAAGTTAGAGTTACCCATTCTTAAGAAAACAAAAACAGGGCAGCCGTCAACGGCTGAGCCTGTATTGCAGGAGTTAGCACAAGATTATGAGATGCCGAAGCTTATTTTGGAGCATCGCTCACTGAGTAAATTGAAGTCGACCTATACAGATAAACTTCCGCTTGAGATTAATAAGGGCACTGGGAGAATTCATTCATCCTTCCAACAAGCAGTCGCTGCGACTGGTCGTCTGTCATCTACGGACCCTAATCTACAGAACATACCGATTCGTACCGCAGAGGGGCGACGTGTTCGACAGGCATTTGTGTGTGATCCTGGCAACAAATTGTTAGCGGCTGACTATTCTCAAGTTGAGCTTAGAATCATGGCGCATCTTTCCCAAGACGAGGGTTTGCTGAATGCGTTTTCAAGTGCACAAGATGTTCACAAAGCGACAGCCGCTGATGTTTTTGGAGTAGCTCTTGATGAAGTAAGCATTGATCAGAGGCGCAGTGCGAAGGCAATTAATTTCGGTTTAATTTACGGGATGTCTGCTTTCGGCCTTGCCAAGCAGTTAAATATTAGCCGTGGGGAAGCGGCGGAGTACGTCGATCGCTATTTCGAAAAATATCCTGGTGTACGAAAGTACATGGATGAGACTCAAGTTTTGGCCGATGAGAAAGGTTATGTTGAAACCCTGTTCGGCCGACGCCTCTATCTACCGGATATTCACGCTGGCAATGGGATGTTAAGAAAGGCGGCGCAGCGCACGGCAATCAATGCGCCTATGCAAGGAACGGCCGCCGATATAATTAAGAGGGCGATGATTGATATCGATCACTGGCTGGCCATGGGTGAGCTTGATGCACGGATGTTATTGCAGGTTCACGACGAACTGGTTTTCGAGGTGAGCGAGAAAGATCTCGACCTGCTCTCTGAGGGAGTTAAGTTTCGAATGATGACGGCGGCGGCACTAGATGTGCCTCTGGTTGTCGATGTAGGTGTTGGAGATAACTGGGACGAGGCACACTAGTAGAATGTGCCTAGCCGTTGACGCCATTTGCCTCATCGATCATGTCTGGTGAAGAAAGCCATTCGCTAAGCTTCATTCTGGCTTCGTCAACGCCGACGTTTTTTAGCGAAGAGAATAACTGCACCGTCACATTGTCCAGTGTAGCTACCTCTTTCTGCACGGCCAGCAGTGTGTTCTGTGCGGCGCCTCTTTTGAGTTTGTCCGATTTGGTTAGCAAGATATGCAAAGGTAGGTCGGACTGCACGGCCCAATCGATCATCATGCGATCGAACTCCTTTAGCGGATGTCTAATATCGCTTAATAGAATCAAGCCAACCAGCGCCTCGCGCTGACGTAGATATTGTTCCAGCTCGCGCTGCCATTTGTCTTTAACTTTGAGCGGCACTTTGGCAAAACCGTATCCGGGCAGATCGACTAAGTGTCTGCCTTCTTCTAACGCGAAGAAGTTGAGGAGTTGGGTGCGCCCAGGCGTTTTACTGATACGGGCGAGGCGGTTATGGCCAGTAATCGTGTTTATTGCGCTAGATTTACCTGCGTTAGAGCGGCCGGCAAAGGCTACCTCGGCCAAAGAGTTATCTGGACAGGCCTCGAGGTTTACCGCGCTTGTTACGAACTGAGCCTGATTGAAGTTCATTTTTTTAATACCTTTTGCAAAATCTTTGATCCCAGTACCTCGCTTGAAGAGCGACTGGTTCATTTTCTATCGTCTATTGTGAGGATAAATAGAGTCACCGCGCAATTTACGTTATAATTCGCGACCGAGATTTAATGATCTTGTGTCCGAATCGCTTCAGATGTCCCAGGCAGCGACTGCCTTAGAGACATATCGGAGCAGGTGAGGTGAAAATTACCTCAAAAGGACACTAGATGGATCGCTAGTTTATCTGAATTTGTTGGAAGTGACCGGGAAAACCCATGAAGAAAACAGTAATAACAGTACTTGCAGCCGCATTTCTAGGCCTAATACCCACTCTACTCCTTGCCCAAGGTGACGCTGCTGCGGGTCAGGCTAAATCTGCCCTCTGTGCCTCTTGTCACGGCGCGGACGGTAACAGCGCATTAGCAATGAACCCGAAACTTGCGGGCCAGAGCGCCAGATACATGGTTAAACAACTTCAGGACTTCAAATCAGGCGCTAGGGCTGGAGTTACTATGGCAGCGATGGTGTTGTCACTGAGCGACCAGGATATGGAAGACATTGCAGCATGGTATTCCTCGCAGCAGCCTACAATACAAGGAGCGAATCCAGAGTCGATAGAATTGGCTGAAAGGCTTTACCGGGCAGGGAACTCTGAAATAGCTGTTGCTGCTTGCTCAGCTTGTCACTCACCTACAGGAAAGGGCAATGCGCCTGCAGGATTCCCGTCACTGAGCGGTCAGCACGCTGAATACACACTGCAGCAATTGAAAGACTTCAGATCGGGAGCCCGGAATAATGACGGCGGAGAAATGATGAGAACGGTCGTTGAGCGCCTTACTGATAAGGAGCTAGAAGCGCTGGCTAGCTACGTTTCTGGCCTCAATTAGTCCCAAAATAGGTCTGAATGAGCCTTTAAACGCCCTGTGAGTAGATAATTGCGCCGAAGCGGTCTTGTATCGGTATCAATGAGATAGCGGGGATCAAGACGCTGTGATAGTGTTTTTTACAGTAAAAAATTAGTTCGTAGATTGATTCGATAGCTAACAAAACAGCTAAAAAGAGACGGAGTTAAACAATGAAGCGATCAATGCAGGTTTTAACCTTTGCGCTGCTAATGCCCTTGGCATTTTCTAGCTTTGCTCAGATAGAAAAATTCATTGCAGGCACTCATTACACTGAGCTTAGTGCGCCTGTAAATACCAATGATTCAAGCAAGGTTGAGGTACTGGAAGTATTTTGGTACGGCTGCTCCCACTGTTTTAGATTCGAGCCATTAATAGCCAACTGGGAAGCGACAATGTCCGCAGACGTTGATTTTGGCCGCTTTCCGGCCATGTGGAACGGACTGATGGAAGTGCATGCCCAAGTTTACTACACAGCGGTTGCGATGGATGCTTTGGACGTGGTGCATGAGCACGTTTTTAAYGCGATCAACATAGAAGGCAAYCGATTGCAGAACGAAGGACAAATCGGAGCCCTTTTCGCGAAATACGGCATCAATGAAGAGGAATTCAGCAAGTCCTTCAATTCATTCTCAGTGCGCACCAAGGTGAATCAAGCTAAGCAGCGTATGCAGGCCTACGAAATTCGCAGCACGCCAAATATGATTGTTAACGGCAAGTATCTTGTTGCCACTGGCCAGAACGTGTTAACTCAGGCAGATATGCTCGAAGTCGTTGATTTTCTAGTAGAAAAAGAGCGTCAGCAACTCTCTAGCGCTGGCGAGTAAGGCGCGATAAGTAATACCAAGGCCGCTCTGAATGCATTCAGAGCGG
Organism: Gammaproteobacteria bacterium; assembly: GCA_016762995.1. GTDB lineage: Bacteria > Pseudomonadota > Gammaproteobacteria > Pseudomonadales > Pseudohongiellaceae > UBA9145. Next base: position 25,616 of record JAESUT010000061.1, on the reverse strand, counting down.
CCTTTTTTGTGCCTGTCATATCGATTTGAAACGTCCTTTGAGAGGCCCTGTCTGACTCGCTTCTTGGATATTGACTCTCATAACAAATTTGCGAGTTAAAACTATTCTGCCGATATAACAGTCTTACATCAGTGATTTAACAATTTATTCAATAGTTTAGCTCCGAATTGAGGGTCTGAATTCTCCGCTCTAAGACGACTAGTCTCTAGGGTCGAAGGTTTTGGACAGAACAAACTTTATGCCCAGCTTTGCATTCGATTACTCGCAGTGGCGAGAACAACTGGCGGCTTTTTTACCCGTGCAGGTGAGAACCTTGATACAAGGTGCTACCGGCCGGGACCTCGTCAAGAAGATTGAAACCAGCTTCCTGCTTTTCGATAACGAGATTGTTCACTTACAAAGCAGAAGTGTTGCAGTGCTTAAAGGCACTGATGCTCAGTCAATCGCAGCGGCCTGCGCAGAACTACTAACAGGCTTTTCCGCGGAACAACGTAAAGAATGTGTTGCTGCGTTATTACTACCGGCAAAATTTTTCGTCGCAACGACAACAACAATGCCAGGAGTTACAAAAGAAAACCTAGCCTCTGCTCTAAAAATTCAGGCCGATAGTATTCTACCGAGCCTCGAGGAACCTTTATCTCTGGCCATCAATCCACTTTCGGCAACGCAAGGCGATGAGCACCTCGCACTGTGGATGTTGGAGACAACACTGTCCGATCTATTTGACGCCTTCGCAGAGAAGGGCATTTTCCTTGCTGCAGTAAAGCCGCGATTTATGAATGGATCGAGTGAAAATGCGAGCGACATCAGTGATGGAAGCGACACAGAAACTACACTCCTTGATGTAGATGGCGAGGCTGAAACTCACGTAGTTATACGTGGGAGTATTCTCAAATCTTTGTTGCATGTGCGTAAGCAAGACTTACAACAAGAAGTATTTCAGCAACAGTGGCAGGAAACACTGTCACAAGATTCGGAAAACACAATTGAGCTGAATGCTGCTACTGACTATTTTTCTCGATTAGATATCCAAGCGAATTCAGACTATTGTTTTTTCCCACATGGCGCACTAAACGCTACACGTAGAACGGCTCAGGGCAAACAATACATAGCCTCTGCCGCTGCCATAGTTGCTGTACTTTTTATTGCCGCTGTTCCCTTTATTCTACAGTCTTTGGAATTTAGATCGTTAGCGAGCACCTTAGAAATTCAGAGAGAAATGGCGAGCGATGCGCGTCAAGACCAAGCTGCAGTTGTAAGTTTCGAAAGCGAATGGGGATTGATCAGTGACTTTCCGGAACAGCAATTACGCGAGGCGATGTTCGCGCTACAAAATATACTGAGGCCAGACACGTTAACTTCAATGGAAGTTGCGGAGGGCCTAATAAAAATTCAGGGAAGTAGCAATGAACCGCAGGCTATATTGCAGCGTCTAGAACAAGACCCAATGTTTACCGAAGTCGTTTTCTCCAGAGCAACAAACAACCAAAGATACTATATCGACCTCAGAATAAGCACGGTAAATTTCGAGGGATACATGCTGCGCTATTTTCCTGATGAATAATCTCAGAAGAGAAAAAACTAGTAGAAATAATATTGATGAAAATATCTAAACGCGAAAGAAATATTTTGATACTAGCCACAGCAGTGGCTTTGGTATTTGTTCTCACCCGTGGCGGGCCAGTGGTCACGTCGATATATGCCCAAAGGCAAGGCAATATCGAAAGCGTGGAGATCGGTATTGCTCGTGAACAACGTCTAATAGAGAACTCAGCTAGATGGAGAGAACGGCGTGTTGAAGTTGAGTCGCAGATAGCTGAGTTACAGCGCCAGACTTTTACCGGCGAGACGATACCTATCGTCGAGGCGAATATCCAGCGAGCCCTCTCATTGCATGCTCGAGATTCGGGCATCACTGTTAGCTCGACACGTCTCGCCGACCGTTTGGTGGCAGATGACTGGCTGCTTATTCGGCAGGAGATGTCGTTCCGTACCAACAATCAAGCGAACACGGTTCGTTTCTTGGAGAAGCTAGAAAGCTCTGTACCCAGGCTCCGCGTGACAGCGCTTAATGTAAGCAGAAGTCGCAATCAATACAGCGGCTCTATCACAGTTGTTGGCTTTGCTCGAAGCGAAGGCCTAGTTACAGAAGTAGCGAGTAACAGATGATTGAGAAAGACAATATTGAACTAGAAGCAGAGTCGTCTGCAATGACGCTTGCCATTTTCGGCCAGTTATTAGAACCGGAAGGCATCGTGCCTGCACAGGACTTTGCCAAATCTGTTCGACTTGTTTGCGAGCATGCGCCGAGTATAGAAGTGCGCGCGAAGATACGTTTCATCTTGAACGAGGAAATACAATTCGGTATCGCCAGCGCAGACGAAGTACGTCGCCTGATGCGTCATTGGCGCGCTGAGCTTTCGCCGCAGATAGAAAATACAGATGAAGATCTTTTCGTCTCTGGTTTTGCCGACGATGAGGCGCTAGCCGATCTAGCATCGGAAGCGCCGATCATTCGTCTTGTGAACCATCTCTTCGCGCGGGCGCTTGATCTCGATGCCAGTGACATACATTTCGAGCCCAACGAGAACTATCTTGATATTCGCTGCCGTGTCGACGGCATCATGACGCGTATTGAACGCCTGCCCATCAAAATACATACGGCTGTTGCATCGCGCTTGAAACTTATGGCGAAGCTAGACATCGGAGAAAAGCGCTTGCCGCAAGATGGTCGCATAGATTATCAGGTAGGTACTAAGCAACTCGATATGCGTGTGTCGACTTTGCCGGGTGTGCATGGCGAGTCTGTTGTATTGAGAATACTAGATAGAAGCGATACTACTGTAAGTTTACAGCAGCTGGGAATGCCTGAAGAAATACTCGGGCAGTATCAAGACATCGTTACTCAGCCTCACGGCATGGTGTTGATAACAGGCCCTACCGGTAGTGGAAAAACGACTACGCTGTATGCAACGCTAGAGAAGATCAATGATGAGACTCGGAAAATAATTACTGTTGAAGATCCAGTCGAATATCAGCTTGATGGCATTACGCAGATTCAGGCAAACGCTAGTATTGGGCTGAGCTTTGCACAGGGCTTGCGTTCAATCGTTAGGCAAGACCCTGATGTATTGATGATCGGTGAAATTCGTGATCATGAGACTGCCGAGATCGCGATCGAATCGGCGCTTACCGGTCATCTTGTTTTTTCCACGCTGCACACCAACGACGCAGCTGGAGCAGTTACGCGCCTGCAAGACATGGGCGTACAAGGTTATCTCATTAGCTCCAGCATGCTCGCGATACAGGCGCAGAGATTAGTAAGACGAGTTTGTACCGATTGCGCAGAGTCTCATTCCCTTAGTGTGGACGAGGCGGATGCGCTCGAAATTGACGTAAATTTGATCAGTGAAATTCGGCGAGGCAGTGGCTGTGAGCGCTGCGGACAGACTGGATACCGGGGTCGCGTGGGCCTGTATGAGCTGCTGGTCATGAGTGATGCGATTCGTCATCACATTGCCTCGGGAGCAGACGCGAACCGTATTCGTGACGAAGCAATAAAAGAAGGGATGAAAACCTTGAGGCAGGATGCCCTTGAGAAGTTAGCAAGTGGAATAACTACACCTGAAGAAGTCGTGCGGGTGACCAGAGCAATATGAGCGTACTCTATTTCAAATATCAGGCATTCGATGCACAGGGCAATATGCTCAATGGTCAGCTAAGCGCTGATACCGAGCGCGAAGCTGTGCGGATCTTGAAGGGTAAAAATCTAACACCGGTCAAGATACAAGAAACGGCGGGTACCGCCGAGAAAACTCGCCGTAAACGCATCTCGCAGGCAGACGTATTAGATTTTACCAATGGTCTGTGCACACTTGTCGAGGCGCGTGTACCGATCGATAGGTCTCTACGGTTGTTAGAAGGTATTACAGAATCATCCGCAATGCGTGAACTTGTTGTGAGCTTGTTGCGTGAGGTGAAGGAAGGCAGGAGCCTTGCCGAGGCGATGGAGGTTCATCCGAAAGTTTTTAGTAAGATGTACACCAATATCGTGCGTGCCGGTGAAGAAGGCGGCATTCTAGATACGATGTTACCCGATCTCGCAGAATTTCTAGAAACCAGTGCCAAGACACGACAGGAAATCATTTCGGCAATGATCTATCCGATCGTTCTGCTTATAACCGGCGTACTCTCTGTTGTTTTGTTATTGGTCTTTGTCGTTCCCCAATTTGCCGCGATGTTTGAAGACGCGGGAAGTGAGATACCGGCATCGGCTGCTTTCTTACTCTCTCTAAGTGGTGGTATCCAGAGCTACGGCTACCTTATTATAGTGTTCATAGCTCTTCTGGTGTTTTCCTGGAAGCGCCTAGATAAAGAACCCGCATCGAAATTAAAGAAAGACGCTTTTCTACTGTCATTACCGATGATGGGCACGCTAATCCTTTACAAGGAGTGCGCAGTTTTCGCCAGGACTTTAGGTGCATTATTAGGTGCAGGTATCCCTTTAATTCGTGCTCTACGCGTGTCCAGGGAAGTTGTTGCTAATACTGTCTTGGCGACACATCTGGTTCAGGTAGAAGAGGACGTTAGGGGTGGAGCGGGACTCGGGGTCTCTTTAGAGAAGACGAATCAATTTCCAACGCTACTGCACCAGTTGGTTGCAGTAGGCGAAGAGTCAGGCAGAACGGCCAACATATTAATTAAGTCAGCGGCTACATTCGACACGACAGTACGTAATCAAATTTCTAGCTTGGTAGCTGCTTTGCAGCCTGCCCTGATAATAATTCTCGCCCTAGCAGTTGGCGGTATCACCATCACTATGCTGTCAGCCGTATTCAGTATGAATGCGGTGGATTTCTAATTCTCGGAGAACAGTGTGAAGTCTAAGAAAACTCTACAAGCAATAAAAAACCCTCTGGCATTTTTGCTAGTCGGTTTTACCTTCTCCTCCTGTGCCGTATTGGACACACAGGTAGGTGCTGGCAATGGCGGACAGTCGGGTGGCAATTCTGTCACGCGAAATGCGCCTAGCCCAAACACCGCCGTTGTAGTACCCCAGGCAGAAACCAGCATTTCGGCTGAGCAACAGGCGATCATCAATGAAATCAATCGAGACGGTGTGGCACTGGAGTTCGATGGCTTTCAAGAAGCGGCACCTGCTCCTGAACAGGCTCTCACCGAGGATGTCGTCGAATTCAATTACGAGCAAGCGGACCTTCAATTAGTACTGCAAGAACTCGCTGATGCTCTGGACGTGAGTATTGTTATTGATCCAACGATCGACAGCAAAGTCAGTATTCGTACCTCCTCAGCACGCCCTTTGAGGCAGGCAGATATCTGGCCGTTGATTCGATTGCTAACCCGCGATGCAGGTATAGTCTTAAATCGTGTGGGCAGCGTTTACAATGCGCGCAAAATCAACAGCGCTCTGCCGGTTGAGATAGCAACGCCAGACACGCTGGGTCAGGGTACTGCCGCGCGGATTCTGCAGATTACACCACTTACTTTCATTTCAACCGAGGCGGCAGTGCAAGTTATCGAGCCGCTTCTCGCGCCAGATGGAGTAGTGAGAACACTGGTTGGAAATGGCACGCTGGCTATATCCGCTAGTGAATCGCAACTGCAGCGAATCAACGAATTGTTGTTTCTTGTCGACGCGGACCCATTTCAGAATCAGGGGATCCATCTCTATCAATTGTTCAATGCGAATGCGGTGGAAGTTGCCGAGGAGCTGACTGAGATTCTCCTGTTAATCGAAGGCGCAACGCCTGCCTATCAGGTAAAGGGGATTGAGCGGATTAATGGGATTCTCGTAACAGCGCCTGCATCGCGCGGCTTCGAGGAGATCTCTCGTTGGGTAAAAATTCTAGACTCAGATGGCCAGGAGCAGGTGGAACAACTGTTTCACTATCAGGTTAATAACCTGAACGCGGTGGAGCTGGCGGAAACACTGTCCGCTGTATTTGAGGACGACGACGATGACGTGCCGGCGATTCCAAATCGCGGCAACGGCATAGAAAATAACACACTGGAGACAATTGAACTCTCAGACGGAAATAGCGCCTTCGTAACCAGTTCAATTAGCACTATCGTCTCGGCAAACCTTCGCGTGAAGATCGTGGCAGACGAAGCGACAAACAGTTTGCTAATTCGAAGCACGGCGCGAGACTACCGACAGCTACTTACGACTATCAATCAACTCGATGCTGTTCCCTTGCAGGTGATGATCAACGCGGTGATCGCGCAGATCACCCTCAGTGAGGCAACTAAGTTTGGCGTGGACTGGTCGCGCATAGCGGCTGACAGCGCGCTCAACCCAATTTCTACCAATACATCGACCGGCTTCGTTCCGCAGCTTGGTGGCTTACTATTCACTAAATCGTTTATTGACGGTGCCTCGCAAGTTGATGCCACCTTACAGGCGATCGCCATTAACAATGATGTAAAATTGCTTGCCCGGCCATCGCTTACGGTGGCAAATAATCAGGAGGGTGACATTCAGATCGGCTCGCAAGTCCCAGTGGAACAAGGCCAGTCTATTGGTACTGGGGGCATCGCTACGACCAATATCCAATACCGCGACACGGGCATCGTGTTGTCGATCACGCCGCAGATAAATAACGACGGCATCGTGAATTTGACTATTAGGCAGGAACTATCCTCAGTAGATAGGGGTGCAACTGGGGTAAATAACAACCCTGTGTTTAATAACCAGGAGATCAATACGACAGTTGTTGTGCGCGATGGCGAAAGCGTGGTGCTCGGTGGATTGATTCAGACAGATACCGAGAGCTTGAATACTGGTGTGCCTTTGCTGAATCGAATACCGGTGCTGGGCGGGTTGTTCTCTTATCAGCAGGAAACCGTCGAACGCCGTGAACTTTTCATCGTGTTAAGGCCTGAGATCATTAATTTAAATTCTGAAACAGGGTTAGAATATCAAGATATCCTCGATCGATTCGACATGGTGTCCGATCTAATCGAAGCCGCTGGCCTTTAGCAACTAATTTAGAGAAATAGGCATTAATCATGAACTACAGAAATAACAAGGAATTGAATACGCGAATGCAGCGAAGCGGTGGATTCACACTTATTGAAATCCTCGTAGTGATGGCGATCATCGCGATGTTGGCAGTAATGGTTGCGCCGAACTTGTTTAGGCAGCAGGCCGGCGCGATGCGTGATGTTGCACGGACCGAGATTTCTACGCTGGAAGCGGCGCTAGATATTTATCGCCTGGATGTTGGTGAATATCCAGATAGCCTAGATGGGCTTATAGAGGATGATACCGACAGAGCATCGTGGAATGGCCCCTATTTGCGCAGGTCAGTTCCCACCGACCCTTGGGACAATGAGTATGTCTACGAAGCAAATGGGCGTGAATTCACGCTGCTATCTTACGGAGCCGACGGCATGAGCGGCGGCGAAGAAGATGACGCCGATATTGGGCTGTAGAACGGCTGGATTTTCGCTAGTTCCTGAACAGCAGCGTGGCTTCACGCTGCTCGAAATAATTCTCGTGCTCGCTATAATCGCCACGGCTAGTGTCTTGGTAATCCCGAATCTCGGCGGCTTAGAAGCCCGCACCTTTAATGCCCAGCTACGTCAGGCTCAATCCTTGCTCAACTATGCGCGGCGCACGGCAGTAATTTCAGGACAGGCCAGTACTGTCAGCTTCAATGTATTGCCTGTTGATGAAATAGCGCGGTTAGACAGAGAAGAGCAGTATGTCAGCCTCAGCAATATCGTAGCGCAGTGGAACGGCGTGGGTGTCACCCTGCGCTATCGCGACAGCACCGATAGGGAAATCGAAGTTGAGGAAACCACGGAGGTGACTTTTTACCCTGAAGGCGGAAGCACTGGCGGCACGCTACTGTTCGCTCAGGCAGATCAAACAGGCGTCATCGACATCGACCCGTTCACAGGCAGAGTCGTGAGTAGAGACCCTAATAGAGAATTGTGATGAGAAAACCGATGCACTCTCAATCAGGCTTTACTCTTCTGGAGGTAATCGTGGCACTAACGATTACTGGGTTCGTACTTGGCGCGTTGTTTTCGCTGGTTGGCGGCAGCAAGCAGCTCTCGTGGCGTGCTGAAGAAAGCCTAGTGCAGGCAACACGTGTTCGAGCCGCGATCAATTTCGCACTTCTCGAGAACGAATACTCCAACGTCGAAGAGATACTCCAGGACAATAGTTATCAGATCCGCTCACTGGATTTCTTGGAAGACCCGATACGAAAGACACAGGGATCTGTACACGCCTTCCAAGCCTATGAAATAGTCAATAGAGAAAGCAATGAGGTAATTGCGGGAAGCCGTTGGGTTCAACTGGATCTTCCACGGTAGGGGCCCATGCGAATAACCAAACAAACCGTTAAACAAATAGCTAAACAAACAGACAGACAGGCAGGATTTACCCTAGTAGAAATAGTTCTTTCACTAGGGTTAACAGCGTTGCTGCTCGGTTTGCTCAGCTCTGGTGTCTACATTGTGGCCGATGATTGGAATCGAAACTCCGATGTATTGGATAAGAGCCTCGATCAGGCGCTGGTGGTGCTGCAGATAGATCGCGCACTACATGGTGCTTTTCCTCATAGCTATACGAACTTCGATACGCTTGGGCGTGAAATATACTTTCATGGCGAAGATGACTATCTTAGTTTTGTATCGGCGGTATCTCCACAGCGTAGCCCGGGGCTAACTGTTTGGGAGATGTATTCCGTGGCAGATGAAGGTGTCTACTTGAGCCTAGTTCCCGCGTTTAGCGACAATCCTACCGAGAGGTTAAGCGAGAGTGAACCGATTCTGGTCTTAGAAAACTATGCCGTTGAATTTAGTTATCTCTATCAAGATTTAAATGAGAACAGGCTCTGGCTTGACGAATGGTTTGGCGAAGAGGAGTTAAGCCTTCCTCTAGCCGTGTATGTCCACTTTGTTCCCGAGCGAGGTTTTGACGATGTGAACGAAGAGTTAGAGATAGTCGCGCGCATTAAAAACAACCAGCATCGAAGTATTCGTTCTACGACGAATACCGGCTTGTGATCTGCATGCGGAACATATCTAAGCAAACAGGTTCGGTCATTATAATTGTCCTATGGACGACAGTCTTGTTGACGGTATTAGTTACCGCTATGGCGGGTAAGGTAAGGTTATCGGCACAGACAGCAGCACATAACCGCGATGCTAGTCAGGATTGGGCGCAGCTCATGGCTACCGTTAATTTTGCCGAAATGGAACTTATGCTAGAGCGCATGCCTGTGCCTATCGGTCAGCAGCAGGAGGAAAGCGAAGAAGGCGAGCTACTATCCCCAGCTTACCGCTTTGACGGCGAGGCATTAGAGTTAAATTACGCAGCACCAGAGAATATGGTAGTTCGTATCTACGACCACGCAGGAAAGATAAACCTAAATCGAATACCACGCCGCAACATGCAATTGCTTATTGAAAAATTGCTGGGCGGAGACGACGCGGAACCAGAAGAGGTGCAAGACCTACTGGCAGCCTGGACCGATTGGACAGACTTGAATGACTTGGAAGATTTTAATGGAGCAGAGAAGGACTACTATCTAGAATTGGATCAACCCTATGTCCCTCGAAACAATCCGGAGCTAGATACTGTAGAGGAAATTCTTCACGTGCGGGGCTTTGCTGAACTGTTTGAGGGCATCAACTTAGATGCAGCGTTCACTATTTACGGCAATACGCGAACTGTAAATCTTAATGTAGCAACCCGAGAAGCAATGCGACTGCTGCCGGGGTTGGACGACGAGTTAATTGAGACAATAATTGCCTTTCGAGAGATAGAAGATATAAGCAATCGTGCCGAGATAGCCGAGATCGTGCCTTTCGAGAATTTGCAGGAGCTGACTCAATGGGTAGGCACAAACACATCAAATATTTATTCCATTTTTGTGTACCCGCAACAGGAACGCAGCAGCACAGCGTTAACAGGACAGCCATCTGATTCCCAAGACCTTGATGAGGACACAGTGCGTCAGGCCTATATGGAGATAGTAGAAGTTCGCAGTGGCAATGCCTTGCCCAGAATTTACAAGGTCGACCCTTACGGCATACTGCCTGATACAGCGAAGGCTAGGGTAGAGGAATACGGAATCGAGTTTTAGGCGGGGCCTCTGATCAAGCCAGGCTTCTTAGTTTTTATCGAGCTGCCACGCGCATTTCATGATCATAGGCCCGACACCCTTGTTCGGCTCCATAGTCAGCAGCTTACTGAACTTGGTCTCATACCAGAGCAGACCACTCTTATCGGCGAGACCACCGAGTGCATAGAACTCTCCTACGCGCATGGCGACCTTCTCGACAACTAGCGAAATCTTAAAAACGTCTCCCTTGGCGAATGAGCCGATCTCAATCTCATCGTCATTGGTGGTCAGGAAAGAAGCAATCGGTTCTTCGGCAGACTTCATGAAGGCGAAACCAAAATGTCCCTCCATATCATCAACGAGAACCTCTACTTCCATTTCCAGCAGCACGTCGCTAAGTGGTTTGATCGTGGTGATGTCTTTACCGTCGATTGATTTAACAGCAATGGAATTGATGCGGCAGTCCTGTACCTCTTTCTCTTGTGCAGCCTCAGCAGCGCGAAGTTCCCCTGGGATGTCTTCTCGTATGCTGCTGTAGGTTTTCTTGTTGTTACAGAAGTCCTCGTAGTGCCCCACGACCTTGTCGCTGTCGCCAATCTCCTGAATCTTGCCCTTATCTAACCAGATAGCGATATCGCATAGCTCTTGTACGTGAAACATGGAGTGACTGCAGAACACCATGGTCTTGCGTTGTTCACGAAATTCATTCATTCGCTGCACACACTTCTTCTGAAATGCCATGTCACCGACGGACAAGGCCTCATCGATAACGAGGATGTCCGGTCGAACCATAGTCGCGATAGAAAACGCGAGTCGAACATACATGCCCGATGAGTAAGTCTTAACCGGCCTATCAATGAAATAGTCCAGCTCGGAGAATGCAATAATGTCTCTTTCCATCTCGGCGATGTTGTCATCGGGCACGCCTAATAGGGCCGCGTTAAGGTAGATATTCTTGCGGCCAGTAAACTCGGGATGAAACCCCGCCCCTAGCTCCAACAGTGCTGCCACCTGCCCATTGATAGTAATTTTCCCACTGGTGGGCTGTAGAGTGCCAACCAAGAGCTTTAGCAGGGTAGATTTTCCAGCACCGTTGTCGCCGATAATTCCTAGGCTTTTTCCATCTGGTACTGAAAATGATATATCACTGAGTACATGGAATAACTGGTGTCGTTGTTTGCGCAGAATAATCTCGTACAACCTATCTTGAGGTCGCTCATAGATCTTGAAATCTTTATTTAGATTCTGAACAGATACGCGAGGCATAGCTAGCTCCTGTTATCGACAAGTAGACTAGAGGACATCGCCGAACGCCTGTTTGATCTTCATGAATAACCAACCACCGAAAAAGTAAGTGACTAGAGATACCGGAATGATTATCTGGAGATGAATAAAGGATACTTGTCCTTGTAATACAATCTCTCGGTAGAGATTAATGAAACTGTGCATGGGATTCAGAAGGAACAGACTCTTCACTTCGTCATTCTGTATCATTGTTATCGGATAGACGATGGGAGTTAAGAAGAACCAAGCGGTAATGCCTAGAGCCACTAAGTGCTGTAGGTCTCGTAAGAAAACACTGAGAGCAGAAAGAATAGAAACCAGCCCCAGTGCAAACAGAAATTGAAAGAAGAAAATAAAAGGCAGGTAGATCCACTGCCAGGTCAGGTAACCCTGCGTGGCGAGATACAACAGTAAGATGCCGAAGCCTATTGCATGTGTCAGGTAGGGAATGACTGTGCCTACGTAAGGAATGATCTGCACGGGAAATTTTACTTTCGTGATCAGCGGTGCTTTCTCTAGCAACAATCCAGTAGATTTACCGATTGAATCTGCGAAGGCAAACCAAGGCAGGTAGCCGACCATCATGAATACCACGAAGCTAGTCTCACCGAAGCCCTCGACGCGGCCCATCTGAAACACGTAACTAAAAACAAATGCGTAGATGATGATGTGGACAACAGGCGTAAGAATAAGCCACAGAAAGCCGCCAATGGACGCCGTGAATTGGGCTAGGAAATCCTGCTTTGCGAAATTATGAAAGAGTCGGTAATTGGTGACAGGAGTCAGCATCCATTCACGCAGCAAAGTGAGTAACATTCCCGATCCAGTATTGTGTTTCTAAGTTATAAAGTATTGTGTTTCTAAGTTACAAAAAGAATCTACTAATTAGTTCTATTACGAGGCTGCGAATTTAACCACGAATCGCCTGAAAAAACTAAAAATTACCGCCCCAAGCCATTATAATCGCGGCATTCAACAATTTTTACCAAGCTGATTTATACTGTTCACCATGCTAAATCCCGAACATAGACTCATCCCTTTCGAGACCTCCGAGCTGCCACCGGGCCCTTGGCTAGTATTCGCGCCCCATGCAGACGATGAGACTTATGGCATGGCTGGAAGCCTTCTCAAAGCCAATGAGGCGGGCATACAAACCCATCTCGTGGTGATGACGGATGGCGCCTTGGGTGGCGATACTGAGAATCTCGTGGATGTGAGAGAGAGAGAAGTTCATCAGGCAGCAAAAATACTGGGCATTAACAGCGTAGATAGCTGGCAACAGCCAGACCGTGGCTTAACAGTCAGCGCAGAGCTAGTGGATAGAGTTTGCGCTAAAGTCAGAGAAGTTGGTGCAGCTAGTGTTTTCTTCCCCGGGCCGCTGGAGCTACACCCAGACCACCGCATTACCGCGCTATTGACCTGGGCAGCAATACAAAAATTGGCAAACGGTGCATCGACTCCGAATGCCTATTCCTATGAAATCGGCGTCCAGAATCCGGTTAATCTTTTTATAGATATAACAATACAGCGGGCTCGCAAAGAACAGGCGATGGCTGTCTATGCAAGCCAGAACGATGAGAATAATTATGAAGAACTCGTGTTGTCTTTGGACAAAGGACGCACGTTCACTCTGCCGGCGGAGGTGAGTCATGCGGAGGGTTTTTATCTGTACTCGAAAGAAGAGCTGACGACGTCATTGAAGGATGTTATGCATAGCATCATCGATTTGTATCTGTGAAGCCGGGCCCGGCATATCTCTAAAAGTATTAGGGTGCTTCTAGCCAGCTACCTACTTCCAACATATCTTCGGCCGTTAGAATCCCGGTTTCCCGCTTGAGAATTAGATTGTAGATAACGTGTTCGTAGCGTGTTTTTTGCAAGTCTCTTTCTGTGCGAAATTGATCGCGTAATGCATTCAGCACGTCGACATTGGTTACGGTGCCTAACTCAAAGCCACGTTGTGCAGCCGTCGCTGACAAAGTAGTAGACTCTAGCAGCTTTCGTGCCGCCTCTGTCCGTAGTTCACTAGATTGTACTTGCAGATAGGCACTGCGGACTCGCTCGCTGGTTTCCAATTGTTCTTGTTGCAGCTGATATTGTGCAATCAGTTCTTGGCTATGCGCCTCACTAACAGCGGCGCGGTTGCTGCCACCGGCGTACAGGGGAATTGTTACGTCTAGTCCCAGGTAGGTGTTGTCATTTTGCGTCACTGGAGAGTTTTCAAAACCGATGTTTGAATTTTGTCTTTGCACGATAAAAGAAACTCTAGGCATATAGGCACCACGGCTTTCCGATATACGTTCCGTAGCTACTTGCAGCTGAAATTCGCGAGCCTTGATTCTATGGTTGCCACTTTGAGCCTGTTGTACCCAATAGTTTATGCTGTTCTGTAAAGGTAGGATTTGGGCGCCATCACTTAGGCGAAACAGCGGGCCAGTTGCAAGGCCGGTTATCGATCGCAATGCTTCCTGTCGCAGCGCGAGCTCGCTCTGCAATTGTAATTTCTCTGACTCTACTCCTGCCACGCTCGCCTGCGCTTGATACAGATCCGTTATCTGCGCAAGTTGGCGGTCAAACATGCTCTGTATCTGATTCAGTTGATTGTTAATAGCAGCCAACTCTGAACCTATCGACTCTAATGCATCATCTGCCTGCAAGACGTTGAAATACTTCTCGGCAACATCGGAAAACAGGAAGGCTAGTTCACCGTAGTATTCAGCCTCCAATTGGTCTTCTACTAGCTTGGCTTGGCTGCGCTGGGAGAAGGTCTGCCAGTGAAACAGCACTTGGCTCAATTGCAGGGTGTAACGCTTACCATCGAACGTTTGTAATCCTGACTGACCCGACACGTTACGCCGATTGTCCGACACGTTCGCGGTGGCATTCAATTGCGGCAATAGCCTACCATTGGCTATGCGTTTGCGCGCAGAGCCAATCTTCATGCTCTCCTCGGCAATCTTAAGCCGGGGGCTATAATCCAGTGCGGCAGTAAAAAAATCTTCGAGGGTTGTACCAACGGGGTCAAGTGCGACAAATTCGGCGGCCGCAATAGAGGATGACCAACCGCAGAATGCACTGAACACCAAGCCGATTAGAGGCAATTTGTTTTTCATCTGTTAGTCTTCGATCAAGCTGCGTGCGAGTGAGTTAGAGAGAGGTTTGAACAAGTACTGCAGTAGTGTGCGCGAACCGCTGGTGATGAATGCCTCCGCAGGCATGCCAGGAACCAATGCAAGGTCGCCTAGGTCTAGCATGCCTTCAGGGTTCACCTCTATGCGTGCTAGGTAATAGGGAGCGCCGGTAAATTCATCGATAAAGCTGTCAGCAGAAATACTGATAACATTTCCAAATATAGTAGGCACGGCATTTCGGCTGAATGTAGAGAAACGGATTGTGGCCTCCTGCCCTTCTCTTACTCGATCAATATCCAGTGGTGATAGCTTTGCCTCAATAATCAATTCTTCGCTTTGCGGCACAACCTCAACTATGTCCGAGGCAGCGATGACAACACCCCCAATAGTATGTACTTGCATGCCATTTACTATGCCGTCTACGGGTGCCCTAATAATGGTTCTAGAGACAACGTCTTGTAAGGCGTTAATTCTTTCTAGGCTGTCTTTGAGCTGAGTTTGAGTTTCGCTAAGCTGTCCGATAACGTCGTTGCGAAATTCGTTGTTCTCTTGGAGAATAAGCAGGCGGGTTTCACCAATTTGAATTTCATTGGAAGCGATGCTTGCGGTTAATTCAGCCGCTTGCCCCTGGAGAGTGGCATAATTTCTTCTAACTTCCCGGAGCCGCGTGATATCTGCAAACCCTTCTTCCAATAGCGATTGAACATCGTCTACTTCCTCGGCATACGAGGCAACCAATTCTTCCTTACTGGCTTGCATCGCCCTTATCCCAACCAAGCCAGATTGTAATTGCTCGATGCGCTGTTCCAGTACTTCGATGCCTCCTTCAAGGGCAATCTTTCTCGCCTGAAATATCTGATTCTGCGCCTCAATTTCACTTGTCGCATCTAATTCATTATTTCGTAAGACCTCGGGATAGACCACATTGTCGAGACCATCGCGTTCTGCTATCAGGCGAGACTCCAAGGCTTTGTCTGCTGCAAACTGACTGTTAACCATCTCCAGTTGCGCCAACGATTGAGTATTATCCAGAATTAATAAGGGATCACCCTGGAGAACATGGTCGCCATTTTGCACTCTAATTTCGCTGACGATTCCGCCTTCTAGGTGCTGTATCACTTTTTTGTAGGACCTGACGGCGACGTTACCAGGAGCATGGGCTGCGCTATCCAGAGGCGCTACAGCCGCCCACACGCCAAACACGCCAAACACCAAAAACAATAGGATTAAGCCCGCTCGCCGGGGCGAATCCATGCTGGTCATTTCGTCGTCTGACGCGTTGTTACTATTTAGTTGGGAGAGATCCATTACAAATTCATTTCCGCGATTAAGATTACTCAATTAGTGTTTTTACAAGAATGCCGTTAGGTATTTTCAGTGCGTTTAACAATAGTTGGCCCAGGAGCGGCTGCAGGAGCTGGTCGAGGTTGCTCTTTTAATTTAGCTAGCACATCTTCTCGTGGGCCATAGATAGCAGTGGCGCCGGCTTGCAATACTAGAATCTTGTCTACAATTCCAAGCAGCAATGTGCGATGGGTTATGACAACAACCGTACAACCTCGAGATTTTACTTGGTGAATAGTAGCGGCAAGTTGCCTTTCGCCTTGTTCATCGAGATTTGAGTTGGGCTCGTCCAGAACTATCAGACAGGGGTTGTCATATACTGCTCTGGCCAGACCGATACGCTGTCTTTGACCGCCGGAAAGCACACCACCGCTCGCGCCTATCTTAGTGTCGTACCCTTCTGGTAAATGTAAGATTAATTCATGTACGCCAGCTAACTTGGCAGCAGCGACTATTTTTTTAGAGTCGATTTCACCAAATCGGCCAATATTTTCTGAAATACTCCCATCGAATAATTCGATGTCTTGAGGCAGGTAGCCAATATGGGGTCCGAGTTTAGCTCGATCCCAGGAGGAAATATCTGCGCTATCCAGCCTAACTTTCCCGCTAACAGCAGGCCAAATTCCTAGTATGGCCCGTGCAAGACTGGATTTTCCAGATGCGCTGGGACCAACTATAGCCAGTGATTCGCCCGCAGTAAGATTCAAAGAAACATTTCTAATGACTGGCACATTGGAGCCGGGCGGGATAACGCTAACTTTGTCTACCGACAAATTTCCCTTCGGCGTAGGCAGATCCATAGTTTCTTCGTCTGCAGGAACTTGCTCCAACAGCTCGCCTAGCCGTTGATATTGAGATCGAGCGACTATAAATCCTTTCCAATTACCTACTAACATATCAATAGGCGCTAAGGCACGACCCAGCAATAAAGACCCGGCGATCATCATGCCCGGCGATATTTCTTGCTGTAGTGCAAGCAGAGCACCAAGGCCAAGTAACATAGATTGCATAATCATTCTGAAAGTTTTGGAGACGCTGGTAAGCACGGCAGCTTGCTTGCTGGCGCTAGTCTGTAGCTTTAAAACTTGGTCAGAACTGTGTTCCTGTGCTTTGCGAATATTCGCGGTCATGCCCATAGCTGCAATTACCTCTGCATTTTGCAGGCTACGGCTAATTTGATTTCCCACCCAGTAGGCTTGTGAATTGGCATCTTGAAGTTTCTTACTGGTGACCATCTGGTTAACGAAAGCCAAAATCACCATCACGATACCGGCAAATATTGCAGCTACGCCAAACCAAGTGTGGAACATGAACATGACCCCCACATAAATCGGGAACCAGGGTGCGTCAAAAAAGGCGAATAAGCCATTTCCAGTTAGGAACTGGCGCAGAGAAGACAAATCTCCATTAGCCTGGGCATTGGCCTTGCCGCCGGTGAGCAGAGCGCGCTTGAAGGTGGCATCGAATACGCGTTTGTTAAGGTCTTTTTCAATTCGGTTACTGGCGCTAATAAGAATTCTGGAGCGTACCCATTCAAAACCACCCATTGCGATGAGCAAACAGAGGAGCAGTATGGTCAGCATGGCAAGCGTGGACATACTGCCACTGCCAATAACACGGTCGTAGACCTGCAACATGTAGATGACAGGCGCCAGCATCAAGATATTTACGGCTGCACTGAACACGCCAGCGTAAATGAAATAGCGTTTGATGGACCAAAAGGCATCATACAATTCCTGATGCTGTTTCGTTTTTTTATTCTTAGTCATGTGTACTACTTAAGTTAAGCGATAGTTAAGCGATGGTTAAGCGATCTCAAAAATCGACTGATCTAGCCGAGCAGCCTTGGGTTTCCACGGAAACGCGTGTCGTATTGACAAGCAAACAAGTGAATTCGTATTAATTGGGTATCGGCAGGAGTTTTTCAACCCCCACTGATAGTTACGAAGATAGTTAGGAAGATAGTACGACATTTCACGGTTGTGGATCGGCAATGTAAATTTCAACTTGAGGAACTGCCTAGTTTTAAAGCTCCATCTTGCCTTCCGCCAGTTTCTTTAGAGTAGCTAAGTCTGGTATCAGCAGACTTCGGGGGCCATCGCGCTGCACTACGCGTTGGTTTTGGAGTTTTTGAAATACACGCGTTACGGTCTCTCGGCTCACATTCAGCATAATGGCGATTTCTTGGTGCGTAGGCGGGTTGTTGATTGCTGAAGTGCTCTCGATTCTTTCTTCTTTTTGGTTTTCAGGCCTGGCTTCAGGTGCAGCGGTTTGCCGGCCTTCGTTTGGAACAAGGTTCCAAAGTTGGCAACACACCCGCTGTGACACATTCGGCAGCCCTAAGAGAGTGCGTTGCTGTGTCATTTGCCGCACTCTTGCCGCTAGTTTCTTGCCCAGCATAGTTACCATGCTCGCATTGTTGAGCATGATGTCCTGTAGGCTATCGAGTGGAATATTGACTACAACTACCGGCGTTAGAGCGATGATATATTCCGGCTGAGTGCCTTGATCGAATAGGCCCAATTCGCCGCAGAAATCACCTGGTTCCACGAAGTAAAGCCCCACTTCCCGTCCGTCGATGGTAAAATCAACGCCCTGCAGGCGCCCCTCGAATAGGCAGCACATATGCTCTTCACGAACACCCGCATTCAATACGATGGCGCGTCGGGCAAACTTCTTAAGAGACGATTGTTGAGCCAGCTGCTTAAGCAGCTCGCTAGGTAAGGGCTTAAAAAGAGGAAAGCTGCTTAATAGTTCGGGTGTTACCGCCATGAACTTCTGATCCAGATGTTACGGTGGCGGCGCTGTAGTCGCCGTTGATTGGTATTATAAGTGCTTGAAACTTAATAGCAAATGGGAGTATTTTGGCTTCATGTGATTGGCGTCACTTGCTGTTAATTGGCTTTGGAGTATCTTCATCAGCTAACTGGGCAAGTTGTGTTTTCGCTCCACGATCATTCTCCTAGGAAACAAGGGACACCAGAGAAACAGCAATGAGACTAAGCAAAATAGCCAGTACAGCTAGGCCCAATGGGTTCTTCGGCAGATTGACTTCAATCTTTGGCCGATTTGCAGCTCTTGCCGCCTTCTTTTTTTGGAGCGTTGCCGCCTATCCAGCTAGCGCTGTAGAGACGGCAGACGCAGCAGTCGTGGGCAAAGTCCGACTGGTGCTCGGTAAGGCCTACTTATTAAGAGAGGGCAAGCCACGTAAGCTGGTCGAGATTGGCAGCCAGATTCGTGCAAGCGACCAGATTTTGACCCAATCTAATGGTCATGTGCACATCCGCTTTGTAGATGAGGCTCTCGTTAGCGTGAGGCCGGATAGTCAGCTTGAAATTATCAGCTACGACTACGATCCAGAACATCCCGAAAAGTCCTTAATCAAAATGAACTTGAAAGAGGGAGTCGCTCGCTCAATCTCTGGCGAAGGCGCAAAGGCTGCGCGTTCGCGCTATCGCTTAAATACCCCAATAGCTGCCATCGGGGTTCGTGGTACCGATTTTGTGGTTAGCGTTACAGATCAGAGCACTCGTGCACTAGTGAATCAGGGGGCCATTGTAATGGCGCCTTATTCAGCAGAGTGTACTGTTTCGGCCATTGGGCCCTGTGCTACCAATGCGGTGGAGCTAACAGACAGCGCATTGCAGATGCTTGAATTTGAAGGCACGGCGCTGGTACCGCGATTGATTCCGGCACCCCATGAAAGAGAGCCGGGCATTATGCGTGAAGAAGTTCAGCTTGCCCTGAGAGATAATACATCCGAAGACGAAGGCAGGATCACTGACACCGATGCTTACTTGGAAAATGTCACTTCATTAAGGGCTACAAAACAAGCAGTTGATGATTTGCCTGAATTTACCCCCGCGGCAGCGGTGGCGAGCTCTGAATTGACGAATCGCCAGATGGTATGGGGCCGTTGGGCTTCTGAGCCCAGTGCGCAGGAGCGTATAACGCTAAGCTACGAAGAGGCTAGAATTGATCGCAAGGTTACCGTGGGCAATTCGGAATACGCGCTGTTTCGAGTCGAAGGCCCTAGGCCTCAGGTTGAGCGGGGCTTGGGCCCAGTTAGCTTCTCACTGGCCAGTGCACAGGCGTTTTACAATTCCGAAAGTGGAATCGTGGCGATGCAAGTGAACAGGGGCAATCTCGCTATCGATTTTGACCAAAGTAGCTTCACTACTGAGTTAAATCTGAACCATATTAGCACCGGCTTTGTCGACTTCACGGCAAGTGGCAGCATTTCTGATCGCGGTTATTTCAATGCAATTGCTGATACTCAGCGTCTTGCCGGTGCAGTTACTACCGATGGCCGCGAGGCAGGCTACTTTTTTGAAAAGCAGTTGGAAAACGGCAGCGTCAACGGTTTAACGCTGTGGGATGCTAGGTAGTCATGCAGCTCTCTTCTCTTCCAAAATTAGCAGCAACTTTTTTGCCAAAATTACGGCCTCGTGATGGTCGATTGCTGGTACTACTTTTGGCTGGCATTGTGGCTGCTGCTTTAAATTTCGCTTTTAGCGATGCGCTTAAAACCTTAGAAGAGCGACTGGGTGTGCTGGGTTGGACCTTAACTACGGACGACGTTACCGAACAGCGTATTACTCTGGTTGCCATCGATGAGAAAAGCTTGGCAGAAGTGGGTCCTTGGCCTTGGTCTAGACAGGAGCTTGCGCGCTTGGTCAATGCTATTGATGACGCCGGTGCTCAACTTCAAATTCACGACACGTATCTCCCAGAGCCTAAGGATGGAGACACTGAATTAGTCGCTGCCTTGCAGTCATCACGCGGCGCGGTGCTGGCGCAGGTGCCGCTTTTGCAGTCCGAGCAGACAGCACGTGTGGGTGCGATGTCACATGCGGTGTCTGCTGTGAGTTGCAATGCACAGGCAATGGGGGCCGGCACTGGCATATCACTGCCTAGCACCCAAAGCTTTATCGCCAGTCACGCTGGATTTTCAGAAATTTCAAAGGGTCATATCGGAGTTATTCTAGCCAGCGATGGTTCTATACGTCAGTTCCCAGCATTAGTTTGCGTTGACGGAATGGCCTATCCTGCACTTGCTATCAGCGCGCTATTAGAGGCAACCAATAGCGAGGACTGGGGCGCCAGCATACGCGCTGACACGTCATTTTTTGGCCCTGCATTTCGCTTACAGCTTGATTCCTACCCTGGCCTTAACATTCCTCTGGATAGTCAGGGTAATATGCGTATTTCCTATAAGGAAGCGCCGGATAATTTTCGGGCGGTTTCGGCTTCTGACGTCATGTCAGGGAATATAGAGCCAGGATTATTTGAAAACACCTGGGTATTGGTTGGCGCAACCGCATTGAGTATCGGCGATATCGTTCCCACCCCATACAGTGGGGCGACCCCCGGTATCGAGTTGCAGGCACGCATGTTGGGTAGTTTATTGGATGCACAGATGCCCTATACCCCGCGTTCCGCAAATTGGTTATTGGGATTTGTCAGCCTTTGCATTGCAATGGTTCTGCTTAAACTGGCTGCCGCTCCCGGCCGTGTATCCGCCTACGGGCTGCCTATTGCTGGCGTCGTCTTTCCCTTGCTTGTCCTTACACTGCATATTCAGCTGCTGAGCAGCAGTGAAGTCTGGATAGGCTGGCTATTCCCTGCACTGTATAGCCTGCTCGCTGCGAGCTTGTTGCTGCTGTTAGAGCAGAGTCGTGTGCGAGTCGAACGCAGCCGGGTGTATAGCAACCTAAGCAGCTATCTGCCACTCGATGTTGCCAAAGAAATTGCCTATACACTGCCCAGTTCAGCGATTAACGCAAAGCGTTGTGATGTCACTCTTTTGAGCGCCGATCTTCGAAACTTCGCCGCCTTTAGCGAGGCGCGACCACCCGAAGAATCTGCTGCCGTATTACATTTCTTCTTTGTCCGCGCCACAGAAATCGTCGAGCAGCATGGTGGTCGAGTGCACGAATTTAAAGGTGATAGCGTCCTCGCAGTCTGGGACGGGCACCACCGCGAAGCCGCACTTCAAGCCCTGCGAGCCGCCCAGAGCATGCAACAGGCAATTGATCAGGACATGCTCACGCCGCAGTCAGCAAGTCATCTAGAGCCACTAGCTCTGGGAATTGGCATTGAGCAAGGGCCTGCTTTAATTGGTTCCATAGGGCCTGCGCATCGCCGTAGTCACTCTTTATTAGGTGACACAGTAACTATCACCTTGCGTGTTCAAGAATTAACAGAAGAGCTAGCACAGCCCATCTTGATCGGGGAATGTGCTGCACGTCAGCTCAATGACCTAAAGCTTATCTCCCAAGGCAGCTATTTACTGAGTGGCTTGAGAATTCCCCATACTCTATTTGCACCAGCAATCTCAGAATCGACGCCAGTTAAGAATAAAAGCGCTAGACGCATGCCGCCTAGGCTAAAAGTGGTTGCTGGAAACGGAGATTGATCCTTCTATTTCTTCTGGCTGTCTAATCTTCTCGATTATTAGCTTGTTAAGTGGCTGTTACAGTGAATTGCTGTGTTGTATCAATCGATGTGATCCCAGATAATCCCGCCATGTTTACTAATCGGTTCGCACTTAGCAAGCCCAAGGCCCCAATTGGGCTGTCGGGAACTATGCAGCGATTTTTTTATACTGCCTTTCTATCTATAGCCTATTTTGGCCTTGCTATCTTCTCTTCGAATGCCAGTGCACAGTGCCCTGATCTGGCGCCCTTCTATCCTGATGCGGATGTAAATTGGCTGTCGCTAAGCCTGCAGCTAGAACCGATGTCGCCGGAATGCCTGGACAGCTCAGAATTTTACGCATTATTGGGTGCTGCAAAGTTAAATAGCGGGAACATAGCCGCTGCTTTTGAATCGCTTGAGCGCGCTCTCTTGCTAGAGCCTGAGAATGGCGGGGCCCAAATGGATTATGCCCAGGCGCTCTATCTACAGGGGCAATTATTCTCGGCAATTCAGGTCAATGACGCCCTGCTTGCGCGTGAAGACTTTGAAGAACTAGCAGGTTCTCTTCAATCAATAATTCGGAAGCGGCAGCGGTCTTGGCAAGCATTAACCACCGAGCGCAGTGCTCAGCTGGATATACTGGCAGGCTTTGACAACAATTTAAACGGTGCGCCCGACCCTAGCCAATTGACGCTGACGCTCTCTGGCGAGCCCATCGTGCTGCTTTTAAACGAAGAATTCAGGCCCAAAAGCGGCCCCTATATGAATTTTCGTCTAGGGGGCCGCTATCGACGCCTTGGAGCTGATTATCAACATAACTGGCTGACAGAAGTAAGAGGGCGACTAAGCGAGGATTCCGAATCGGATTTGCTGCAGGTCGATAGTCGCTATGCCTTTATTAGGCCTGGGCGCAAGCAGAGCTGGCAAGTAAGTACCGGTATCAGTCATTTGCAATTTGGTGGCAGCTCCCTTTATACCGGTGTCGATGTCAGTGCGCGGTATCAGCGAGCCAGTAGATTGAGCTGCAAACCCTATTATCAAATGGCTACGCAGTACCAATCCTTTCACAATCAGCGTCAGCTTAATGCGTTGGAGAGCAAGGCGGGTATTGGGCTGAGCTGTCCAAGGAGTAGTAGTTGGGGCAATCATCAGTTCAGCACCGAGCTAAGCCTCTTATCCAACACGGCCACTGAATCGGAGCGCCCTGGCGGTGATAGAGACGGCTGGCAGGCGAGTGTCGACTGGCAGCTAGATCTACCCCTCGGTGAATTTCGAAGTCAATTAGGTTACACCCAACTCAAAGATACAGATGGCTACAGCCCACTGTTGGCCAATGGTGCACAGCGCTGGCTGCGTAGGAGTTATTTGCTGTTGCAGTACCGCAGGCCGTTATTTGAGGGTACGACTTTGTTAATTAATATGTTCCACCAAGATCAGCACAGCAATTTGGAGCTATTCCAGACGGTTGATAGCACTATAGAAATAGGTATTAGCCTCGCGCTGTAGGGAAAGCTCTCCCCATGGGCTTTGCTGGAAACTCCTTCAAAAATAGAACGTTAGCGATCAAGGTTGAGAAGAATTAGGGCATAATTCAGTTGTCATAGTTACCAATGCTAGGTAAACTCCGCGAGTTAATTGCACAGCTGCCGACACAAGGTCAGCAAGTGTAATGCTCAGGACTGGCAATTTAGGTAATTTTCTTTGGTGTGATTGAAATCACAAGCCAGAGGCACTGCCTTAAGTATGCTTGCAATACCGATATGTGGTCATACGCGTTTTTTGGCATGTCTCGATCGGAACTTACAAAACTAGAACATTTCAAGGAGTCACAAATGGCTACAGCAGCAGAAACACAAAGTATTATTCAACTGGTAGTAGGTATGGTAAATGCCGCCCCCGGTGCGGACATTCTTGCCGAACTAGAAGCAATTATTGATTCAGGCCTCACTATTGAAGAATTGGCAGTAGCCATTTCCGAAAACCCAGCCTACAGCGGCGACACTGGTCTTTTCCCAGATTTCTTGCCAAATGCAATTTTTGCAGAGAATTTCCTAACTCAGCTTCTTGGTGGCGAAGTCACTGAAGCCGTTCTAGATGCCGCTGTTGCTGAAATGACAGCGTCTCTAAATGCTGGCGATTCACGTGGCGCAGCTATGAATGCTTCCATCAATGCTCTTGCCGCATCTACAGACCCAGACTTTGCTGATGCCGCAGCTGCCTTGGCTAACAAGACAGCGGTTGCTACATATTACTCAGTAGACGCAGCGCAAAGCTCTGCAGAGCTTGACGACCTGATAGCGGCAGTTTCTGCTGTTGATAGCTCGGCCACTGCCGTTGCTGACGGCACGACTGCTGTTGATGATGTTATTGCTGGCGATCAACCTCTTGTATCACTTATTAACGCTCTTGATGCTGGTAACGATGCTGTTACAGCCTATCTAGCCACTCTTGACCTAGACGACAACGCGGCGACTAAAACAACTGTAGCTGATGTTGATGGCGAAGAAGCTGTTGTAACTACTGCTCTAGATGGAGCCGCGGTAGCCGTTGGTGGTCTTCTAGCCGGCGTTACGCTTGGTGCAAGTGAAGCACTTCAAACAGCCTTGATCGGTGATCAGAAAATACTTAATGCTGCAACATTGAAAGGTCTTGCGACGGCTGCAGCTGCATCAGTAAAAGCTACTGGTCTTGTTGCAGGCTTAGACGGAGCGATTACTGCTCACGTTGCAGCTCTTACAGCTCAGACAGATGCTACAGATGCTGACACATTGTCTTCTGCTGCTTTGGTACAGCAACTTGTTGCTCATGGCATTACAGATGGTGCGGTAATAGTTGCTGGCGCGACTCCTTTAGTAGCTACCTTTACAGTTGGCGCTGATTTAATTATCGGACCAAATTTGGCCGGTACTAGCTTAGAGATTAAGCCAACGTTTAATGAGACAACTAACCCAGGTATTACTGCCCTCTTAACAGCAGCTCTAACTGACTTTGGTGCATTTTACGCAGCAAATGTTTCGGCTCCAGCACTAGTTGCTAGTTCTCTAGATTCTGTTGAAAATCTCGATCTAACAGTAGCTAGAGCAGCCACTTTGAAGAACGCTGACGATGTAATGGCGTTTGTTACTGCAGCGACTACTGATAAGCCGACACTTGCGGAACTAGCTGCTGAGCAAGCTGCATTAGATGCAGCAACGGCGAAGTTGTCATTGTATCAATACGCTGCCTGTCCGTTTTGTGTGAAAGTGCGCTGGTCTATGAAGCGTCAATCATTAAACATTGAAACACGTGACGCGAAACGCAACGCACAGTTTGCAGATGAGCTTGTTGCCGGTGG
>JAESUT010000228.1 GCA_016762995.1 Gammaproteobacteria bacterium | reverse complement strand
AGCTTGATGTGGTAATAGATATTGTAAGTTATGGCGTTACCCCAGCCATTCTTTTGTTGAGCTACGGAAATTTCGAGCCTGGTTACCTTGTGGGGGCATTCATCATACTTGCAGCAAGCGCAATACGGCTAAGTTATTTTAGTACCTACGGTCTCTCTTCAGATTCGAAGTACACAGGTCTAGCTCTCGACAACAATAGTCTAGTTCTTGTTTTTCTGTTTCTCTTCGATGGCCTTTTTAGTGAGGCGAATTTTTCTCTCATACTCTATGCTGTTTGCATCACCCTCGCTTCATTGAATGTTGCACAGATCAAGACACCAAAATTTTCTGGAAACCCTATTAGTGTTTATGTTCTTGCTATTTATACTCTTAGCATAACGGGCATTTATGCTTGGCGACTTGTATAGGAAGTTGGCTAATAGGTTTGGCACGTTAACGAATAACCGCATGAAAACAGGAATTCAATAGCACATGATTGTATATACCGTAGGCACTTTCGATATGTTACATGTAGGACATCTTGCATTGCTAGAGCATTGCCAGACATTGGGCAGTGTAGTGGCTGTCGGTGTTGCCTCGGATGAAGTAGTGAATTCTTATAAACCAAATAAGCCGGTCATTCCACTTGAACAAAGAATGCAGATGCTAAAGGCACTACGCTGCGTCGATATAGTGAGGCCGTACTTTGAGCTTGAATATGTCTCTGGTTGCAAAGAGGTTGGTGCAGATATTTTTGTAGTGGGAGAGGATTGGGGACATGAGCCTCACAATATTGATGTGGAATCGTATCTACATAGTACGGGGGGCGAGATTGTGAAAGTGAAGTATGATCTACGAACCTCATCTACTCAAATAAAACAGACCGTTCTAGCGCTGCCGGCGAAGCCTGTAAATATCGGAATGCCACATACTGGGTTGTAAGTTAAAAAGGGTTATTCGGCAGCTAGGTAGTCGAGCTGGCTAGAGCTAAGTAGCTATGCTTGGATGCATGCATGAGCCCATGCAGCACTGTTCGGAGTAACTGTTGGGGAAAAGAGTGGCATCGAGGTCTACTTACAAAGCTTTGGCAAACCTAGCTTGATGATTTAACTGACCCATAAAGCTGTGGATATCGGAAATCGTAGAACGCCAATGTTCTTCTACTCTGATTTCGTCCTGAGCTTGCTTGCCAAAGATGACGACTTCATCGTCAGAATTTATTCCTTCCCAGCCGTCTGTAATATCAACCATAGTGGTATTCATCGACATACTTCCTACCGTGGGGTATCTGCGGCCGCCGATCAATACTTCCACCAAGCTTGGAGGAAGTCCATTCACCTTTCCGATTGGAATATTCGCGAGATAGCTGTCGCGCTGCAACGTGGTGTTGCTGCCATACCCCACAGTACTGCCCTTGGGATAGAAAACCACTTGCCCTATTCTTGAATAGACCGACATCAACTGCTGCATCGCATCCGGTGCTTCCTTCTCCAGTTTTTCCCCAAAGACCAATGAACCTACGCGCACCATATCCAGATGAGCTTCTGGCAGGCGCAATGTCGTTGACGTATTCGCTACATGCAGCAGAACATCGTGCCGGTTCAAGTCACCACTCTCGATTATCCAATTCGCTGCTTCCATGAAGTTCGCTAGGGCTGTACGTGTGTCTGTAATATCCTCTGCATCTGCATTGGGGAAATGCGTCATGATGCCCGCAACGTGAATATTCTGCAGTTTCAACAGAGAGAGCAATTGATCTTTTATTGCCGGGACGCTCAAATCAAAGCCGTTCCTGGACATCCCGCCTGTATTTAGATTCAAGTGAATCTTTATTGTGCGGCCCTGTCGCGCGCCAAGTCTTGAGAGAAGTTCGGCCATCTCGAAATTGCCAATCATCTCTTCAACGTCACCGTATTTAGCTCGATTCGAGTGTGCCTCTATGAGTTCATCATTACTCGCCAGCCGCAAGCGCACGATCGAAGAGCTTAGCTGCATATCCTTAACGGTTATTAGTGAGCTATTTTCTGTGATGCCCAAATAATTAGCGCCTGCCATTTCGGCTACGCCTGCGAGCATTTCCAAACCATGCCCGTAGGCATCGGACTTGATGACAACCATCAGCTGCGTGTTGTCGTTCAGAATCTGTGTTCTGACGAGCTGTATATTGTCATAGAAGGCCAGTTGGTCTATCTCAATATAAGTATCAGGTCTTTGTTCTGGGGTCGCCTGTTTCCCTGCCCAATCGTCAATATGCTCTAGGAGGGCATCAGGATATTTATCCATGCTCTGCGTAGCTGCGGCTAGCGATGCGCTAGTTTGAGCGATGAGGCCATTCACTGTAATTAGCTGTAGAGTGAGTATAAGAACGAAGCTGCGCAGCATGATGAGGTTGGTTTTCATCTGGTTTTGACCTTTGATGGGAGGGCGACTAATCGCTCTTCGTATTTCGCCGACGAATTATTTGCCCTGGGCGGGCGTCTGTAACACTTCCCTTATTCCAAACAAGCTCTCCATTTACCCACACAGCATCAATGCCAGTTGAATATTGCAATGAGTCTTCGAACGTTGCATGGTCTTGAATTGAGTGTGGATCAAAAAGCACAAGATCGGCTGCAAAGCCTTGCTTAAGTGTACCGCGATCGGTGATGCCTAAATTATGTGCTGGCAGGCTGGTCATCTTTCTAATCGCTTCGCTAAGTGATATTACATTCTTGTCTCTAACATAGTTGGCCAGAACGCGGGCAAAGGTTCCTTGGCCTCTAGGGTGACTATCATCGATGCCGCCGTCTGTGGTTATGGCAGTGAAAGGCCACTGCATGAATGTTTGAATGTCTTGCTCGCCTATATTTCGGCCAATGACGCGTTCATTGAGGCCCTCTTGTTCGGCGCGTTGCAAAAGTTGCATCATAAGGTCTGCAGGGTCCAGCCCTTCTTCGATTGCTAATTCTTCTAGTGTCTTCCCAGTATAAGAAGGCTCGCCCTCATAATCTGAAATGGTAATGCTTGATGGTGCCGCGATTGAATTCAAGCTGTATTCCGCGGCTGCGCGATCTGTGTAGTCACGTTCGGGCATCAGAATCGCCATGGGTGCCTTCCATCCATCATAGGGATAAATATCGGCAGTAATATCGAGCCCTTCATCGCGCGCCTTGTTGAGTTTCTCTAGAACGCTCGCTGCATCGCCGTGCAATTCATACATAGCGAGTTTGATGTGACTAATATTTGCTGGAATATTTGCTTCCCTAGCAATGGTAAGCACCTCGTCAATGGCTTCGGTTACCTTAATGTCTTCGCTTCTAATATGGCTTGAATACCTTCCACCGTATTCCGCCGCTATCTTTGCGAGCTCGATCACTTCACTAGTTTGTGAGTAGAGTGATGGCTCGTACTCCAATCCTGTTGATAGGCCTAGTGCACCCGCCTCGAGATCGCGACGTAGCATGGCCGCCATCTGATCAAGCTCTTCACTGGTTGCTGCGCGCTTAAAGTCGTCTCCCATGACAATTTCTCGGTAGCTATCATGGGGAGCGAAGTAGGCAAGATTAATTGCAGCAGGGTTCTCTTGAAATACCGAAAAATTGTGAGCAATAGATACAAAGGGTGCGCCGAATGTAGATGCGCCGCCATCCAGTCCGCTAACAATCGTAGTTATGCCTTGAGCAAGCGCGCTCTTCGGCGCTGGTTGCTGCATTAACTTTGTATCATGATGGCTGTGTGGGTCAATAAAGCCGGGAGAAAGTGCCAGACCATTTGCCTGCCATACAGTATCGCCAGGCGCTGGAGTATAGTGTCCGACTCCGGAGATGATGCCGTTCTCTATGCGTACGTCTGCGTTTACGGGGTCATTGCCTAAGCCGTCATAAACAAGTGCATTCTGGATTATCCATACTGAAGAAGTTGAGCTTTCGTCACTCAGCTCAGCTTGCTTTGTACACGCGAAAAGGAATAACACGCAAATCCCTAGTGTTAGGGCTCTGAAATTGGTTTTGCTAGGCATCATATTTAATTTGCGTCCCATTATGTGGAGTAAGTGGAATGGCGGCTACGTCGGTGAGAGCCCTCGCCAGGCTTGGGAAGAGCGGTACTCCTCTCCAAGCTAGGCAGCATGGACTTATATGGCGCTAGAAGCACTCATTGGTTCGTTTTATTTGGCTAAGTGCTGTCTACTCTAAAGCCTCAGTGGCTCTATGCAAAGTGGTTTTAGAGTAGCAATAGAAATGCTGCCTAGGAAGGGCGGGAGAAGGCTAGTGACTCTCTGTTTAGATTTCAACCGCCACCTTGTAGGTAGGATCTTCGATGATATTTACATCGATGATCTTCTCTGCGTTTTTGAGAAGCTGTAGGCAGTCGGGGCTAAGGTGGCGCAAATGTATCTCTTTGCCAGCCTTGAAATAGCGCTCGGTGATTTTATTCAGCGCTTCTATTCCCGACATGTCGTTCACGCGACTCTCTTTGAAATCGATGATCACGCTATCTGGGTCGTTTTTGATGTCAAATTTCTCTGCAAACGCCAGTGCCGAGCCAAAGAATAGCGGGCCATAAATCTCATAGTGTTTGATGCCGTCTTCATCAATGTACTTCCTAGCGCGAATGCGTTTGGCGTTCTCCCAGGCGAACACTAATGCGGAAATGATAACGCCTATCAATACGGCCAAGGCTAGATTGTGCAGTAATACAGTGATCGCGGCTACCAAGATACCTACCATGTTGTCACGGCTCGGCATCTTACCAATCGCTCTTACACTGGCCCATTCAAAAGTACCTATAGCTACCATGATCATTAAGCCGGTTAGCGCGGCGATGGGCATTCTCTCAATGTATTCAGCACCGAACATAATGAATACTAGCAACATGATGGATGCCACGATTCCCGACAGGCGAGCCCGAGCACCGGATGATATGTTGATCAGGCTCTGTCCGATCATTGCGCAGCCGCCCATACCCGAGAAGAAGCCCGTGACGAAGTTAGCCATGCCTTGGGCTATTGCTTCTTTATTACTCTTGCCGCGAGTCTCGGTGATCTCGTCGATCAGGTTGAGGGTGAGTAGGCTTTCGATCAAACCAACGCCAGCTACTATGAATGCGTAGGGAAAAATGATACTGAGAGTTTCGAAATTAAACGGCAGGTCAGGTATATGAAAAGGTGGGAAGCCGCCCTTGATGGAGCTGATATCGCCGACGTTGCGGGTGTCCACATCGAAGCCGAGTACGATTGCTGTCACCACTAGAATCGCAACGAGCGAGGCGGGAACTGCCTTGGTGAGTCTCGGTAGTCCCCAAATAATGGCCATAGTGAGTAAGACTAGGACTAGCATGGTGTTGAAATTCGGGCCAGTCATCCATTCGAGTTGGCCGTCGTCACCCATGACTTTGAAGGATGCCATCTGTGCTAGGAAAATAACGATGGCGAGCCCGTTAACGAAGCCAAACATAACGGAATGTGGCACCAGTCGGATAAACTTGCCCAACTTGAGGAGGCCGGCGGCCATCTGAATAATGCCGGCTAGGATCACAGTTGCA
>JAESUT010000006.1 GCA_016762995.1 Gammaproteobacteria bacterium | reverse complement strand
ATAACGCATATGTAACGCGGTTTAATGCGGACGTAGGTACGAAAGCGTTTAGATATGTTGCTGAAATTGGGAAGTCAGTC
This sequence comes from Gammaproteobacteria bacterium, assembly GCA_016762995.1. Taxonomy (GTDB): domain Bacteria; phylum Pseudomonadota; class Gammaproteobacteria; order Pseudomonadales; family Pseudohongiellaceae; genus UBA9145. Next base: position 5,433 of record JAESUT010000006.1, on the reverse strand, counting down.
GCTCTGACAATGAATCTTCAGCCGGCGGAAGTTTCCAAGGCAATTGCAATTTATCGCGTATTCCATGATATGCAGAAAGAGGGATATAGTATCCGAAGTGATCATTATTCTTTGTTGGAGATGGCGATTTCCAGACCTAGAATGGCTGCCGATGTATTTGGTTTCGAGCCTAAATCTTCGACCTTTTCTGTGGAAGGGATGGAACTATTTCATAACTTATGTGTTGAAGATCATTGTCCTATCAGAAACCCAAAACAGTTTAGAGAAATGTATAAAGTTTGGAAGGAGACTGGCAAAAGAGCAGTCATTGAAGTGTCTGAGAACGCTAGTAGCTTAGATGATGTGTCGAGGAGGGCTTTCGATCGTGAGATGCAAAAAGATGCCGAAAACAAGCTACAGAGAGCCAAAGATATTCTTGATAAAATTAGTATTGATCAAATACGAGGTACGATATCTGAGCAACAATTAGTTTCAGAAATTCATAACTTATTGGTTGCCAAATTGATACCTGCAGTTGGCAGCGATGGATAAACCTGCTTCGAGGAAGGCGTGGATGATGTTTTTTGTACGCATTCCGTTAGGTGATTATGTTACTTCACACTCAGATTTAGGCTGACCTATTGCTTGTCGGTTGTCATCAACATAACTTGATTTGTTTGCAAGGGGTTGTGGTTCGAATTCTCCAACATAGTCAAAAAAATCGATTTCCTGTTCACGCATCTTTATTTTAATGCGTTCAGAAAGCAGTGGTATGTCTTTACTCCAATCGTCATATCCCATTAAGCTCACCTTGCCGCTTACTATGTGAGCTTTAATTAGACTTATGCTGTCTAGATCACCATAAAGTTGTGTCGCGCAGCCGACGTAGATTCGTAACTCGACCGGGCACATATTCAGATAATCTTTGTGAAAGACAAGGTCGTGCTGTCCATTAAGCTCGCTTGCGGGGAGGCTGCTATGAGCGGTGATACATGATTTATAAATCACATCTACGTCTGATACGCTGAATAAAAGCTCCTTCCCCATTTCTCTCCCGATCGAATACTGCCCGAAGAATGCCTTGATATCGCGTTTCAGTGCCTCGGGCATACGGCTGAAAACATCCCGCTTTTTATTAAAGAAACCAAGTGCGAAATACACGAGCAAGTCATCGTGACGTTCTTTTTTAGCTTGCTCAAACAATTCATGATCGAAGTATTGCTCGCAGATTGCAAAAGCTTTGTTAAATGAACCACAGGCATGTTTCAGGTTTTCGGCCTGCTCGAACTCATCGTTGGCCGGTAACCGACCTAGGTCTAGGCATGTGTACCAAAAATCTTCCAGTAGTTCTTTGTGTTTCTCCAATATAGACTTGGCCTGTTTCTTCGTGATTGGCTTGGGAGCCTTTGTAATAAGTTGCCGCCATTGATGGCGCGTTCTATGCCTTTCTGCGAGATACCATTGTTCCTCAGCTTTGTCTTTGAATACTGCAAATATGCCAGGCGCTAAAGCAATGGCATTAGTATCAAGTGTGTTTTCCACATAATGTTTTAGTTCCCCTTGCATATAGTATTTCTGAAAGGTATTCCGGCTTGTGATTACTCCATCTTTATAAGGTTTGAATCGCTCAAAAACCGATTCGTTGCCGAGCATCGCGGACACTATGAGGATTTTCTCAGTGTGACTGTATGCACGCTTTAAGGTTTCGTTTCGCTCTTCGCGATCTTCAATAACATTGATCACATAGCCGAGATTCACGATGTCAGAGTTCTCTATATCTGTATCGGGTTGGTGAACGGGATCCCATCCGATGCATTCAATTTCATGCTTTTCAAGTTCTCGGATGTCATCACCTTTTCCACATCCGTAGTCAAGGACCGTATATTTTCCGTTCAGGTATCCTCGTTCAGCCATCAAAAACAATGGGACTGAAAGCTTGTCTCTGGAAAGTGCGGTCTTATGTCGGTCAATGGTCCCAGTAAATACATTCGTTATGTCAGGCCTAGTTATTTCAGTGAGTGGTTGGAAATGCCCGTCTTCTGCTAGGTACAACCCTTTTCGCCTAAATACGCGTTCCCAGCCATTCTTTGTACCTATAATCCTCGTGTTTTCATAAAGCCCGGCTGCCTCTCCTTCTCTGGTAAATTCATTGAAGTAGCTTCTTTGAGGGTGGTCCTTGCTTAAAAAGGCTTCTCGTCTATGCAGGATAGGTGGGTTTTCACTCTTGGAGTAGTCGGCTTCTCTGAGGCTCAGCTTGGCGAGGTCTATCGTCCAACTGTGGGCGAGCTGGGGGTACGGTTCCAACTCAAAGGTAGGGTAGCTCAGTAGTGATACTCTGAAATCCCGCTTTGAAAGTTTAAGAATATTCCATTTCTGAGTTGGGATGTTAAGTGCTACTGCGACTCTTTCAATTACTTCGAACAGATTGGCAGGCATGATTCTAAGGGCGCTTCTATGGACGTAGACAGCCGTTGGAAGTTGTTTTCCTATATCTACTTGTGCAACTAGGTCTGTGAATTCGTTGAAGTCCATACTGTGACTATACAAAACTAGCCTCATTTCCCCAACATAACATTGTTTTCGAGAGGGGCAATTCACATACGACCATGTTTTGGAACGTGCGAGAAGGATCGTGGGATAGAGCGCTATCATAACTCGACTAAATGGAGATGAGCATAACACCATTATTTCCGGTAAATAATATTACCGGAAATAAGTGAAATAGACTATATCTGAGAGATCCACCTAAAGTGTTTAATTTCCAAGAAACTTGTTTAACTAAGCAACCAAGAGAGCATTAATCGTCTACGTCTTGATTATCTTCCTTATCAACAGGCTCACCTTTGATTATTTTTGTACCGGTGAACATGGCAGATATGAGGCTGCCGCCTTCTTTTTTCTCGGTAATAATGACGCCAGCCACGTGGATGACAATTCCGCACATAAGAATGTAGAAGCTGGTTTCGTGTAAGGTAATGAAAGGCTTTCGAAAAGAACGCATGGCATCCCAGGCAGCCGTGTCATACATCTCCGGCGCATAGGGTACCAGTGTTGCAGGGTCCACACCTGGGGCAGCGACCCACTGAGCAATCCAGAAACCAAAGGGCGGGAAAAACAAATCAGTGCCCGCTAGCACCAAACCAGTGACGGCCTGAATGCTGATGAGTATCAGCAGCAAAGTCACTCCGATTCTACCAATCGGGTTATGTCCCAAATAGTTTTCCGGTGGCCCCGAAACAAACGCTGTCACATAGCTACGTAGTGAGTGCAGGTAACCTCTACCGCCGGGCAGAAAACTGCGCCAGCGAGCATAACGGTTTCCCGTGAAGGCCCACACAAAACGAAAAAACAGATTCAGGGCAAAAACATAACCAATAAACGCATGCACCTTTTTAAGATTGATTTTCCCCGCATTGGATGCGTCAAAACTGTTGGCGAAGAGAATCGTGGTGCCGACGCCAGCTAGACCGACCACACAAAGCACATTGATCCAGTGGAACCAACGAGATTCCGCATCCCAAACTTGATAAGCTTTTAATTCGGACATCTCCTTTCTCCTTAGTTTAGCCAGGCTGATCTAGGATACTTGTTTGGCGCAAAGACATCCTCAATCTGGATCGTGGTGGTGATCCATCTATTTCCAGCATAAATGTACCATCCACCGTTCCCACAGTATTGACTACAATCAAGTTTGATTTCAATAGCACACGCGTACCTCCCCTTCTATACGTGCTATGAATATCAACTGCATTCAGGTACGACAACGTTCTTCTGGTTGCTCAAATAGACAGATTAAGTGAAAAATCCAATCCTCGACTGAATCAACTATGAAAATAGACAAATTTCGTGGAATTATACAGAGGGGATCCTAAGTACAGGGAGCCAAAAACGCGAAATGATTACGCCGGCAGAAGCTGCGTCAGCGATCAGAACCGAGGATCTATATTCCAGAGTCAGCCTCACGACCATACTAGGCCGACCCGCTTATATGCTACAAGCTGAATCGGGCCAAACATTCACAGTATTTGCAGACACTGGCGAGCTGCCACAAGGGCTTAGTCCCGAACTTGCCCGTGAGGCAGTTGCAAAATCCGGTTTTGCCAGTGGCAACGTTGCGCCAAGCTATGGATGAACGAATTCAATTGGATCAATGGGCTGTCTCAGCTGGCCTTGATAGTTATCGCCCTCTGCACAGAATTCATGCGAATGACATAGCGAAGACCGTTCTTTATGTCTCAGACAAGACTGAGCAAATCGTCAGAGACACACATCGCACCGAGCGTTTCTGGAATTGGCTGGGATCGACGGTTCACTGGATTTATTCATTGCAACTTCGCAAGAACGCGTCTCTATGGAACGACGTTATAGTTTATTTGTCACTGCTTGGTATCGTCTCGGTAATTACAGGGGCAATAATCGGATTTATGCGAGTCCAGTTCCACAATCCTTACCGAGGGAAAAGTGTAAGCCCATACTTTGGTTGGATGAAGTGGCATCATATTCTGGGGCTACTTTCTCTAGTATTCGTGTCTACTTTTATATTTAGTGGACTCATGTTGATGGGCCCATGGGGCGTATTCAATTCTTCTACTGCTGCGGGGCCGCAGATTGGTCGCTATACCGGCGGTAGTAATTTGACAGAATAATTTCGCAAAACGAACCACTGGTCTTATTAAGGAAAATTGCGGAAGCAGCACCAACACTTTTACCTGATTCGAAATTGCTCGCTATGGATTTAGTCCTACAACCTGACAATTAGTACTATTCACGCCACAACCGACACCGACCGTTCCCCGTGTATCGCGTAAGATTTGGTGATTCCGAATCAACCTGGTATCACATCGACTTGACGACGGGCGAAATCGTAAACAGAGTTACAGACGCCAGCCGAAGAGAACGCTGGCTGTTCAATGGGCTACATAGCCTAGATCTCCAGTTTCTGCTTCGTAACAGACCTTTATAGGATCTCTTGATAATCATCCTTAGCATTGCTGGGTTTGGTTTCTCTGTCACTTCTGCGGTTATCGGATGGCGAAGACTTATTCGCTAAATTGTGCAGTTTAATTTAGCTGCTGAACCCTTAGTCGGCTTAGACCTGTATGTTAAGTTTACGAATAACATCAACTGCTTACTTGCTTAGTTTTCAAGATTGCCGTACTTTACTGAAAGAATCCTAGCCGGGTCGCTGTCTTTAATACTATGCATCAATTGCTTAAAAAAAATACTCGCCAATGGCTGTCTGTCCTGTGTATAGCTGGCTTCCTGTTGAATATTCAGGCCAGCTACGCCTGCGCCATGATGCCGGAAATGGAGCAGGAGCAGACTAATTGCTGCTGTGGCCCTAGCCACCGCATGGACGACATGCCCGACCATTCCGATATGGTTGGGATGCATGAAAATTACCCTGTGTTAGGCCAGATAGATCACTCCGCACAGGGGCCAGAATGTAACGAT
>JAESUT010000192.1 GCA_016762995.1 Gammaproteobacteria bacterium | reverse complement strand
TTAATCTCGATTGGCCCCCCTTACTTTAATACGATCTTTATTCCGCTAATGGCACTGCTCGCGCTGCTATTGTCTATTGGACCATTCACTCGCTGGAAGCGCACCTCTACGGCCTATCTATTTCAACAACTAGGCAAGGTCGCATTGGCAGCTATCGCCTTAGGCGTTGTGCTTCCGCTGCTAGTTACGCGTGAGATTTCACTGCCAGCAACTCTGGCTGTGGCAATTGGTTCGTGGATCATGCTGGCGATGCTGCTGGACCTTGTGAATAAGACGGCGAATAAGGCAACACGTCTGAAAGGACTTCGTGCGTTGTCGTTTAGTTACTATGGGATGCAGATGGCGCACTTTGGTCTGGCCATCATGCTGCTTGGCGTAGCGCTGACTAGCACTTTTAGCACAGAGCGCAGTGTTCTGTTATCACCTGGACAGGACGTAGGACTGGGCGATTATGTGTTTCAGTTTGAAGGTACAGCTTCGGTCAATGGCCCGAACTATGTCGGTGAAGAGGCGACCTTCAAGGTACTGAAAAATGGCAAGGAAATAACAACCCTGCATCCAGAGCGACGAATTTATTTGGCGACGAATACCCCTTCGACAGAGATGGCGATCGATGCTGGCTTCTTGCGCGATCTCTTTATTACTCTCGGTGAAAAGAAAGAAGGGGACTCCTGGTCGATGACGATCTATGTGAAGCCTTTCGTACGGTGGATATGGCTAGGCGCCATCTTCATGGCATTTGGAGGCATCTTGGCGGCGGCTGATAAGCGCTATCGACGCCTGCGTAGAAAGCAGACAGAGTCGAATCGTGCGTTGAAAAAGCCGAATTCACTGGGAGGCGAGCTGCAGGCTAGCTCCTAGTACGAATCGATGAGTCAACTAAAATTCTATTTGCCAGTACTCGGTTTCGTTGTTGTAGCGATAGCGCTTTGGCGTGGTCTCTATTTGGACACCAAGACCCTACCTTCCATGCTGATCGATAAGCCGCTGCCGAATTTTGAATTAACTTCGGTAGATGGTAGCGATGTCAGCAACTCGGACCTACCTAAGCAAATATTCTTGCTGAATGTGTGGGGCTCGTACTGTCTTCCTTGTCTAATCGAACATCCGACCCTTATGCGCTTGTCAGAAGAAGGGGAGATTCCAGTCGTAGGAGTGAATTATCGTGATCGGCAGGACTTAGCTGTCGATTGGCTGCTTGAAAATGGCAATCCGTTCTCGTTCAGCATCTTGGATGAGAGTGGGCGCTTTGGTATCGATTTAGGCGTCTATGGCGCACCAGAAACCTACCTTGTTGACGCGAAGGGGGTCATTCGCTTTCGTCACGTAAGCGTGCTCGACGAAACAGTTTGGCAGGAGCTGTTTCTGCCGGCAATTGCTGAATTGCGCGCAGAAGGCATTTAGTAGAATGAACTCATCGGCAATTCTTCCAAATCGCAATTTACTTCTACTAATTGCAGTGTGTATCGCCTTGTTAGCTAGCTTGCTGTTACCTAGCGCAGCGTACGCGCAGGTCGATACTTTCGAATTCGAAACCGAAGAGCAGCAAGATAGGTTTCGTACCTTATCGGATGAATTACGCTGTCCCATGTGTCAGAACTCAAGCCTTTCGGGTTCAACCGGCGGAGTCGCTGAAGACCTGCGTAGAGAAATACATCGCATGATCATGGAAGGCATGAGCGATAGTGAAATTAATCAATTTATGTTCGATCGCTATGGCGACTTTATACTGTTTCGTCCTAGGCTAACCGCCGCAACAGTGTTGTTATGGTTTGGGCCCTTACTGTTCCTATTACTTGGTGGCTTAATAGCTTTTGGAATTTGGCGGCGGGCTAGAAAAATTACTGTCAGCGATACCCAGTTGGATAAGTCTCAGCAGGAACGCCTGAAGCAGCTGTTGGGCGATAAAACGTAAGTCACATTTACTCGTTAATTGGAATAAACCCTTGTTCTGGATATTTACCGCAATACTTTTCGCAATCGCCGTAGGCTTTGTTTTACTTCCGCTGTGGGTTCGCAATAGAGCCGAGTCATTTGTTGAAGATGCATCGCGAAAAAATGAAAACATAGCGTTGTTTCAAGAACGTAGTGACGAGCTCGAGAGCGAGTTAGCTTCTGGTAATCTCGATCAGGCTGAGTTCGATGTGCTTGTTCAAGAGATGCAGCAAAGCTTATTGTTAGACGTCTCAGATGAAGAGTTGGCTGCAAACGGGAAAACAAAGCAGAAAAAATCTTCGATTTCTAAGTCAACTGCATACAACTTAGCGATTCCTGCGCTGCTCTGCTTATTGATGCCATTCGTAGCTTACGGCTTGTATGACGAGTGGGGCTTTAAGAGCGATGTCGAAATGATGGGGTTGTTTCAGCGCACTGTAAACAATCGGGACAATCCACAAGAGTCTCAGAATTTAATTGTAAGTTTAGGCGAGCTTGTTCAGGCGGACGATGACCGGCCTTGGGCGTGGTATTTTTTGGCAGAAAATTTCGCCAGCATCGGCATGTTCACCGAAGCAGAGATTGCCTATACGCAATCGGCGGGGCGCATGGAAGAGAGTCCGGAGAAGGCCCTTGTGCTCGGTCGAGTCGCGATGGCTAAATATATCCTTGCCGAGTTTTCCTTTACCGCTGACATCCTTGAAGTAATTGACGAAGCGCGCGCGATTAATCCCAATGAAGTTTCCATACTGCAACTAATAGCTGCCGATGCAGAAGAACGAGAAGATTTTGAGACCGCCATCGAATATTGGCGACTTATTATTCAGAGCAATCCAAACAGTGAGCAGGCCCAGATTCTTCGCCGCAGTATCACGATCGCGCAGCAGCGTTTAGCTGGAGATGGACAAGATATTGCGGCGGGGCCAACTATTGAAATTAATCTCTCGCTGGCCGAGGGCTTGGAGCTCGATCAGAACCTTCGTGTCTTTGTGGCGGTGCGTAATGCGGCTCAAGAGGGGTTGCCTCCACTGGCGGCTATCGACCTCACCGTTGCCGACCTGCCGATGAATATTCAGCTCGATAATTCACATGCGGTAGGCCCATTCAATATCTCCTCCGCTGAAACGGTCTTCGTTTCAGCCTCTGTCTCTTTCTCTGGGTCAGCGACACCAAGTAGTGGTGACTATCGCTCGCAATCAGACAATTTTTCACACAATGCTCAGAGGGCTGTTATAAGCCTAGTGATTGTAGATCGGGTTCCCTGACTGAAAAGGAAAACATGCGCCATCGAAACGAGATATGAATGTATTGGGCTGAGTTCTTTACGATAGCGATAGCGCATTTGTTTGCTGTTGCGTCACCTGGGCCCGATTTTGCTGTTGTCATGCAGCAAAGTATGCGCGGTGGCACGCGTTCCGGAATTTGGACGAGTCTCGGTGTCGGCAGTGCGATACTGTTGCATGTGACGTATTGCCTGCTAGGTGTGGCACTTCTTCTTTCGCAGTCACCTGCACTATTTAATGCAATGAAATTCCTAGCGGCAGCCTATCTGTTCTATCTAGGAGTGCAATCAATTCGCACTTCTCTTACTAAGCCGACGGCCGAAGGCGAGACAACGCAGGAGCCATTGCTGTCGGCAGCTCGTGCATTTTCTCTTGGCTTCTTAACGAACGGTTTGAACCCGAAGGCTACGCTGTTTTTCCTTGCTCTGTTTACTGTCGTCATCGACCCTAATACACCGATTACTATCCAGATCATGTACGGCATCTACCTCGCTGTCGCGACATTCCTCTGGTTTGCACTTTTGTCACGAATCTTAGGGGTTCCACGGGTGCGTCTCTTCATACTAGGAATGGGGGTATGGTTGGACCGCGCTATGGGTGCAATCTTAATATTGATCTCCTTGCAGATAGCGCTAAATGGCATCTAGAAGAGCATGATAGTTAGGCAAACAGTAGCTAGGGCAGTGCTTTTGAGCCAGAATCTGCGGTATAGTTGTCTTAAGGAAAATTCAAATGCCAGATAATAGTCAAGTGACAGAGCTAATCGACAAATTCGGTAGACGGGTGGACTATATTCGCCTGTCCGTTACGGATCGTTGTGATTTTCGTTGTGTCTATTGTATGACCGAAGATATGACATTCCTGCCACGCGATCAGATTTTGTCGTTGGAAGAGTTGTATCGCGTTGCGAAAGTGTTTACCGAGTTGGGTGTTAAGAAGATCCGGTTAACTGGTGGCGAGCCAATGGTGCGGACTGATGTAATGTCGCTAATCGAAAAATTGGGTGCACTCGAAGGGCTCGAAGAACTTCTCTTGACGACCAACGGAGCACAGTTAGAAAAATATGCGATTCCACTAAAGGCGGCAGGTGTTAATAGAATTAATATCAGCATTGACAGTCTTGATGCTGAGCGCTTTAAGCGTATTTCGCGCGTTGGAAAGCTCGACAAAGTGCTAGCTGGAATCGATGCGGCAAATGCGGCGGGATTCGAGCGAATACGATTGAATGCTGTCGTTATGAGGGGCTACAACGAGGACGAGGTTTTAGATTTAGCGGACTATGCCATCGAGCGCGATATCGATATCGCATTCATTGAAGAAATGCCGCTTGGCGAAGCCTCCGATCATGCTCGGGAAGATACTACCTGCAGTAATGCCTGGGTGAGAGAGAAAATCGCCGAGAAATATCAACTCATCGATAGCGCCGAAAAAACCGCTGGGCCTTCCCGCTATGTAAAAATCGCGGATCACAAAACGCGTATAGGTTTTATATCGCCAGTTACGCACAATTTTTGCGAAGACTGTAATCGGGTAAGAGTAACTGTAGAGGGGCGGCTGCTACTTTGTCTTGGCAATGAGCACTCTGTAGATCTGCGTGCCATTTTGCGTAACCCAGAGAATGACGATGATGATTTAAAGCAGGTACTAATCGACTCTATGCAGATAAAACCAGAGCGTCATTTCTTCTATGATAAAGACCACGCTCAGCCTGTCCGTCTGATGAACATGACTGGCGGCTAGAGCTTCGTGACGTTTAACTGCGTTACTCCTAGGCATTGCAAATAACCTACCTACACAAATACAGAGAGTCATAATGTCTAGCTTTATCCCACTGAATATTGCCGTGGTTACCGTTTCCGATACGCGGACACCTGAAACGGATAAGTCCGGTGTCGTACTTGTCGAGAGATTACAAAGTGCTGGGCACAAGTTGCACGCGAAGACGATCGTCAAAGATGATATTTGCCAGTTACGAGCCGAAGTATCGAAGCTGATAGCGGACTCAACAGTGCAGGCTATTTTGCTAACAGGCGGCACCGGCTTTACGGCGAGAGACAATACGGTTGCCGCTATTGAGCCTCTATTGGAGACACCCATCGAGGGGTTCGGCGAATTGTTCCGGCAGCTCTCATATCAGGAAATAGGCTCCTCTACGATTCAGTCACGTGCTTTTGCCGGATTGGCTAATGGTGCGATAGTGTTCTGCGTACCAGGTTCACCAGGTGCCTGCATGACAGCTTGGGACAAGATTATTTCAGAGCAGCTAGATAGTACGCATAAGCCTTGTAATTTTACTGACAAGCTTAGGCATAATTAGACACCTATGATTTGATAATGTTTGGCTGGGGTAGGGCTGGAGTAGGGCTGGAGTAGGGCTGGAGTAGGGCTGGAGTAG